>JAISUM010000080.1 GCA_031272095.1 Candidatus Symbiothrix sp. | reverse complement strand
GCCCGCTCGATGCAGGAAGCCGTCGAACGCTGCTACGACTTTGCCCTTGCAGGCGACACAGTGCTGCTTTCGCCCTGCTGCGCAAGTTTCGATTTGTTTCAGAATTATGAAGACAGAGGAAAACAATTTAAAACATGTGTAAGTAAATTATGACAACATTAGATTTTTTCAGTAAGATTTTTCGCGGCGACCGCGTGATATGGATGATTTTTCTGTTTTTGATGGTCATCTCCGCCGTAGAAATGTACAGCGCATCCAGTACGCTGACCTACGATATGGATTATTGGCAACCGGTGGCGCGACATTGGATGTTTTTGGCAGTGGGTTTGGGAATCACAATGGCTTTTCATGCGCTTCCCCCCAAATATTTTTCGGCGCTTGGTATCGTTTTGCCGCTGACATGGGCAGGTTTGGTAGCCGCCATGTTTGTCGGCTCAAATGTGAATGGCGCTCATCGCTATATCGCAGGATTTCAACCTTCGGAATTGGCAAAATTATCGCTGATCGTGCTAACGGCTTGGTTGCTCGGCAAACGCAAAGAAGGCAATGCCAACACGATTTTCTGGTGGATTATGGGGGCTACCGCCGTTACTTGCGCCCTGATTTTAAAAGAAAACCTTTCCACCGCTTTCATCTTGGCGCTTGTGGTCTATCTGATGCTGTGGATCGGACAAATGCCTTGGAAAAAAATGCTGTGGATCACCGTGATTGCGCTCGTAACTTGCGGATCAGCCTATTCTTTTATCAAATTTACGCCCGTAGAAATATTGAACAGCGCCTTAGTAAACAAAGTTTTGCCCCGTGCCGATACTTGGCAAAGCCGCCTCAATCAGCCCAAAGAAGACGTGTACAGTCCCCATTTTAAAATTACGGACGAAAATTTACAGGAGGCACACGCCAAAATTGCGATTGCCAACGGCGGTATATTCGGAAAATTGCCCGGCAACGGCATCGAGCGACACATCTTGCCGCAAGCCTATTCCGATATGATCTATGCTATTATCATCGAAGAACTCGGTTTGATAGTGGGCGGATTCGGCGTGATGCTTTTGTATCTGACCTTGCTTTTGCGGGCAGGCGTAATTGCTCGGCGCACAAACAATTCGTTTTTCAAATTATTGGTCATGGGTGCGGGATTGATCATCGTCGTACAAGCATTGGTGAATATGGCGGTTTCGGTCGGTCTCATTATGACCGGACAAACGCTGCCGCTGATCAGTCGCGGCGGCACCTCCATCTGGGTGATCTGCGTCTATTTCGGTATCTTGTTGAGTGTCAGCCGTTATGACAATCCGCGAGGCGTTCAAACCGAAGAAGCTATCGAAGAAGAATTTCAGGAAGAACAACAAATCTCTCAAACAGAACAATTATGAGTAAAGCATTGAAAATCATCATCAGCGGCGGCGGCACCGGAGGACATATTTTTCCGGCGCTTTCGATTGCCAAAGCGCTGAAAATCCGATATCCGAATGTCGAGATCTTATTCGTCGGCGCCGAAAATCGGATGGAAATGGAAAAAGTGCCTGCCGCCGGTTATCGGATTATCGGCTTGCCGGTTGCCGGATTCGACAGAAAAAATCCGCTGAAAAACATTGCTGTCCTCTGGAAACTCTACAAAAGTATGGCAATGGCGCGGAAAATCATCAAAGACTTTCAGCCGGATATGGTCATCGGCGTCGGCGGATATGCCAGCGGACCGGTGATGAAAGCTGCCGCACAACGAGCTATCCCGACTTTGCTGCAAGAACAGAACTCCTACGCAGGCGTTACCAACAAGCTGTTGGCGAAAAAAGCGGCGAAAATTTGCGTGGCATACGAAGGCATGGGACGTTTCTTCCCTAAAAAGAAAATTGTTTTGACCGGCAATCCGACCCGTCAGGACTTGGTGATCACGGACGAAAAACGCCGCGAAGCCTATCAATTTTTCGGTCTGGATACGGATAAAAAAACGCTCTTGGTGCTGGGTGGCAGTCTGGGCGCCCGCACCTTGAACGAAAGTATTCTGGCACATCTGTCGGAAATCGCCGACAGCGACGTGCAAGTGCTGTGGCAAACCGGCAAGTACTATTATAAGGATATTCTCTCCCTGCCTCCCCTGCCCTATCAGATCTATCCCTTGGAATTTATCAGTCGCATGGATTTGGCATATTCGATTGCCGATTTAGTGATTTCACGCGCCGGAGCAGGCTCGATTTCCGAATTTTGTCTGCTGGGCAAACCGGTGATCCTGACGCCCTCGCCCAATGTTGCCGAAGACCATCAAACTAAAAATGCAATGGCTTTGGTCGAAAAACACGCGGCAATTTTAGTTTCCGACGCCAAAGCAAAAATCCAACTGATTCCGTTGGCTTTGAAGACCATACAGGACGACGTCCAACTGAAATCGTTGAGCGAAAATATCCTGAAATTAGCGTTGCCCGACGCCGCCAATAAGATTGTTGATGAGATCGTCGAAATACTGCACCTCACGCCCACTGTCTTGCCCAACTATTATTTCGTAGGCGCCGGAGGTATCGGGATGAGCAATTTGGTGCGGTATTTTTTGGCAAAAGGACATGCCGTCGCCGGATATGACAAAGTCGAATCGGCGCTGACCAAACAACTGAACAGCGAAGGCGCCGCGATCCACTACGAAGACAATACAAGCATGATTCCGGACGCTTTCAAAGACAAAAACACGACGGAAGTGGTCTATACGCCTGCTATACCGACAGACCATTCGGAATTGACATTTTTCCGCGACAATGGTTTCAACTTGATGAAACGCGCTCAAGTTTTGGGCGAAATCACCAAAACCAAACGCGGTATCTGTGTCGCCGGAACGCACGGAAAAACCACCACTTCGTCGATGATCGCCCACCTGCTCAAACAATCGTCGGTGGATTGCAATGCCTTTCTCGGCGGCATCCTGAAAAATTATGACAACAATTTGCTGCTTTCCGACAAGAGCGACCTGACCGTGATCGAAGCCGACGAATACGACCGCTCATTCCTGTGGCTGCATCCTTATATGGCGGTGATCACGTCCGTAGCGCCCGACCATTTGGATATTTACGGCACAGCTGACGAATACCGAAAAGCCTTTGAACAATTTGCCGCGCTCGTCGGCGAAAACGGCGTGCTACTCATCGAAGAAGGCGTGGATATAAAATTAAACTTGCAGAAAGGAGTGAAAGTTTACAGATACTCCTCACCCCATAATCCCCTCTCTGATACGGAGAGGGGGAATTGCCCCTCGCCTGTTGGAGAAGGGTCGGAGGTGAGCTATCGCGCTGAAAACATCCGTATTGCCAACGGTGAAATCCTGTTCGATTTCGTCGCCCCCGACAGAAAAATCACCAACGTCAATCTGGGCGTTCCCATCGAAATCAATATCAAAAATGCAGTAGCGGCGATGGCGATAGCGAGTTTGTGCGGCGTTTCCGACGCAGAGATGCAGGCAGCAATGGCGTCGTTTCGTGGCGCTCGTCGGCGTTTCGATTTCTACATCAAAACCGACAAATTAGTGCTGATAGATGATTACGCGCATCATCCCGAAGAGTTGGACGCCTCCATTTCGTCTGTCCGCAAATTGTATCCGAATCGGAAATTGACGGTCGCCTTTCAGCCGCATCTTTATTCGCGCACGAATGATTTCTACCGCGAATTTGCCCAATCTTTGTCGTTGGCAGACGAAGTGATTTTATTGCCGATCTATCCGGCACGCGAAACGCCCATCCCCGGCGTCTCGTCGCAAATGATACTCGATTTGGTTAGCACGGCGAAAAAAACGCTGGTCCCCTACGACAAATTGGTGGATTTTATCGACGCAAAAAACACCGACGTCTTGCTGATTGCCGGTGCGGGAGATATAGAATTATTGGTCGAACCTGTTAAAAAGAAACTAATTCATGATTAAAAAGATTTTTCAAATTCTGATGGTGGTCGTGCTGTTGGCATATATGATTTTTGCGGTCGCTTTTGTCAATCCGAAAGCCAACGACGACAATGTGTGCGCAGGTATGCACATCGAAACGCCTGCCAATCATGGGGTCTCCTATCTGAACGACAAACAGATAGAAAACATCATTATGAAAGCCAACTTGAATCCGACAGGGAAAACGCTGTCGCAAATCAAGACCGACCGCATCGAAGATTTACTCGAACAAAATCCGCTGATCCGTGCCGCCAAAGTGTATAAAACGATCGACTGCCAGCTGAAAATTACGGTCTATCAACGCTTGCCGATTTTGCGTGTGATCACGTCCGACAACAATTATTATTTGGACGAGGATGGCGTCATCATGCCCGCGCCGCCGCAATTTGCTGTGCATGTGCCGATCGCTACCGGTCATATCAACAAGGAATATGCACAAACCCAACTCTACGATTTTGCGCAATTTCTGCGTAAAAATAAAGACTGGGAAAAGCAAATCGACCAGATATATATCTTGCCCAATCGCGACGTCGAACTGATTCCGCACAAAGGCAGTCATATCATTCTGCTGGGAAAAATGGATAATTATGCGGACAAATTGAATAAATTAGCACTGTTTTACGACAAAGCATTAGACAAAATAGGCTGGAATCGCTATTCGGTCATCAATCTGAAATATAACAATCAAGTAGTCTGTACAAAAAAATAAAAAAAATAATTACTTATGAAATCGGAATATATTGTAGCATTGGATTTGGGAACATCCAAAATTCGAGCCAAAGCAGCCCGAAAAAACGGAACCGAACTGGCTTATGCAGAGTTGGATGCGGACGGCTGTGTTCGACAAGGCTATGTGCATAACACAGAAGTAGCTGCGGAAAAAATCCGCCAACTGATCAGGGACTTGAATCGACAATTAACGGCAAAAGGGGAGACCAAAATCAAACAAATCTATGTGGGTTTGGGCGGATTTTCGTTCCACTCCGAATATTATGTTGCCGACCGAACGGTGGACGGTGAAGTAACCGACGAAATTTTGGCTGAGCTGCGTCAGGAATGTGAGCAGTACGAGCCGGAAGCAGCGACAGTGTATGGCATCATCGCACCCGAATATCGTGCCGACGGAAAACTCGAACAATCGCCCAAAGGCGTGCATTGCAAAGAGTTATCCGCCAAGTTCCGTCTGATCGTCGGACGTCCGCAAATCCAACCTTGCCTGAAAACCACAGTGGAAGACAAAGCGCGATTGAAAGTCGTCGAATATATCGTTTCGCCTTTGGCAAGCGCCGCCGAACTGGCGCCCGAAGAAAAACGCGACGGCTGTGCCTTGATCGAAACAGGTGCGGGCATTACCACGCTCTCTATTTACAAAAACAATTTGTTGCATTATTTGGCGACCATTCCGTTAGCCGGCGACGCGATCACCAAAGATTTAAGCACGGTGAAAGACTACGAGCGCAATGCCGAAGAATGGAAATTGCAGTCCGCCGATTTGCTGACCACAGAAACCGACGAGATCCACCGCGCTTTAGATGCACGTGTCAATGAAATTTTCAGCAATGTTTTTCGCCAAATTAAAAACGCGGGGTTTGAATCCGACCTGCCCGCCGGACTGATCATCACCGGAGGCAGCTCTCAACTCAAAAATCTGCAAGGCTATCTCGAAAAGCAAAAATATCCGGTACGCATCGTCAGCTATCCGACACAATCCTGTCTGAAAGGTTTGCTGCTCGCCGGAAAAGAAAATTGCGCCGAAGATGCACCGGAAGAACCGATTCGTCCTGTCGGCGAACTTTTCGGATCCCCTGCTCCCGTTTCGCAGGAAAAGCCGAAACCGAAACAACCGACGGTCGAAAAAAACGAAGAACCTAAAAAGAAAGGTTGGTTGGGCACGTGGATAAAAAATGTGGCAACAACTGCGGAAAAAACTTTATTCGACGACCAAGAGTCATAACAATTAAAAAAAGATCTGCAATGGAAGAAATATTAACCGGATTTGCTCATCCGAAAGAACGGGCAACTATTATCAAAGTGATAGGCGTAGGCGGCGGCGGCGGCAATGCCGTTACGCACATGTACAAAGAAGGCATTCAGGATGTGAGTTTTGCCCTCTGCAATACCGACAATCAAGCGATGTTGAAAAGCGATGTGCCGGTCAGAGTTCAGTTGGGAACCAGCGGATTGGGCGCCGGAAACAATCCCGAAAAAGCCTTACAGGATGCCCTCAACAGTCAGGAAGACATCAAAAAACTGCTGTCCGACGGCACCGAAATGGTCTTTGTTACTGCCGGAATGGGCGGCGGCACCGGCACCGGAGCTGCCCCTGTGATCGCACAAATTGCCAAAGATATGGGCATCCTGACCATCGGCATTATCACCATCCCCTTCCTGTTTGAAGGGATGCCGAAAATCGTGCAGGCATTGCGCGGTACGGAAACAATGCGCAAAAGCGTTGATGCACTCTTGGTCATCAACAATCAAAAATTGGTGGATATCTACGGCGATATGACCATATTGGAATGTTGGCAAAAAGCAGACGATATCTTATCGACAGCCGCCCGCAGTATCGCCGAACTGATCACCAAAGCATCGCACATGAACACCGACTTTGCCGATGTGAAAACCACCCTGCAAAACGGTGGCGTCGCCATTATGAATACCGGCTTTGGCGACGGCGAACGGCGCGTAGAAGACGCTTTCGACCAAGCCCTGAAATCGCCCCTGCTGAACAACAACAAAGTCTTCGACGCACACAAGGTACTGTTTCATATCTATTATACCAGCGCCAAACCATTGAAAGGCAGCGAAATGACCGAATTGCGCAAATATATGTCGCAATTTTCGCAAAATCCGAATATCATCTGGGGCGAAGGTTTGGACGAAGATTTGGAACACGAAATCAAAATCACCGTCTTGGCAGCCGGATACGGTAGCGAAGATATCCCGCATAATGAACTGCTGCACAAAGACGATCTGCAGAAACAACGAGAAACGGCGGCGTTGATAGACATCTACTACGGTAGCGGCATTTCAAACGAATTAGGATCGCCGCCAAAACCTGTCCCCTATATTTTCAACAGCATCACGGAAATGGAAAACGACGCCCTGATCGAAAACCTGCTCAACGAACCCGCGTATCGAAGAAAGTAAGCAACTAATACCGTCATGGCGGGCTTGATTTGCAATCCCATAAGAGGCTGTCTCAAAAGCACGTCATGGCGGACTTGATCCGCCATCCCCGAAGATCGTTAAATGCTAAATGATTGTATATTAGGATTTAACGATTGGAAAGGGATTCCGGCTTTCGCCGGAATGACGTGGCTTTTCTGCTTTTGAGACACCCCATCAGTGTCGTCGGGTAAAGACGGATTTTTCTACCTCTTTGAACTATTTTTCTACCCTCTGTCCCAAAATAAATGCCTACTTTTGCCGTCCAAATCAAATAATACAATTATCATGACGAAAAACATCTTATCTCTCGCCATTTTTTGCAGTCTGTGTGCCTTCACGGCTAATGCAGCCGATCCTGTACGCTTTGTCAGGGTGGGCGAAACAAATCCCAACAGCAATGTCTATCTGCTTTCGACTTCGGAGCAGCTCTCCGGTCAAGCTTTTCAGCAAGATATGTTGCTGACTTACAAGGGTTATCAATACACAGTCTATTACAACAACACCCGCAATGTCTGCCTGTCGCGACGCAAATTGCCACTAGGCGAATGGCACGAATTGGTCTTCCCGTATCAAAACAGCGCCGACGACTCGCATAATGTCATCAGTCTGGGTATCTGCGCCAAAGACGGAACGATTCATCTATCCTACGACCACCACAACAGTCCGCTGCACTATTGTCGCTCGGTGGAAGGACTTGCCAATCAGCCTGCAACGATGAAATGGACGACGGCAAACTTTTCGGAAACGACCAATATTTTGGTTCCCGGAGTAGCCGTGCCGGATGTTACCTATCCGCGTTTTATCTCAAAACCCGACGGCAACTTGCTGTTTGAATGTCGCTATAAATTGAGCGGAGACGGAGACAGTTACCTCCGCGAATACGACGGCGCTACCCACACTTGGTCGCTCATCGGGCGCTATGTGCAAGGCATGGACGCCAATCCCAATGCCTGCGCTTATATCAACCGTATGGATTACGATAATCTGGGGCGCTTGCACGTCTCGTGGTGCTGGCGCGACGATTACGGCGGAGGCTCCAATCACGATATTTTCTACGGATACAGTACCGACGACGGACGGACTTGGCGCAACAATGCAGGCGAGCAGGTGGCTGTTACCGAAAATCAATATACGACGCCTACCGACAGTCGCGCACATGGCGAATGTATGCGGCAGGAATTGTCGTCCTTGCAAATAGCGACTATCGGCTATAATCGCGGCTATATCAATCAGGAATCGCAAAGCAGCGACCAGCAAGGGAGAGTACATATCCTTAATTCGTATATGCCCGACGGCACAGGCACCGATTCCAACTGGGACAATTCGCGTCTGAAAGCGCGTTTGCACCACCGTTTTCGCAAGACAGACGGCACTTGGGCTGTCAATCAGGTGAAAAATAACGGCTCGCAAGTCTATTCCTATTGCCGCTCACAAGTCGTGTGCGACAAGTTCGACAATGCATGGGTGATCGCCAACGGCGCAGAAATCTACGCTGCCACCGCCGCCGCCGATTATTCCGACTGGAATTTGATGACGGACGTCGATAAAAACCGTTTTTGTTCCGAGCCGCAAGTCGATCATCCGCGACTGCTCAACGACGGCGTGCTGTCGTTTGTCTATGTCGGCAGAGATAAAAAAGTCGCCGTGATTGATTACCTGCTCGACAATCCGCATACGCCCGACGGCACAGGCTTGAACAGCAAAGGCAGTGGCGTCTTGGAAACCATTTACGGCGAACAATATACGCTCTATCTGCAAACTGCTTGTCCGACGGACGTCTATGTCGATGGCAAGCTGCTGATACAAAAAACGACCGACACATCGGAAGAAATTTCGGCGTCGATTCCGCTGATCGCAAGCCACAAACACAATATCAGCATCAAAACAACGACCAATGCGGCAATTCCTTGCCCCTACACGCTCTCGTGGTCGAGCGCCCATACGCCCAAAACCACCGTGCCGCTCACCTCTTTGTATCCCGATGAAGAAAATCAGGACGACGCCGACGAACCCTATCCTTATTCGCCCGATCTGCCCGAATTGCAGAATTTCGGCGGCGCAAGCGTCAATGTAAGCAGCTTTGAGCCGTCGGTGGGCGATTTTACTTTGGAAGTTACAACAAGCGGAATTGCCCCGATTGTGATCGGCAGTAATTACCTCAGCTACACGCCGACCGAAGCGGGAACAGTGCGATTTGCACAAAAAGACGGCGTGGTGTATGTCTATGAAAACGGCAAATACCAACTCGCCCTCACACCACAGCTTGCCATGTCGTTCCCCGATATTTTTTCGGCGGCAGACGATTCGACCGCCAAAACCGGCATCTACGATCCGAAAAATTTGTTTCGCAATCCGGGTTTTGAGCAGGTAGCCACATATATTTCCGGCTACGATCCGGTCAGCCGTCCGACCGACATTCGTTCCAAAGCCGCCGAATGGAACACGCTGGATTCGTATTACGGTACCGGCTCGCGCACCAATAATCTGACCGTCAATTCGGGATATGCAGCCCTCTTGCCCCTCATCGAAGGCGATTATGCCTTTATGTTGCACGGCTACGGCGAAGGCGACGAAGGCGCAAGTCTATGGCAAGAACTGTATGGGATGCAGCCCGCCACTGCCTACCTGCTGCGCTTTCGGCACATGTCGCACAAAGATACCAGTCCGCAGGGCGCAGGCTATAAAGTGCGGTTCGGCGATTTCTTCACCGATTTTTTTGCCGAATATAATTATACCAATCCTGTGCAAGGGTTCGGCAATTATACCGATGCAGGCTTCAGTTTTGTTACGCCGACAACTTTGCCCGCCCATGTGTATTTTTTTGTATCGCGTGGCGCAACCTGCATCGCTCATTTCGACCGGATGACGCTCATCGAAGGCAGCTACACTACCGGCGCGGGAATATCGGGCATTTCGTCCGCACTCTATTTGGAAGGTACGGCTTATGCACCGTCCTCAGTTCAAACCGCCATTGTTCCGGTAGAAAAAAACATTGATGCCTTGCAAATTTACAGCGACCGCCATTCGCTCCGTATCGACAACCCGACCCGCCAAACCGCCAATATTCGTATCTATGACCTTCTCGGCAAACACATCGCCCAACATACTTCAACGCAACAACACCTCTCCATCCCGCTATCCGCCGGAATTTATATCGTTCAACTGCAATTTTCCGACAGCTTTTCCTGCAAAAAAATAGTCATTCCGTAAAGAAAACTGTTACAGCTACCTGCGCACTGTTTTCTTGGTCGTCCAACGTTACTTTGGGGAAATTTTCAAGTGTTTATTCATTATCTGTGCGGCTGACAGGACTCGAACCTGCACGCATTTCTGCACCAGATCCTAAATCTGGCGCGGCTACCAATTACGCCACAGCCGCTTTTCGGTTTTTCAGGCGCAAAGGTAAATAAAAATAGAATTATCTGCAAAAAAATTGGAATTATTCCGATTTTTCTATTACTTTTGCAGAGAATTTCAAACATACAATCAAACGGAATACATCATGGATACAAAAATCCCTTTTAAAGTGTTTTCAGGTAGCGGATCGCGTTATCTGGCTGAAAAAATTTGTAAAAGTTTAGACTGTCCGCTCGGGCAAATGAACATCGAACATTTCGCTGACGGCGAATTTTCTGTGTCGTATGAAGAATCAATTCGCGGTTTTCATGTGTTTTTGATTCAATCAACCTATCCGAATGCCGATAATCTGATGGAACTTTTACTGATGATCGACGCCGCCAAACGTGCATCTGCCAAGTCAATCATCGCCGTCATTCCCTATTTCGGATGGGCGCGACAAGACCGCAAAGACAAGCCGCGCGTGGCTATCGGCGCTAAATTGGTTGCCGATCTGTTGAGCAGTTCGGGCATCAACCGACTGATTACTATGGATTTGCATGCCGATCAGATTCAAGGATTTTTCGATGTGCCGGTTGACCACCTCTATGCCTCCTCTATCTTTATTGAAGAGATGAAAACATGGAAATTGCCGAATCCGATCATCGCAACGCCCGACGTGGGAGGCACCAAACGCGCAAATTCCTACGCCAAACATCTGAACAGTCCGATGGTGATCTGTTACAAACTGCGAAAAAAAGCCAATGAAGTGTCGGAAATGAAAATTATCGGAGACGTCAAAGGCTTGGATGTGATTTTGGTAGATGACATTGTCGATACGGCAGGAACCATTACCAAAGCCGCCGATTTGATGATTGCCGAAGGCGCCAACTCGGTCAGAGCCATCGCTTCGCACGCAGTAATGTCGGATCCGGCGTCCGCCCGCGTTGATAATTCGCAACTAACGGAAATTATGTTCACCGACAGTATCCCCTACTCCAAAAAGAGCGAAAAAGTGAAAATCATCTCTGTCGCCGAACTGTTCGCAACCGCTATTCTGCGCGTTTGCAACAACGAATCTATCAGTTCATTGTATTTGATGTAAAAACCAAATTGCATCGGGAATGACGAATAAGAAAAACATCAAAATATCTGTTTTAACATCCCTGTATCGCTGTGAGAACTTTTTAGGCGCCTATTTAGAAACGCTTTACAATATCGAAGACAAGGAGCAAATAGAAGTTTTGCTGTTGCACAATGAACCTTTGGAAAGCGAAATGGAGATCATCCGCCGCTATTTACCCAAAATGAACTATGTGCGACACATCGTCATTCCCGAACGCGAAACGCTTTATCGCACTTGGAACAGAGGCATAAAACTTTCGCTGGGCGAATATATCACCGTCTGGAATGTCGATGACGTCCGTTTCCCGGACAGTATTCTGCAGCAAGCCGAAGCATTGGACAAAAATCCGGATGCGGTAATCGCTTACGGAGATATTTGGGTATCGAAAAATTATGGCGTAAAGGGCGATTTCTGCACAAACAGCCCCTTGAATAACAGCAAAAAAGATTTCTTCCGACAATATCATATTTCCTGTTTTCAAATGTGGCGAAAAACTATCCATCAAACTGTTGGATATTACGATGAACAGTTGCGTTGCGTAGCCGATTTTGATTTTCAGGTCAGAGCCGCAATTCATTTTCCGTTTGTAAAAACGACAGCGCCTTTGGGAATTTATCTTGAAGACCAGCCACATAAATTGAGCGCCAACGGACTGCAGGATTTTGAAAGAAATATAGTTTATTTGCGTTATGGCGCATACCAACATCTGAATCTGTTTTTGTTGTCGCAATCCAAAAAACGATACAGAAAAAATCAACTGCTTTTTTTTGACGAATGGCACAATTTGGAAGAAACGGCGCCGTTTAATAATTGGTATAGAACGCTTGGACTTTGCCGCGCCGTTTTCAGTTCGATGTATTGGAAATGTCGGCAAATAGCAAAAACGCTTTTGCCAAAAAAAATTATTGAAAAAATTCAGAATAAAAAATAATGCTGATTACAATTTTCACCGCAACATATAAAGGGGCAAATCTGCTGACAAAACTGTTTGAATCTCTTATGAGGCAAACAAATAAAGATTTTGAATGGATTTTGGTCAATGACGGTTCTCCGGACAATACTGATGAAATCGTCGAAAAAATGCAGGCAAAAGCAAATTTTCCATTACATTATTTCAAAAAAGAAAATGGCGGCAAAACAACAGCAGTCAATCTCGGCATTCAAAAAGCAATCGGCGATTTATGGTTAAGCGTTGACCACGACGATTTTTTAAGCGAGGATGCAGTTGAAGTAATCAATCAAAATTACCCGAAAATTAAAGACAATAAGGAAATCTGTTCCATCACATTTTTGCGACACCATCACAACGGAACGCCCATAGGTACGCAGAAAAATCCCGACAATCTTGTCAGCGATTTTTGTTCTTATCGAACAGTTCACAAAATAACAGGCGACCGAGCGGAAGTGGTCAAAACCGATAATTACCGTGAATTTTGTCCTATCCCAACTTTTTCCGACGAAAACAATTGTCTCGACGGATATATTTGGCTGATGCTGGCAAAAAAATATAAAACGCTGTTTATTGCAAATGAAAAGCCGCTGTATTTTTGCGAATATTTACAAACAGGACGTTCGTCAGTCGGCACATATTCAACGCCGCGAGGAAATATGGTGGAAAATAATTTGTACGCTTCAATGTATCCAGTCCCTGTTTTACAAAAATTGCGAGCGTACAACAGATATTGGCAGGCTTTTTTTGTGGCAAAAAATTATAAATTCGGAACAGCATTCAATATGTTGTTGCATAAATGGGGCATCATCGTTTTACCGGTCGGATTTCTTGTGTTTTGTTATAAAAAACTTTTAAAACGGACAGCATGAAAATCACACACGTCCTTTGGAGTTTTACCTATGGCGGCGCAGAAACCATGCTGATTGATATTGCCAATCGCCAATGCGCTGATAATGAGGTGGAAATATTAATTATCAACGACAATATAGCACCTGACTTGTTAGCACAATTGAACAAAAAAATCAAAATCAGGCTTATTCGGCGACCTTTAAAAAGCAAAAATCCGTATTATCTGTTGAAATTGAATGTGTTCATCGCTTTTTCCGACGCCAATATTCTCCATTTTCATCAGGATAATATTATCAGATACCTGCCGATGCGAGTGCTGAAAAAGAACTTATGCCTGACAGTTCATGACGTAAAGCAGGATGTGACAGATCTCCGCAAATATAATTATCTTTTTTCCATCTCGGATGCCGTCCGAGATAGTATCCGGCAACAATCAGGCATCATTTCTCCGGTCATTAACAACGGAGTGGATATTGCTTTATTTCGGCGACAACAACACAAGAAAAACAAAATTTTCAGCATAGTTCAAATTGGAAGGTTACGGCATATTCATAAAGGGCAACATCTTTCCTTGCAAGCTATTTACTTGATAGTCAATCGATATCATTGCAAAAATATACACCTTGATATGATAGGCGCCGGAGAATCGGAACCGTATTTGAAACAATTAGCCGAGCAACTCAACATCAGCGAATATGTTTCTTTTTTGGGCGCTCGCAGCAAGGACTATATCCGAGAGCATCTGACGGATTACGATTTGCTGGTGCAACCGTCGCTGTGGGAAGGTTTCGGATTAACGATAGTGGAAGCTATGAGTGCCATGACGCCGGTGTTATGTTCCAATATCGACGGAATGACAAGTATCGCGAAAAACGGCGAAATGGCGGCTGTTTTTACGAGCGAAAACGTTAACGATTATGCGGCAAAAATCTATGAAATAATGATGCAACCCCCCGAACAGCGCGAAAAATGGGCAGAGAAAGCCTGTCATTATGTCACAGAAAATTTTGATATTTCGCAAACAGTGAAAAATTATCAGAATATTTATAAGCAAATCACGAACAAAACCTATGAACATACTCCTTCTTAATTCCATACTGCGCACAGCGGATAATAACCGGATTCCTGCGGCAACGAGCATCAAGGATTGTATGATCTACAATTTGGCACTCGGATTCAAGGAGTTGGGACATCGTGTTACGCTGGTTGCCGCTACCGAATATGCGCCTGTCGCGCAGGAAGACTATGAGGTCGAAGTCGTATTTCTTCCTTCGACTATGAAAAAAATATTTCTGCTGTCCGTCTTGCCGTTTCAGCCCCAACTGTGGGGGTTTTTACGGCGCCACAAGGCAAGTTTCGATTTAATTATTTCGAGCGAGGTGGTTGCCTTTCCATCTCTCTTCGCCGCAATTCAAGCACCTGAAAAAACGCTGATTTGGCAGGAACTCGCCTTCCATCAAAGAAAATTTTATCAACTCCCATCTCGCCTGTGGCACAACATTATAGCACGATTGTTTTTCGGAAAAACGCGAATTGTAGCACGGTCGGAAGAGGCTAAACGCTTTATTTCAAATTACTTGCACAATGTCGCACCTCAAACGGTGGAACATGGCATCAATGCCAACAAGTTTTTCTATTCGGCAGAAAAAAAGCGGCAGTTTATCGTTGTCAGCCAACTCATCGAACGGAAAAATATCGGCAGTATTATCAGCAAGTTTGCGCGTTTTGTCCGACACAACAACGACTTCAAATTGATCATTGCAGGGACAGGCGAGTTAGAAACAGCGCTGAAACAGCAGACGGCAAATCTCGGCATTGAGCAGCACGTCGAATTCGTTGGTTTTAAGCCACATGCCGAACTGAACAGCCTGCTTGCCACTTCTATGGCGATGCTCATCGATACAAAACGGGATCTAAATATGGTTACCGTTCCCGAATCTATTGTCTGCGGCACACCTTTGGTGATGAATCTCGTGCCATGTACGGCAACAACAGTCAACCGCTACCAACTCGGTATCGCCAAATCCGACTGGAACGAAACCGACTTGCAAACGATGGTCAACAATAATGCTTTTTATGTAAAAAACTGCATTGACTACCGCGCCAAACTGACAACTGTTTATGCCGCCGAACAGCTGCTACTGATGGCGTGAAAAACCAACGCTACAAATCAAACCGAAAACATGAGCGATTACAATCCCAAAGGCTGTGGCAAAAGAATAGCTTGCCTTATCGGCGGATCCGACTCACCGTTGTTGTGTTTTGCTTTTGAATAACAAATTTTTTGAGGAAAGAAGTGAGAATTAGAAAAATAGTTGTATCTTTGCAGTCAAATTTAAAAGTTGTAACTGACAGAAAATAAATATGGAAACTAAATTTAGACATACGAGATCCATGTATAGGCAAGTTTTCACGCCCAACGAGCATGATAATTTTGTTACCATACCGAGTGAATGGTACGGCCACAAAATAGAAGTGATTGTTTTTCCGGCAGTTACAGCAGAACCCAATCCTCAACAACAAATCCGTCAGGGTTGGGATATTGCGGCGCGGGAAATGCACGCAAAAGGCGACGACAAGTTATTGTTGGACGACACTTTAACCGAAGAAAATACAGATTGGTGGACGTGGGACGAATAACGCAACATACCGTTTATTGGGTTACATTAGACCCTACACAGGGAAGTGAGATTGCAAAAACTCGCCCTTGTGTCGTTGTCAGTCCCAACGAATTGAACAATCATTTGAATACCGTTGTGATAATCCCGCTGACTTCTACTCTGCGCGGCTATCCGTTTCGTGTGCGATGCGAAGTTGCCGGAAAACAGGGCGAATTGGCGGTTGACCAAATCAGAACAGTAGATAAACAACGTTTGAACACAAATAAATCTTTGGGACATTTGTCGCAGGATGAAATCATAGTTTTACAAAATACAATTAACGAGATGTTTTGCCAATGTATATGATTAAACTCACAGCGGTAAAAGTGTTTTTACCGCTGTGTTTGACGCAAGCCTATGTATCACTTGGTGTTCTTTACGCTTAAAAAAACGCGATGCCTTGCACTCCGTTTTGTAAATCCAAAATTTTCATGTAATTTTGCATCCGTCTTTAAACATTGGACAGAAAAAAATTATCATCAAAAAATAAAAATACAATGGGAAGAGCTTTTGAATATCGTAAAGCGACAAAACTGAAAAGATGGGGCAATATGGCTCGCGTTTTCACCAAACTTGGCAAACAGATCACGATCGCCGTCAAAGAAGGCGGCTCCGATCCCGATTTGAATCCCCGTTTGCGGATGTTGGTGCAACAGTCGAAAAAAGAAAACATGCCCAAAGACAACGTAGATAGAGCCATCAAACGCGCTACCGAAAAAGACGCTGCCGACTACAAAGAGATCATTTATGAAGGTTACGGACCGTTTGGCATCGCCATTTTGGTCGAAACAGCAACCGACAACAACATGCGAACAGTCGCCAATGTGCGCAGCTATTTCAACAAATACGGCGGCTCACTCGGCACCTCCGGCAGCCTGCAATTTCTTTTTGACCACAAATGCGTTTTTAAAATTACGCCAAAAGAAGGAATGGATATGGAAGAACTCGAACTCGAACTGATTGACTATGGCGTAGATGAAATCGAATACGACGAAGAAGAAAATGTTATCCTGCTCTATGGTGATTTTCAATCCAATTCGGCAATCCAGAAATATTTGGAAAGCAACGGCTACGAAATCCATAGCGCCGAATTTGAGTGGATCCCCAACGATTATAAAGAAGTCAGCGACGAGCAACGCGCCACATTAGAAAAACTTTTAGAGAAATTTGAAGAAGACGAAGACGTTCAAAACGTATTTCACAACATGAAATAGTCGGAGGCGAAGCATGAAATCTCTCATCAAAATCCTGTCAAAAAATAAATATTTTTACCTGACGGTTGCCGTGCTGACCTTGATAGAAGGAAGTGCCCTGCTGTTGTCGAACAAAGCAAATGTTACGCTGTGGGTCAATACGCATTGGAGTTCGTTCATCGACGAATCCGTTTTAGACGTCAATGCTATCGGATCCACCTTTTTCTCGATCGTGGTAGTCGTATTTTTATGGATAGAGCAAGGTTTTCGACCGGCGTTGAAAGCAACTGTCTGTTTTATGGCAGTGATGCTGATCACCCAATTCACCAAACATATCCTGTTTCCGGGTTCGATTCGTCCGACCTTGTACTTTGAAGAAGGCACCCTGCGACTGCTTGGCGTCAAACAACTGACAACCGAAAGCTTCCCGTCGGGACACACGGCGGCTTCATTTGCCATCGCTACTTTTTTTGCGCTGACCGGTACCAACAAAAAACTCCATTGGGTGTTTGCACTCTTGGCATTTGCCGTCAGCTACGGACGATTATATATGTCGCAACACTTTATTACCGATGTGTTTGCCGGTATGCTGATCGGCGTGATCGTAACTTCTCTGATCTATATTTATTACCCTGAAAAATGGGATCAGCCGGTTACATAATCCGTAAAGTCAGGCAGTTTATTGCTAAAAATGACTTGTTGCCCGACGGTAGTCGCATCGTCATCGGATTGAGTGGCGGCGCCGATTCGGTCGTTTTATCCGATATTTTATTGCAATTAGATTACGATTGTGTGGCGGCGCATTGCAATTTTCATCTGCGCGGCGCCGAATCGTTGCGGGACGAACAAGCAGCACAAACATTTGCACAAAGGCATCATATCCCGTTTTTCAAACAGGATTTTGATACGCCAACGATTGCCGCTCAACGCGCTATCTCTATCGAAATGGCGGCGCGGGAACTGCGTTATGCGTGGTTTGAACAGTTGCGCATCGAACAAAATGCCCTTGTTGCAGTCGCCCACCACCAAGCCGACAATATCGAAACTTTTCTGTTGAATCTGCTCCGCGCTTCCGGTCTTCGGGGTTTGACCGGCATCCCTGTGCGCAACGGCGCCGTCGTCCGTCCGCTCTTGTGCCTGTCAAAAGAAGAAATTTTGCAGTATGCGCACTTCCGACAGTTGCCCTTCGTAACCGATTCGAGTAATTTGCAGGACAACTACCTGCGAAATAAAATTCGTTTGACTTTATTGCCGCAGTTGCGAGCCTTGAATCCGGCTGCCGACAGCGCCATTCTCACGACAATGCAACATTTGCAGGAAGTCGCCCGTGTCTATGACCGGCATATCGAAACAGCTTCAAATCAGGTGCTTACTCCCACCGACGACGGCTTAAAAATAAATATTGCCCAACTGAAAACATTGCCGTCGCCCGAATCGCTGCTGTTTGAAGTGCTGAAACAATACGGCTTTGAACGCCCGCGCATTCTTGATATTGCCATGTCGATAGACAGTCATTCAGGCAAACGTTTTTACTCGTCCGGTCATTGTTTGACGCGAGAACGCGACTGTTTTGTGCTGTCGCCGCTCACCACAACCAATGCCAAATCTTATCGGATTGCGCAGGATTGCAGCGCCATTCACGAGCCTTTCAAGATGCAAATACAACATACCGACCAGCAGCCTAAAATTTTGCCCGATCCGCGATGGGCTTATTTAGACGCCGACAAATTGCAGTTTCCGCTCACTTTGCGCCGCTGGCAGCGTGGCGACCGGTTTATGCCTTTCGGAATGAACCGCTTTCAAAAAATCAGCGACTTTTTCAATAACAACAAATTCGGTCAGGCAGAAAAAGCGCAGACGTGGTTGCTGTGTTCGGGCGACGAAATCGTTTGGATCGTCGGACAGCGAATCGACCAGCGTTACCGACTGACCACAACAACGAAAAAGGTCTGTATTTGTTCGTTAATCGGCGAAAAAAACGATATTCAGTGAAATTTCTTTGCAAAAAAACTTGGAATTAATCAATGTGTCCAAATTTTTTGTACTTTTGTGCTTTATAAACTACAAAGGAGCGATATGTTTAAAGATAAAACGATTGTTTATACGTCAGGAACATTCGATATGTTCCATTACAATCATCTGAGAATGATTAATTATGCCCGTTCTTTAGCGGATATTTTGATAGTCGGGGTGAGTACCGACGAGTTGGTTTCGTCCTATAAAGCACCGCCCATCATTCCGTTCAATGAACGCTTATTGATTTTGGAAGCGCTCAAAACGCCGGATATTGTGATTCCACAACACACATTAGACCATACGGAAATCGTCAAAAAATTAAACATCGACGCATTTGTGGTAGGCGACGACTGGTATGGCAAGTATGATTACCTGAAAGATTTGGGCGTGCAAGTGTTCTATTTCCCTTACGGAATGGGGATTTCAACCTCCAATCTGAAAAAGACCATCCACGACAGCTATGCCTCAACGCTCGACTCTCAGCGTCAGGCAAAGCCGGAAAACATACAACAATCATAAGACATGAACAAAGTTGCACTGATCACCGGAGGAACGAAAGGCATCGGAAAAGCAGTCGCCGAATGTTTGGCGCAGGCAGGTTATGATCTGATTTTGACGTATTCGTCCGATACACGCACCGCCGAAACAGTCGCAGCTGATTTTCATCGGCGTTATGGCAAACAGATCCGTCTTTTGCAGGCAGACATCACGCAAGCCTCATCTATTGACCGTATAGCGCAATTCTTGTCGGAACAAAACATCCGCCTGAACACCTTGATATTCAACGCAGGAATCACTTGTCGCGACGCCTTTGAAAACATCGCCTTTGCCGATTGGGAACGGGTTTTTTTCGCCAATGTGCATTTTCCGGTATTCCTCTTGCAGCGCATCATCGGTCGCATACAGGCTGGCGGTAGCGTGATTTTTACCGGCTCACTGATGGGCATAGAGCCCCATTCGGTGTCGCTGTCTTATGGCGTAACAAAAAGCGCCGTCCATGCTTTGGTGAAAAATTTAGTGAAGTTTTTAGAACCCTACCAATTACGAGTCAATGCCGTTGCGCCCGGATTTGTCGATACGGAATGGCAAAAAAATAAACCCGCAGAAATTCGCCGTAATATTGAAAATAAAATTGCCGTCAAGCGTTTTTGCGACCCCGATGAACTGGCGTCCGTCTATAAAATGCTGATAGAAAACAACTATTTCAATGGCGAAATCGTAGTGGTCAGCGGAGGATACGCTTATAAATAATCATAAAAATGAAAGATGAACAAAAACAAAAGTACGAGGCTTCGTTGAAGTCGATAGAAACAGAAAACCGGATCGACCGAATATTCTACCGCCCATTGGGATTTCGCCTCGCCGTGTTATTGACGCCTACAGGCATCACGCCGAATGCGATCACAATTATATCTATTTTTGTGGGCGTAGCGGCAGGCATCCTCTTCGGAAGTCAATCCGTCTGGTACAATATGATTGGGATTGTCTTGCTTATCTCGGCGAATATTTTAGACTGCGTTGATGGACAGTTGGCGCGTTTGACCGGCATCAAATCAGCTATCGGACGCATTTTAGACGGTTTGGCAGGCGATTTCTGGTTTTTGGCAATTTATATCTCTTTGGCTTTGCGACTTTCACACCAATACGGCGGACACACCGGATGGTTTTTCGCGATGGCAATAGCTGCCGGCTTGTCTAACCTCTTGCAATCCAACATCACAGACTACTACAAAACGCTGCATCTGTTTTTTATCAGTCCGGCGAAAGGCGCCGAATTTGAAACGCCCGAACAGGTGAAAGCAAAACACAGCGAAATGCCCTACGGTGTTTCAAAAATGTTCTATTTTTTGTATGTCTGGTACACACTGTTGCAAGTCAAAGCAACGCCACACCTGCAAAGTTTGCTCGGTTGGTTGCGGACAAAATTCGGCGCCGATATTCCCGAAGAGTTACGCCTGCAACTGCGCAAAGGCAGCCGCAGCATTATGCCAACCATTGATTTGCTGACCTTTAACGGACGCTCTATTGTGCTGTTTATTGTGCTTTTGACCGGCTATGTCTGGGCTTATTTGCTCTACGAAATCGTCGTCTTGAACATCGTGCTTTGGTTGGCAATGCACAAACACGAAGCTATGTGCCGAAACTTTTTACGCAGTCAAAAACAATGATGAAATATTGGATAATCACTTTCTTTTCAACCATCTGCATTTGTTTACACGCACAGACAATTGCCGATGTGCAGGCATTAGCTCGTGCAGGCGAATTTGAAAAAGTCCTGTCCGCATCGGAACAAATTTTGCAAGCCTCCACCAAAAAGACGCTGACAAAAAATCGTTTAGCGCTGTATCCTTGTATGGGCAAAGCTTATTATCAGCTTTACCGTTTTGAGCGCTCGGCAGAGATTTTGACACAATACGTCGAATTGTTGAAATCGGAAAATCCGGTAGCGGAAACAACATCTGTTACAACACTTATTGAACGCGCCAAACGTGCCGCCAGAATGTTGTCGCGCTGCGAAAATATCCAAATCATCGACAGCGTGCTGATCGACAAAAAACGCTTTTTAGATGCTTATCGGCTGTCCGGCGAAAGCGGTTTTCTCAGTCAACACAGCGAAACTGTCAGCTATGAAAATCCTTTGCACGACAAGCGCTATTTTTCTGAAATGCAAGCAGATAGCGTCTTTCGGATTGTTTCGGAAATCCGTTTACAAAACGAATGGACAGACCAACGCAGCCTGTCGCTCGCATCCGATTCGTTAGCAAACGACAATTTCCCCTTTGTAATGCCCGACGGCTTAACGCTCTATTTTGCCTCCAACCGCACCTCCTCCATCGGCGGCTATGACTTGTATGTTACGCGATATAACTTGAACAACGATACTTGGCTGGCTCCCAATCAGTTAGGAATGCCGTTCAATTCGCTTGCCAACGATTATCTGATGGCAATCGACGAAACACACCACATCGGTTATTTCGCCACCGATCGCGGACAAGCTGCCAACAAGGTCATTGTTTATACTTTTATTCCGAATGAAGAATTTACGGCGATCGAAACCGACGATGAACAACTGCTGATCCGTCGCGCACAAATCACCGCCATCCGCGATACTTGGCAAGCCGACAACAATTATGCACAACAGTTAAAACAACTGCAACACGATATTCAGAGCGAACAACATACAACTCAAGAAAATTTTTCGTTTGTTATCAACGATCGGTTAGTGTATGCCTCGCTGATGGATTTTAAAAACGATGCGGCAATGCAAACTTTTGTCAAATCGCAAGAAATCAACCGCCAAATCCAACAGTTGGAACCCGAACTGACACAACTGCGAAAAGATTATTTTTCGGCAGACGACACGCAAAAATCATCCCTGCGCCCGAAAATCCTGTCCGCCGAAGAAAATCTGACCACCCTGCGTCGCCAATACGAAATTTTCACCAAAAGCGCCCGCAATGCTGAAAATAAATTTCTTACACGACAAGCAATCAATTGAACAATGACGCCCCGCTTATATTTGATTCCGGTAACTTTGGGCGAAACAACTTTGGATAAAGTCCTGCCACCATACAATCGCGAACTAATACGCTCCTTGCGCTATTTTATCGTCGAAAATGTCAGAACGGCGCGCCGTTTTCTGAAACAAAATGACGCCTCAACAGACATCGACAGCTTGACGTTTTTTGTGCTGAACAAACATACTTCGCCCGTTGTTTTAAGCTCGTTTCTGCAACCCATCGCCGAAGGACATTCTGTTGGCGTGTTGTCGGAAGCAGGTTGTCCGGCGATTGCCGATCCGGGCGCCGATGTGGTGGCTATTGCGCAACAAAAACATATTCCGATAACGCCATTGACAGGTCCGTCGTCGATTTTATTGGCATTGATGGCATCAGGGTTCAACGGACAAAATTTTGCGTTCAATGGCTATCTGCCGATCAACAGCGAACAACGCATCCATAAAATCAAACAATTAGAACAACGCCTTTATGCCGAACATCAAACGCAACTGTTCATTGAAACGCCTTATCGCAACGACAAACTCCTCTCCGACCTGCTGAAAACCTGTCGTCCGACAACGAAAATTTGCGTGGCAGCCGACCTTACTTTGGATACGGAATGGATTTGCACTCAAATCCCTGCCGAATGGCGCAAACACCAGCCCAATTTAGCAAAACGTCCCTGCATCTTCGGCTTGGGAGTATAACAACTTTGCCCCCTGAAATTAAGCACTAATCACTCAATATTCAAACTAAAAATATGAAATTCGACAAGTTATTTTTCACCAAACGGTTCGGAATCCCCTTTTACAAGGCAAAATGGGGAATTGTGGAAATACACAAAGAGAACTGCGAATATTTCAAACCCTGCATCATCGCGGGAAAAGGACTGTGCCTTGACATCGCGGCGGAAAGTTTTTTGAACGAATGTGATATTTCAAATATCGGCAGTGTCAAAATTCATCCGGCGAAGAAACGTGTCAAAAATGACGGTAGCGGTAAAATTTTATTGCTTTCAAATGACGAAACGATAAATTTGACCATAGAAGAAAACTTTTTTGAAAACCTGTATCAACACAAGTTTTACGAAAAAAGATTGGAAAATGCTTTTATTCTGCCATAAAAAATTGAAATATTATGACAACAAATTCAACTCAATTCCCCACAAACAGCGCAAAAACATTCTCACTAATGCTTCTATTGTCGTTTGCCGTATCAATTTCGGCTTACGGGATTACCTATCCTGCGCATACCCTGTCGAAATCTGTTACAGTGTATTCGGAAAAAGACAGTAGAGCAAAAAAACTCGGCAAAATCAAGAAAAATGAAAATTTCAGTATTTTTGCCTTTGAAGAAAATTGGGCTAAAATTCGATTTCAAGGACAGTGGGCATACATAGAAACAGACAATATTTATATAGAAGAAAGGGGCTGGCGGGAAGTAACTGCAAAAAAAATAGATGTGTATCGAACTGTCATTCGAGACCGAAGTTATCACGAAGAAAAAATTGCCACGCTAAAAAGAGGAACAATAATATATGTTGATAATATTAGTGGTCGTAAAGCCGATATTCGCTATGATGTGGATTATCAAAAGGGAATTTATGCCAAAGATAACGGCAAAAAAGGGTATGTAGAAACTAAAAATCCGTTTTATATAACACGGCAATATGTTCAAGATAAAAACGGTAAAAACGTTTATTGCAAAAGTATAACTGCCGAATATATTCAGCCATTTATCCCAAGCAATGATATTAGAGCCGTCCCCGACAGCACAAGTATAGATATGCAGCAACAGGCACAAACACAACAGAAAGGAGCATTGATTCAGAGTGCGGAATGGTGGCTTGAAGATGCCGTCTATTGGCTTATTCCGCTCCTCACCATTTTAGCATTTCTGATTTTGATGGTATCCGATTCTAACATTATCGCACTTGTGCCGCTTTATTTGATTGCTGTTTTAATAATTGTGTGCGACTTGCGGAACTCAAACAGTATCGGCGACCCTTTTGCTGAGATGTTTTTGTCGGGTAAATTTTTCAAGGAAGTTGGCAAATTGGCGCTTGCCGCAGGTGTTCTGATTGCGGATTTATACCTTGTTATGGATGTATTCCGAAATATCAGATTCAGCAGGTATGGAAACTTTTTTATTGCGTTGCTGGCGGTGGCGTTTCCTGCTGCGATTATCGCCATTACATTGATTAACGTAGTATCCATACTTTTGTGCGTGGTGATTCTTGGCTTTTTCCTGTGGGGAATGTTAAGCGGCAAAGGTAGCGGAAGTACGAGCAGTTCTATCGACAGTTCCAAACCACGACTCGGCGGCGGGCAACATTGTCGCGATTGCAGTAATTGTATAGGACAAACTTGCAAACTTTGCGGAGAATATCTTCCTTCGCCGGAAAATATGACCTGCGATAATTGGAACCCGTATGCGGGAGGTTGATTTGGAAAAAATAGGTTGATAAAAAGAAATAAGCGTAAATTTAAATCGTTAATTAACAGGAGATAAAATATATGGCAACATTATCAAACAAAGCGTGGACGCCTGCAACCACAATAAAAGCAGGCGCAAGTAACAGAAAGTCAGTTACAATTTTCGGCGCAGTAATGCTGCTGCTATTCTGCTGCATTGCGCAACCGATGTCGGGCGCGGAAAAATACACCGTTACCTCTACAACGCTGAATGTACGTTCAGGCGCGGGCGGAGCATATTCTAAAATCGGCTCGCTGGCGCAAAATGAAACCGTTGAAGTGCTGGAAATCAGCAATAACTGGGCAAAAATTCAATACAAAGACCGAACAGGGTATGTGAGTATGGATTATTTGCAGAAACAGGTAGCCGCACAGAATATTACATCTACTGAATACAGCAAGGCAATGAGTAGTAGTGATTGGCAACCATTGATAACTATCATATTTGTTTTAGTTCTTCTATTAATGTTTCTGGGACTTGGAAGATGGGATGAGGGAACTTTTGCTTTTATTTGTGAGATTGCGCTACCTGTTCTCTGTCTGATTTATTTTTTGTTTGCTCCTAACGAGATGTTTTTTGTGTCGCCTGATACAGTAGGCTGGTTTTGGACAATTGTAAATGGTGTTCTTCTTGTTTATTTATCAATAAGGATTTGCGCAACTGTCAAAACGGTATTTGAAGATTTAATGGAAAATTGGTCTAATATCTTTTTGTGGTTTTTATTGATGCTTTATCTCGGAGCGGCTATTGCAATAGGATTTGATGCTGTTTGGGCTGTGATTGTCGGTGCTGTTTTGGGGTTTTTCGCTCCGGGGCAAGGTCTAACCAGAAGAGAAGAAGCAGAATTTTGGCGAACACATCCTGATATTGATTGGGATTCAGGCAGCAGCGGTGGTAGAAACAACGATTATGATACGTCAGTAAGACATACGATTAATCGTGAATCATCACGAAGCAATAGAACAACAAGCAAATCTGTCAAATCAGGTTCTTTCAAAACTGTATGCGCAGGATGCTATTGGAATAAGAACTCGAATTGTGCCAATCCCAACAGCGACTACTATCATAATGGAACTGATGATGAAATGACTCGTATTCACTGTGATAAACATCTATAACAATGATATGAATGATGGAAAAATTAAACTGGGAAAAAGAAATAAGCAACAATTTAAATCGTTAATAAACAGGAGATAAATATATGGCAACAAAAGAAATTGTAATTAAACACAGTGCGGCTGCTTTGCAATTTATCGCACAAACAGCGCTGAATGTTCTGCCAAAAGTGGCGCAATATTCGGGGTTGACAGGACCTTTATTCACACTTGCAAAGGATATTCTTGGCGATAACTGGGAAAAATTCTTATTCGACAGTAAATTAAAAAGTACCGCGCCGGAAAAATTAAACCACGACGTGTTAAAAATATCCGTTAAAGCAGTCAAATTAGCACTCATTGCAGCGGTCGATTATTATGAATCCGTCGGTAAGATTGAGACAAAGGACAGTAACAATCTCAAAACAAAGATTTCTGAAATTAGCAAGCAAATATCGGCAGACAGCGTTACCTGGGGAGATGTGAAAACCAGTGAAATAATTGATTTCGATAATCACGGAATAAAAACAGAATCCAACTTTTTTATCGCGCTTTCCGAAAAGTTTGAGGGTTTGGAAGAAATTACCGAACAACCTGATTTTGAAGAACGATTTGGAAATTACTTTCATATATATTTCAGCGAATATCTGAAAGAGAAAAACAGTCCTGCGTGGATTGCATACGAAAAAGAAACGCTAAATGTGATATTAAACGCTGTCAATAAATTAAATGATACGTTTGATGTCAAGGAAATACAGCGCACAATAGAACAGGCAATAGCAAAATATGTCGATAATTTTCAGGCAAATAATGCAAATACAATGGTTCTAACCGGAGATGGCAATGGAAAAATATTTGTCGAACGCTCGCAAAACAACAACAAACCTGTGGTCAGTTTTGAAGAATTACGAAATTTTATTGACGGAAAAATTTACTATTACAAGTACAACAATAATCTTCCGGTTCCTGTTTTTGAATTGAACGAAGAAACATTTGATTATCTGACCGGTAAAATCAAACGCAACGACATATTCGTAAAACGAATTATTGAAGCAATAAAAGACAACTGTATTTCTCAAAATTCCTCAATGCAAAGATTCTATGAAACAATCGGTAGAGAAGGGCTTTCAAAGTATTTTGACAATGCAAAAAAATATATTTCTGAAAGTTTTGTCAGTATTATTGGCGAGCAACTGCGACAATTGTTTTGTATAGAAGAAAACAAATACATTGAAAAGTGCCGGTTCATTATGGAAAGAACGCTTGATTTAGTCATTTTTTCTTTCCTTGCTCAGTTGTGGGATGATGTCCATAAACAAACATTATCGTTGCCTGCCGAAAATTACCTGTACAACCAATTTGCCGGACTTTTTAAGATGAACAGTTTAAAAATCGAATCGCGCATCAATCTGTTACGGTGGTTGATTGGGATTTACAAAGAACAAAAAACAGGTCAAGATATTTTGTTTATTGCTGATATTCTGAAAATTGCAGACAAGTTTGATGAAAACGGCGAATTATATACTACCTGCATTGATTTGGAACAGTTAGACACAAATTCCACTGCTTTGGATTGCTACTATGCCGAAAAATATTTGACCGTATTCTTTGAAAATTTCCGGTTTTTAGTGAACTACAAAATCGCCTCAATGAAAAAAATAGAATATTTTCACATCAAGAACATAGACAAACGCTATTTGTATTGTACAACTATTGGCGGAAGCGCTACAGAAAAAGAAGAAAGGAAGTTTGATAATTCTCAACAACCTGATAATGCGCTGTTTTCCAATGCTGTATTGCTTTATAAAGGCAGTGATTCTACACAAAACATAAATCTGTTTCCATTCGTAATTGACTACAACGCTTTGATATTGGAAAAATTAACCCGTATCGCATTTTTCAAATCAAATGCTTTTGATGAAAAGAAATTGGAGTACGCATATATCAACGACAAGGAAGAATTGGAGTTGGAATACAAAAGTATTACACAGCATAATACAGACGAAGATATGAAACAGTATAATATTAACTGCGTTTTCGACGCTTTCCGCAAAATACAAAAAACACTTTTTCAAATTCAAACAAATTAAATATCAAGACAATGCAAAAATATCCATTCAAATATTTGGACGCCTACACCCGCGAAGATAAAGATTTCTATTTTGGCAGAGATGAAGAAGTCAGAGCGCTTTACGAAATGACCTTCCAGTCGGATTTACTGTTACTTTACGGTGCATCGGGGACAGGCAAAACAAGTTTGATTCAGTGCGGTTTGGCAAACCGTTTCGAGAGTTACGACTGGTTGGACTTGACAATCAGGCGGGGAACTAATATCAACATTTCACTCGCAAATGCACTGAAAGATAAAATCGGCGACAAAACTGATTCTTTTGAAAACTCATCGGATAACCAGAATGAAACCGAACTCGCCCGTCAAATCAAAACGTTGCGCCTGAAATACCTTAAACCCATTTATCTGATTTTCGACCAGTTTGAAGAATTATATATTATGGGCGACAAAAAAGAGCAGAAAACATTTTATCAAACGGTAAAACAATTGCTTTCGCTCAACTTGCCGGTCAAAATCATTATTTCGATACGGGAAGAATATTACGGTCATTTATACGATTTTGAAAAAATTGTCCCTGAAATTTACCGAAAAAAACTGCGTATTGAGCAAATGACTTCGAATAAAGTTGGCGACATATTGCGTGGAATTAACAATCCCGAAAAAAGTACGGTAACGCTGCCAAAAGGCGAAGAAGAAATATTGATACAAGCCATTTTCGACAAACTGCGTACAGAAAATAAAATCGGATTTGAATTACCTGATTTGCAGATGCTTTTAGACGAACTGTATTTACAGCAAACCCACGATGAACAATACAAAACAGAAGCCGTATTGAATATGGATGCCTTGAACAGAACCGGCGCCATAGGTGAAATTCTTTTCAGTCGCTTAGGTAAATGGAAATCACAACTGCAACAAGAGAAAAATATTGTACCCGAAACGGTCGATAAAATGCTTTTGCATTTTATAACTTCGGAAGGAACAAAACAACCATTATCAAAAAACGCTCTGTCCGAAAAAATGCCGGAAATAGAATCCAATACACTAATCGAAATGCTGCAATTCTTTGTAAACAAACGTATCTTGCGTTTTGATAACGGCGTATATGAAATAGCGCACGACACATTAGCAAAACAATTATATGACAACCGCTCGGAAAAAGAGATAGGGCGACAGGATACAAAAGAAATGATAAACAGCCGTATCGCTCTTAATGAACTTTTTACAGAAAAAGAAATCGTGCAAATTGAGATGTATTTTAATGACAACGAACTTTCGCAAAAAGAACTTGATGCGCTTAAAAAAAGTCGTAACAGAGGAAATCGTATGCGCTTTATTTCTTACATTGTTCTGCCGATTGTTATTGCAATTATTTGGTTATTTGCTAGTTATTTGCCGGACAAAAGACAAATCGACGAATATTATACCGATTATGTATTTGAAAAAGAAACAGTAAAAGGAATATTTCCCGTTTGCGACACTTTGTTGAATCATTTGGATTCAAAATATCATTTTATTTATAACCGCTCGCGCTACCAATCTGTTTTTGGGCAGTCGGGACGGTTGGAAAAAGTAATATACGAAGACGCAAACGGCAATCCGCAGGAACACCCTTTTGCCGAGTTATTAGGTCGTCAGGGCGAAGCCATTCAAGAATTTATTTATAAGAAGGATACTTTGCACGATGTCATTGTTCGCAATAAAAACGGCGCTTTGCTGAAATCCAAGGAACCTGTATGGTCATCGTTTAAACGCTACCAGTCGGCAAACGAAAGGTTTTTATTGGATTCACTCGGAAGACGTTCTGCAATAACATATTGGTATAGAGGAAACAGAGTAATAAACGAAAATGATATTTGGGAGATAACCATCGAGTATGATGAGATGGGAAATATTGCACAAACAGTATGCAAAAACCGTTTGAATTATGACATACCCAATAAAGAGGGCTGGTCGAAAGTACAAATTCAGAGAGATGTTTTCGGAAATATGATAAGAAAAATAATTGTATATGAAGATGTTATAAAAATAGTAGAAATTAATAATGGCGCTATTGTAGCGGAAAGTTATTTTGATAAAAACGGAAAGCCCTGTATGAAAGACGGTATTTCACGGCAGACATTCAAATACAACGGCAGCGGACTAATGACCGAGAAGGCATTTTTTGATACCAACTACAATCCTGTTCCCCAAAACGGCAGCACAAAGGAAAAAATCGTTTACGACGCAGTTTATAGCGATACGCTGTCAATTGCTTTTTATATGTCTGAACGTCCCTTTTTAATCAAAAAATTCAATGGGAAAGCATCTTATTCGCAAGTTATTGATTATCGGGTTAAAAATAGTGTCCAAAGGGATACTTCAATAACAGTTGAAAAAACAGGATACAGTTATAATCTTTGGATAAATGTCAGGCAAGAATATGATTCAATCGGGAAGTTGAGAAAAAGAACCTATTCGTCAAGCGTGGACAGTATGAGTTATATCGACTATCTGCAATCAAAACGGGAATTTGACGATAACGGTTATCTTATCTCTGATTTTGTGGCGATAAAAACACCAACTAATTACTTCAGAACGATAATCGAAGAATATAATGATTCTGGACATATTGAATCCACATCGGGAATAACTGATAATGGGAAAATCCTTGTTGAAGGCGATTATTATCAGATTAAATATCAATCTGATGAGCGAGGCAATATGCTCGAAAAATCGTTTTTGTCTTCCGAGAACAAGCCAGTTAAGTATATCGACAGCAAAAATAGATATGCAACAATGCGGTGCACTTACGATGAAAGCGATTTCTTATTGTCGGAATCATATTTTGGCATAGAAAATGAGCCAGTTGTTGCCGATTATTATGCTACATTGAAGAGAAAACACAGCAAAGCATTTGGTTTTGAGAGTGTTGGCGTTGCATTTTACGACGCAGATGGCAAATTATGCGCGAATCAAAAGGGCGCAAACAGAATTGGAGGCATTCGCCTAGAGGGGAACAACCATAGATATTTACTTTCTGCAAGTATTTATAAAAAATTCCCTTTTGTCCGTGTCTATTTGAATATTTGGTTGCTTTTGGCAGTCGGATGGTCGAGCATTGGGTGGTTTATCGGTATTCCGCTCACTGAGTGGTTCGGTTGGTGGTTCAGTTGGAAAATATCGCCCAAACAAAGCATATCGAATAAAAAACCCGCTGCCATAAATTGGAAAAAACAAACAATTTACGCCATTGCAACGGCGGCAAGCGTTATTATCCTGCTCTATATGTATTTGTTATTATTCATATTGTAAAACAAATACGGAAAAATACATACGCTTTCACCGGAAGAAATTTAAAAATAGTATAAAATTATGAATTTAGTAGCAAAAGTGTCGCGAAACACCAAACTGATGAGTTTGCGTTTTTTCGCACAGCGGTTTAACGCTCACGAAAAGTATTTGACGTACGGCGTTGTCGAAAAACATACACTACTATGCCCAAATACCATTTGTTCGGACACGTTCACGAGAGTTACGGCATTGAACATCAAGGCGCAACAACTTTTATCAACGGTTCGGCGCCGAATGAAAATTATGAATTGGGGAATAAGCCGGTAATGATTGAAATTGGGCAATAATCTTCGGATTTCTATTGTTATTATCTAAAAAAGCAGTATCTTCGCAAGCGTAAAAACGCAAGTTTTTTTACGAGAAAAAGATGACAAAATTATAATTTAAAAAGATGAATACGAAACAGAAACTGATACCAATCCATAAATCGACGAAAACCGGCTGGAAATACGGATTTTCTTCCGCCGAAACGGGCGAAATTACAGTTGCACCCGAATACGAATATGTCAGCGATTTTTCGTATTCTAACGGGCAATACAGGGCATTGCTGGGTGACCACCAATACCTTACGCTCGACGGGAAAATACATACATTGTTGCCTGATGAACTTTAAAAACGAAATATTATGAACCGAACATTAAACATTGAACTGATGAGTTTGAGATTCTTTTCGAGCCGTTACTTGATTCGGAAACCGTATCTCAAATATGGCATTGTGCTGCGAACACTTAAGGAAGAAACCTTGCTTATTCCAGCAATTCTGATTAAAGATACACGGCTGTTTATTGACATTTGTAATGACCGTTTGGAACCGTTAGATTCTATTGACTACCGTTATCAAATATTTCCCTGCGAGCTTTTGCAGGACGACCTGTTTTATATTTTCAAAACAGACGAACACGAAGTAAAACTCCACAAGCGCGAGACTAAACTGTTTTACAGTTATAAAGTTTTGATGCCAATTTCCGGAAAAATGATGCTTGAAGAACCCGATTTCACCTTTTAATTAACGATGTTGTTAAAAATATGCAGAAAGAAAATTATTTAAACCTTGTAAAGCAAGCATTTCGCGAACAGCGGTTCCAGGAAATGTTTGAACTTGCCGGAAAAGGCGTTGAGAGTTGCAGCAAAGAAGATTTGCGCGAACTGATGTTGTTTTATCAGTACAGAGGCATTGCGTGGTATTATCTCCATCCCGATGGCGGCAACATATTTCAGGTTCTTAACCCGATAGAGATGCGGGAATTTATCGCCGAACAGCATTTTTGCAACGGCGCATACTGTTTGTTTGAAGAAAGATACGCCGATGCAATTCCCTGTTTCGACCGTGCGTTGAAAGCAAAGGAAGAATCGATGGCGTATCTGAAAGAACGCGGACTTGAATTTACTCCTGATATGAAACGGGTTGCCTCTTATTATCGTGCCAGAGGAGAGGCAAATGCCAAATTGGGCAATTACGAAAATGCACTGAACGATTTGGACTACTCCATAGAACTTAATCCCGATGCGGCTCATACATACATTGTGCGCGGCTGGGTAAAAGACCAACTGCACGACACAGACGGCTCGGCAACCGATTATGTAAAGGCGTATGAACTTGACCCTGAACTCACAAACAAAGTTTTGACAATGAATAAATTATGACAAAACTCCTTTTTCTTTCCGACACCCACACGCAGCACAGGCAGTTGCAAAACCTGCCCGAAGCCGATATTGTTGTCTTTGGCGGCGATATTGAAGGGAGAAATTTCAGGAGGTCAAATGAGGAGGCGGAACACAATGTGCTTGATTTCGTTGATTGGTTTTGCGGTTTGAATTATCGTCATAAAATTTTTATTGCAGGTAATCACGATTTGTATTTTGCCGATAAAACCGTTGGCGAAGTTGTGCAACTCTTGCCCGAAAACGTGCATTATCTTTGCGATTCAGGCGTAGAAATCTGCGGTATAAAGTTTTGGGGAAGCCCTGTCAGTCCTGTTTTTCATAACTATTGGGCTTTTACGGAAACGCGAGGCAAAGAAATCGCTCGGCATTGGGCGTTAATTCCCAAAGATACAGACGTTTTGATTACACATTGCCCGCCTTTTGGCATTTTGGACTTAACTGAAAACGGCGAACATATCGGTTGTGTCGATTTGCTGAAAACTGTTCAGGAAATCAAATCGCGTTATCATTTATTCGGACACGTTCACGAAAGTTACGGCATTGAACAGCAAGGCGAAACAACCTTTATCAACGGTTCTGTGCTGAATAAAAAATATCAATTGGCAAACAGGTCGGTAATGATTGAAATTGGCAAAATATGAACAACGATTTGAAAAATTATATCGAAAACGACATTTTGCCGGAATATAACGCATTTGACAGGGCGCACGATACTGCACATATTCAACAAGTTATAAACGACAGTTTGTTGCTTGCACAAAACTTCGACGTCGATATTGATATGGTTTATACCATTGCGGCATATCACGATATTGGAATCGGACAAAATCGTGAATTTCACCATATTATCTCAGGCAAAATATTGAAAGCCGATAAAAATTTAAAACGATGGTTTACGGCGCAACAGATTGATACAATGCAAAAAGCAGTTGAAGACCACCGTGCTTCCAACGATTACGAGCCGCGCGACATATATGGAAAAATTATTGCCGAAGCCGACCGCGATATTTCTCTAAAAACAATCCTGCGGCGTACATTGCAATATGGCTTAACGAAATATTCCTGTGTTGATTTTGAATTCCATTTCAACCGTGCCTATTCGCATATAAAAGATAAATACGGCGAAAATGGTTATTTGAAACTTTATTTGCACAGCGAAAAAAATGAGCGCGGACTTTTAGAAATTCGCGCAGCGCTGCACAATAAGAAATTATTGCGCAAAATGTTTGAAGAAATGTTTTTGCAGGAATTGGCAAATAAACCGGTAATAATTTAAAGTTGCAAATGAAAAAAGCAAGCACAGGAAAATTTTTGGTAATAGCAGCAGCATTGGTATTGATACTGTGCGTACAGTGCGCAAAAGTACAAACCAAAAACAGTAAGGAAGCCGCGATTAACGTTCCAAAAACAGAATTGCAGCTTGGCAAACTTGACAAAAATCCGACGGAACTCTCGAAAGTCGAACAAAAACGCTTGCGATTGAGCGAAATAAAGTGTAAATTAGAGAATAATATGGATTTGTACCTCGGTAAATCTCAAATCATTTACCAAAATGAGAATGGACGTTTGGAAGTTATTCATTGTTACTACAAATTTTTCGACAAAAGCGATGGTACAGGTAGAGCGTATCTTGTAAGTTACGACAGTCGCGGGAATTATGTTGATTGTCTGGAAGCCGTTGTGCATATTGGCGATTTTGAGCAATATGCCGTCGTGGAGGATTCGACTGTCAGAATTGAGTTAAGCATTTTGAATCAAAAACTCGAAAAAATGATTGCGCAAACGCCTGTGTTTTACAGAATAATGCCGGATTTAAAATTTGAAGAAAGAAAATAAAATCATATAAAAGTTATGAACACACCAGATTTTCCACTCCGTTTCCAAGACGAAACAACCGGCAAATACGGGTTCCGCAACAGCGAAACAGGCGAAACAGTGGTTGCACCCGAATACGAATATGTCAGCGAATTTTCGTATTCTCACGGTCAATATCGGGCATCGCTGGGCGACCACCAATACCTCACGCCTGACGGACAAATACATACGCTTTCACCGGAAGAAATTTAAAAATAACTGTTGGAACACAAAGATAAATTTCACATTTATAAGGATTTACAAACCGAAATTCTTGCATTTTTGAAAAATATCTGCAGCGAAGACGAAATCGGCAAATTTTCGCGCATTTTGCTGCAAAAATATGCAGAATGCGAAAAAGAAGTGTTTGAAAACCGATTAGTGGAACGCTGGAATCTGAAAAATACTTTTCTAAGTCGCACCCCTTCCCCGCCCCGTCATTCCGCAGCGAAGCAAGGACTCTGTGTCAAATCCTCACCCCCTTCCCCCCTCTCCGGTACGGAGAGGGGGCTGTCTCAAAACCCATCCAGCCTTTTTTTGATTTATGCCGCAAGTTTCAGATTTTCGGCGTAAAAAATAATGCTGCTCTGAAACTTTTGAGACAGCCTCATCGGTTTTTTTATCGGCGGCTTTTTTGTTAATTTTTCGGCATGCAAATAAAAAATCCACTCCTTTTTTGCCTAAAATTGTGCTATTCAAGTGAATTGTTCAAGAATTTTCATTACTTTTGTCCCCGAGTTTAAAACAACTTTATGGAAATAGTCATTATTCTATTGTTGATTCTGCTTAATGGATTGTTTTCAATGTCGGAAATCGCCCTTATTTCAGCGCGAAAAACCAGCTTGAGAAATGATGCGGAACGTGGCAATAAAGCAGCGCGACGGGCTTTGCAGCTCGCTGAGCATCCCAATAATTTTCTTTCTACCGTGCAAGTAGGGATCACCCTGATTGGTATTCTGACCGGTTTGTATTCGGGCGATGTGCTGACAGTGAAATTAAGCCCCGTCTTGGTATCGTGGGGCGTGGCGCCGACGCTTGCCTATAATATTGCACAGATCTTGATCGTCGTTGTCGTTACGTATATCTCTATCGTGTTCGGCGAATTGGTGCCGAAACGTATCGGATTGAGTTCGGCAGAAAAAATCGCTAAATTTATGGCAAGTCCGATGCACGGCTTATCGCTGATTGCCAGACCGTTTGTGTGGGCGCTGTCGAAAACGACTGTGTTGATTACCAACAGCTTAAACATTCACGAAGAAGACGCCAAAGTAACCGAAGAAGAAATCAAATCTATGATTCGTGAAGGCACGGAAGACGGTGAAGTGCAACCGGTAGAACAAGACATCGTTGAGCGGGTTTTTTCCTTGGGCGACCGCGATTTGTCGTCGATCATGACGCCTCGTCCCGACATCGAATGGATAGATATCGAAATGACGCCCGAAGAAATCAAAGAAGTCATCTTGAACAATCCTTATACCAAATATCCGGTCGGGAAAGACGATTTAGACCACATCGAAGGTATCGTCTATATCAAAGATATTTTTATGCAAATCTATTCGCCCGATTTCGATATTCGGAAAAGCATGCGTCCGGTGCAGTATTTTTACGAAAATATGGAGGTCTATTCGGCTTTGGAACAGATGAAAATCAGCCACAACCATTTGGCGCTGATCATCGACGAATACGGCGCTTTGCAGGGCATCGTTACGCTGAAAGATATGATGGAGGCAATTGTAGGCGAAATTCCCGAAGCCCACGAAGAGCCGGATATTATTCAGACCTCCGCCAATAGTTATTTGGTGGACGGGCAATGTCCGTTTTACAATTTTCTCAGCTACTTCAAACAGGGCGATTTATACGATGCCGATGATGACTACAACACGCTGGGCGGGCTGATTTTAGAGGAATTGGGACATATTCCGCAATCCGGCGAATTTATCGAGTGGGGAAATTTCAAACTCGAAATTGTGGATATGGACGGCGCCCGCATCGACAAAGTCTTGGTTACGGTGCAGTCGGCAAAAGAATAAAATTGCGTAAAATCTTCTCTCCTATGTCGCCGCTTTTTTCGGGATGAAATTGCGTGGCATAAAAATTATCTTTGTGTAAAGCAGCGCTAAAATCCTGAATATAATGCGTTTGTGCAATCGTATTCGGATGGATTGGTACATAATAGCTATGCACAAAATAGACAAATTCGTCGTCGTTCATTCCGGCAAACAGGGGACTTTTCAGCGCGGACAGCGTATTCCAACCGATGTGTGGCACTTTGTCTTCGTGTCGTTGCGGCTGAAAGCGCAAAACCGGCGCATCGAACACGCCGAGACAATCCACATCGCCTTCTTCGGAATGTTTGCACAACAGCTGCATCCCGATACAGATTCCCAGAACGGGCTGTTTGAAATTGACAATCAAACGATCCAAACCATGCGCCCGAAGGTATTGCATGGTTTGGGACGCTTCTCCCTGACCGGGGAAAATGATTTTATCGGCTTGTTGCAAAATGGCTTTATCATCGGTTACAATCGGGTCTATGCCCAATCGTTTCAGGGCATAGACGACGGAATAGATATTTCCGGCATTGTAATGGACAATCGCAACAGTCATTTATTTGGCAAAAGCAACGGCGCGTGTCTCGCGGATGACGGTGATTTTCACTTGACCCGGATAAGTCATTTCATCCTGAATCTTTTTCGCAATTTCGTTCGACAGACTTTCGGTTTCTACGTCGGTGATACGGTCGGCGCCGACAATGACGCGCAATTCGCGTCCTGCCTGAATCGCGTAGGTTTTGACTACGCCCGGATAGGACAATGCCAACTGTTCCAGATCGTTCAAACGCTTGATATAAGCTTCCACGATTTCACGACGGGCGCCCGGACGCGCTCCCGAAATGGCGTCGCAGACCTGCACTATCGGCGCCAGGAGTGTGGTCATTTCCGTTTCGTCGTGATGCGCTCCGATAGCGTTGCAGATATCTGCTTTTTCTTTGTATTTTTCGGCAAGTTTCATACCGTAAATAGCGTGCGGCAATTCGAGTTCTTCGTCAGGCACTTTGCCGATGTCGTGCAGCAGTCCGGCGCGTTTTGCTTTTTGCGGATTTAAGCCGAGTTCGGCTGCCATCACTGCGCAGAGATTTGCCGTTTCGCGGGAGTGTTGCAAGAGGTTTTGTCCGTAGGAGGAACGGTATTTCATACGTCCGATCATCCGAATCAAATCGGGGTGCAAACCGTGAACGCCCAAGTCGATGGTGGTGCGTTTGCCGGTTTCGACGATTTCTTCTTCGACTTGTTTGCGGACTTTATTCACTACTTCTTCGATGCGGGCGGGGTGGATACGTCCGTCCTGCACCAACTGATGCAAAGCAAGGCGGGCGACTTCGCGGCGGACGGGGTCAAAACCGGAGAGGACGATGGCTTCCGGCGTATCATCGACGATGATTTCGATGCCGGTAGCGGCTTCCAAAGCCCTGATATTGCGTCCTTCGCGCCCGATGATGCGTCCTTTGATTTCGTCGGATTCGATGGGGAAAACCGTGATGGCATTTTCGATAGCCGTTTCAGTCGCTACCCGTTGAATCGACTGCACAACGATTTTTTTTGCTTCCTTGTTTGCGGTCATTTTGGCTTCTTCCATCACTTCGTTGATGTAGGCGGCGGCGGCTGTCTGGGCTTCTTCTTTCAGCGATTGCGAGAGGCGTTCTTTTGCCTCTTCCGCCGATATACCCGATATGACTTCCAAACGCTCGATTTCCATCCGGTGGATTTTTTCCAAATCTTGACGTTTGCGCTCTATCGCGTCTAATTGTCCATGCATGTTTTCTCGCATCATATCGACTTCGTTACGTCGTTTCGACAATTCGGACTGCCGTTGATTGAGCGCTATTTCCTGCTGTTTCAATCGGGATTCGGTCGCTTGCAGTTTGGCGTTCTTGGCATTGACCTGACTTTCCAAATCCGCTTTTAACGAAATATACTGCTCTTTCACTTCCAACAATTTGTCTTTTTTGATGGTTTCAGCTTCTTTTTGAGCATTTTCCAATATTTTTTTGCTTTTTACTGTGGTCAATGAATTGGATACAAACCACATAATCGCGCCCCCTACGACGAGGGCAATTACTGCTGTAATTATAATCGGTACTATTCCCATTTTTTTATTGTATTAAAAATTTAACTTCTTACTTTATTCACAAAAAACGCTCACTGTTTTTCGAGCCAAAACTCAAAAAGCAATCAGCGGGACAGATCGAAGAATCGGTCGGGTGTGACGGAACGTTCAAATGGTTTGAAAAAAGTTTTCCAACTCGGCGTTCAGTTGCTCTATTTTGTTGAGCATAGGCGACATATCTTCCTGCGTTTGTTTGTCGAAGAGTTCCACCGCAAAATGAAATCCCGTCAAAGTCAATAACGCTTTTCTATCAAATCCGGCATCGGCATAATGAGTGCTGTAGGTGTTGAATTTTGCCGAATAGTTGGCGGCGGCTTTCCGAACCCGTGCTTCATCCGACCGGCGACAATAATACGGAAAGGTATCTCCGGCAATTTGCAAATGAATATTGAAAAAATCCTGTTCTGCCATCTTTTCTAATCGTTCAACAATGCCAAACACTTATCTACTTCGCTCACAAGCCGCGACAATCTGTCTTTCGCTCCTTTGAAATCATCCTGCTTCACTTCGATGATGCGGGCGGTTTTCAAATTGTCGTATTTTGCTTCTATTGTTTTAAGTTCTGCTTCCAGTTCCTGATATTTCGTTTGCCATTCGGCAATAGAGGCAGCCAAATCATGGTTTTCGCTTTTCAGGTCGTTGCACATCTGCATGAGCCTATGTACCTGATTTTCAAAAACATATAACAATTTTGTCTGCTCTTCCGTCATATTCAAGCGAATTTTGCCTACAAAAGTAGAAAATATTTACGAAAATTCCAATTATAAAAGCGAAGTATTTATGATTTTTTTAAATGAGTGGATTTTTTCACTCGACAATCGGGACGGCGGGGGGCGTCAGTCCTTCGCAAAATCCGATAGCATCAGCCACAGTTACGCTTAATGTGATGGCGTTGGCATTGTAACGGGTGCTTAAATCGGTGCCGGAATTGGGATTGCTGATCACGCCGACTTTGTTGGAGTAGGATTGCAAAACATAGATATTGCCGTCGGGTCCTAACTGCATGCCGCCTCCTTTTCGCGGATAGGTAGTCTGCGTCCAGTATTGTATTTCCCAAAGCGGGGTGGTATAAACATTTGTTTGACCATTCAAAACGTTCGTCAAATCCGATATTTTCCATTGCCGAATACGCACTTCGCTTCCCGGATTGGCGGTGCCGTTATTATCTACATAATTGCTGGTGTACAAATATTGATCGTCAGGAGAAAATTCGACACTGTAATTGGCGTATCTTGACGCTCCGTTTATATTGACGCCCCGTTGAGAACCTGCTACAAAACGTCCGGTCGAATTGTTGAAATCGACAAGACAAGTAACATTCCAACGGGTATTTGCCATTGCAATTTTGTTGTGTTGATGATTGGCTTTCAACTGATAGGACAAGCCGTAGTCGCCGTTTGCGCCGAAATAGAAGATGCTGTCCACCAAATTTTGGCTGATGATATTGTTGTGATTGATGGAGTCGATCACAATCAGGCGCGAATACATTTTCGTGCTGCGTTGCGTTTGCGTCGGACAACTTGTTTTGCAATCGGTATAAATCAGAAAATATTGATAAGAAGTTCCGGCTCTGGGAATCAGTTCAATGCCTTCGCCGATACTGGTACGTTCAGGTTCTATTTGGATAGATCGGATTTTTGCGCCTCTTCCGTTATCTTCTTCCAAATCAATGATATAAGCGTCGATTGCGCGGGCAGAAGTCGTGGCAGTCGTCGTCAGATTACCGGCATAACCGTTGGATACGGCAAACATCAGGTATTTATTGGCGCCCATATAAGCGGCTGCCAGCCCGTCGGCGGTGGAGGCGTTGCCTTTAAAGCTGCCGTTTTCCATAGGCTCGTTATCGATGTTATAGAGCATATCGTGTTGCGAATAAAAGAGCAGCGTTCCGTCGTCGGACGAAATCGTCAGCGAGTTTTCTTCCGTATTGATTTTTGCCACGCCCGACGCATCGGATACTGTCCATGACCCGCCGGTATTTGTAAATTTGAGTCCCGGTGATCCGCTGTTGGCTGAACTGTTATTTCCGAAATACCACAACAGATTGTAGAATCCGGGCGGTTTTGGGGGACAACCTTCTAATGCACAGCCTGCCGGATGCCATGTTGCGCCGTCCCAGACGTACATACAAGGCACCAGTCCATTGCAAGGATCGTAAGTTTTGTTATAAATGAGCATTCCTACCGCTTCCTGATCGACGTCATTGTCTTTGACCAAGGCGTCGCCCAAATTGAGTTTTGCGGTATCGGGCAGCGCCACCACCGGCAACTTTAAGCCGAGCGTATCTTTATTCCATTGCGAAGATGATCGCAAAGTCAAAATAGATGCGACATGCGGGTCGTCTAAAGTTCCGATTGTAACTTGGGCTTTCGTCGTTCCAAATACCAACGTGAGGGCGAATATTACTGCGGCGAGAGAGTTCGTTTGTTTCATTTTTTTGCTGTCTTCTGAGTTTCAATCCACAAAGGTAGAAATTTTTCGGAAAATCCCCGCATATATTGTAAATTTTATTATTATTTAATTGTGCTTAACAGCTCACGATTGATGTTGGTTGCGCAGCAAATCATTGACGGTTTTCACCGGATTGAAAGTTTCGACAGGCACTTCTACAAAGACTGTGTTCCAATCCGACATAGCACCGTTCCACAATCCGGGAAGTTCGAGCGCTTTCAGCTGTTTTCCGTTTTTCGACTTGACAGAAATAAAGCCGGTTTGCTGATCGACGAAATCGGGCAGATGGAATTTTTGTCCTTTGTAATTTTTTAAGCCGCAGACCAAATCTACCGGGTTGAAATGTGTTCCCTGTTCAAACAAGGCTTTCTTATCGGGATCGTTGAGGTCGATTTGCGAACTTTCCAAGACTTGCGGCGAAATGGTGCCATCGGGATTGACCGCCAAAAACGGACCGCCTCCCGGCTCGCCGGTATTCCGCACCATCCCGCAAACGCGCAGGGGACGATCGAGTTTCGATTTGATATACAGCACCAATTCGACGTCTTCCAAATGCTTGGTTTCCGGATTTTTGATGCATAGTTGATTTTGCAGGAAATAGAGCATTTCGATCAGCTGTTCGTGGGTATATTTGCCCGAGTCGATCAACTGCAAATAGTCAAACATCTGCTGTTGATAGCTGACCAAGACGCCTGCAAGCAGTTTTTTATAGAGGACGGTCGGCGCTTTTCGTGCATCGGGAACGACGTTGTCGATATTTTTGACGAAAGCAATATCGGCGTTCAGGTCGTTCAGGTTTTCGATCAAGGCGCCATGCCCGCCCGGACGGAAGAGCAAACGACCATTGTCGCGAAAAGCTTGGTTGTCGGCATCGGCAGCCAAAGTATCCGTCGCCGGTTTTTGTTCGCTGAAACCGATTTGATAAGCGACGTCGAAACGTTTGGCATAATCGACTGATTTTTCGCCGCTTAAAGTTTCAAACAAGGCGCGATGTTCAGGCGAAACCGTAAAATGCACATTCACTTGTCGCGCCGCATTGCAGGCATACATAGCGCCTTCGACCAAATGTTCTTCCATTGCTGTGCGCGGATAGTCGGGATATTGATGAAACAGCAACAAACCTTTCGGCAACTGACCGTAATTCAAACCTTTAGCCGACAGCAGATTTTCGACGATCGCCTTGTGTTTGCCTGCCGCTATCAACTGATCAACATCTGCGCCTTCGTTGGCGAGGCACACCCGATTCAGCGCTGCGTAAAAAGCAAAGCGGTGAATGTCGTTGAAAAAAGTTTTTTCGGCGGGGGCAGTCGGCAGGTCGTAGTCTGCCGCAAGAAATTCAAACAGATCTTTGAACATTCGACTGGCTGCGCCCGACGCCGGCACAAACTTCACGATGGTCTTGTCTTGTTGCAGATAATTCTCCCACGCTTGCAGAAAGCGTGGCTGCTCTTCGTCCGAAATTACTTGGATCCCCTTCTCCGTTGAGGCAGACGCCACAATCGACAAAAAAGGAAAACCCGTTTTGAAACGCTGAATCTGTTCTTCCAATTGAGCAAGCGCAATGCCCTTGGCTGCTATTTGTAATAAATCTTCTTGCGTAAACATAGTACAATAATTTTCGGCAAAGATAAGCAAAAAAGCGACATGTTTTGATAGCTGCGCAAAAAATATTTCGGATTACCTGCATTTTTTTCAATAAATGTTATCGAATATTAAGAATAATCATTATCTTTGCAGTCTAAAATAAAAAAATTGTACATTGAAACAGAAATTTGTCATATTGGGAATTGGAATCTTGCTGGGGCTAACGGCATGCAAATCTCCGCATCCGTCATACACTGTTGAAGGGGACTTACAGGGTTTGGTCAATCCAAGCTTATTAGTGCTGACTCCTGCCTCGTTCTATACCCGAATTGATACGGTGATCGCCACAAAAGGCAAGTTCAGTTTCACTGCCGAAAGCGATTCGCTGCAAGCGCTGGTGATTTTTGTCGAAGAAGAAAATATCTGGTTCACGGTTTGGGCTGCCAATGGCGACCATGTGTCGATCGAAGGCGCCGTGCAATCGCCCGAAATGTTGAAAATTCGTGGCAATGCCGTCAATGATTCGCTGACAGATTTCAGACAGACCAATCACAAGCTCATCGACGATCTTCGCGCCGCCGTCGCCGACACTGTTACGGCGCAAAATTATAAGCAACAACTGACCGAAAGAATCGTACAATTCATCAAAAACAACCCGTCTTCGATGGCATCTTTGGTGCTGATGCAGGATTATTTGACTGCACAGGAAGATATTCCGCTCTTGCAACAACAGCTGCAAATCATCGAAGATCCGGCAAAAGCGTCGGCGCTGTATGAGCAACTGCAAACTTACAGCCGGACAGTATCGCCGCCATAAACATCAAATTTTATCAGAAGAAAAAAATGAAAACCTATAACTTTGAAGATAATGTTAGTAAAAGTCTATGCAGCAGCATTGCAAGGAGTCAATGCGACCCTGATCACAGTTGAAGTCAATTGCAGTAAGGGAATCAAGTTCTTTTTAGTCGGATTGCCGGACGTCAGCATCAAAGAATCTCATGAGCGAATCACGTCGGCTTTGGAGTGTTACGGGCTGAAATTTCCGCGCAAACAAATTGTTGTGAATATGGCACCTGCCGATATTCGCAAAGAAGGCGCCGCTTATGATTTGCCTTTGGCTATTGGCATTTTAGCTGCCGCCGAAACCGTCAAGGCAGAGAAAGTAAGCGATTATTTGATGATGGGCGAATTGTCGTTAGACGGTACGCTGAAATCTATCAAAGGCGTTTTGCCGATTGCTATCAAAGCAAAAGAAGCCGGATTCAAGGGAATGATTTTGCCGAGAGATAATGCGCGGGAGGCGGCGGTCGTTGCCGGAATTGAGGTCTATGGCGTCGAAAATCTGGGCGAAGTGATCCGATTTTTCAACGGCGAGCTGACTTTGGAACGCACTTTTGTCGATCCGCGCAAAGAATTTTATGCCAATCAAGCCGTATTGGAATGGGATTTTTCGGAAGTCAAGGGGCAGGAAAACGTGAAACGCGCTTTAGAAGTTGCCTGCGCAGGCGGACATAATTTGCTGTTTGTGGGACCTCCGGGTGCAGGGAAAAGCATGTTGGCAAAACGGATTCCGTCGATTTTGCCGCCGTTGTCGTTGAGCGAAAGTTTGGAAACAACAAAAATTCATTCCGTCGCGGGAAAAATCAACCACAACGGCTCGTTGATAGCCATTCGCCCGTTTCGCAGTCCGCACCACACCATTTCGAGCGTGGCAATGGTAGGCGGCGGATCGTTTCCGCAACCCGGCGAAATCAGTTTAGCACACAATGGCGTGCTGTTTTTAGACGAAATCGCCGAATTTAACAAAAACGTCTTAGAAGTCTTGCGGCAACCGATGGAAGACCGCAAAATCACGGTTTCGCGCTCAAAATATACGGTCGAATATCCGGCGGGCTTTATGCTGATTGCCTCAATGAATCCTTGTCCATGCGGTCATTACAACAATCCTTATAAAGAATGTGTCTGCCATCCGCAGCAGGTGCAGCGCTATCTGAATCGCCTGTCGGGTCCGCTGTTAGACCGGATAGATATTCAGATAGAAATTGTTCCGGTGCCGTTTGAAGAGATTTCAGATACCCGTCCGGCGGAGTCGAGCGCAGCCATTCGCGAGCGCGTTATCAAAGCCCGAAAACTGCAGGAAGAGCGTTTTAAGGAAGAAACCGGCATCTATTGCAATGCGCAGATGCACACCCGACTGTTGCACAAACATGCGCAACCCGACGCCGCAGGATTGGCGCAACTGAAAAATGCAATGGAGCGTTTGAGTTTGTCTGCCCGCGCATACGACCGTATTTTGCGCGTCGCCCGCACTATTGCCGATTTGGAATCGTCGGAACACGTTTTAGGGCATCACATCGCGGAAGCCATCAGCTATCGCAATTTAGACCGAGAAAACTGGGCGGGATAGGATTACAGCAATCCCCACGCCCGCAAACAGTAGATGATCAGAAAAATGGTTACACACGAGCAGGCAGTCGATAAAACCACGATCTGCCCAGCCAATTTGCCGTCGTTGCCCATATTGTATGCCATAATATAACTCGCCATCGCCGTTGGTGTCGCAAACAGACTGACCAAAATAGCTAAATCTACACCGCGAAATTCCAAATATCGGGCGCAAATAAACAGGACGATGACGGGGACAATCAGCAGTCGGGTAACGGTAGTCAGGATGACAGGCACAATATTGTCGCGCAGGCTACCGAATCGAAATTCACCGCCCATCACAAATAAAGCCAATGGCGTGGCTGTCATTGCAAGCGAAATCAGAGGTCGGTCGAGAAATTCCGGCAATTGGAGGTGAGTCATGCCGCCCAGCAAGCCCAATATGCTGCCGAGAATCAGGGGATTGGTAGCAATGTCTTTTAATACATTTTTAACGGTCGCCTTCTTTTCGCCGGTTTCGGAAAACACGGAAAGGATGATGACCGCCGACACATTATAAAAAGGAATCATAATGCACATCAGCATAGAGATGCCTGCAACGGCTTCCTGTCCGTACATGCCGGTCGCCAACGGCAATCCGTAGATCAAAAAATTGCTGCGATAGATGGCTTGAATGATGCTCCCACGTCTGCCGGATTGTTTGATCAGCAGCGGCACCATCAGAAACGACAGCGCAATGATCGCCGTGATGCCGACCACCGCCGTGATGATCAGTTTGGTGTTGGAAAAATCGCCGTTATACGAAGAACGAATATCTTGAAAGAGCATCAACGGCAGGAAAAACTGAAACACCAACTTGTTGAGTTGCGCAAAAAAGTGCAGCTTGACCATTCGGATGTGTCGCACGATGTATCCGGCAGCCATCAGCACAAATAGCGGCAAGACGACATTCAACGAAAAAATAAAATTATCCAACATATTTAATTCAGCGTAAAAACGTTATGTGTCAGTGAATGAATATTGTCCATATCGTGAGAAATCAGCACAATGGCTGTCTGACGATTCATTTGTTGCAACAATTGATTGAAATGCGATTCAAACGCGGCATCCACATAGGAATTCGGCTCATCGAGGATCAGCAATTCGGGGCGGTTGATGATGGCGCGTCCCAGCAAAGTTCGCTGTAATTGCCCGCCGGAGAGTTCGCCGATAGGTTTTTCGGCAATATTTTCCAAGCCCATCTCCGCGATTGTCTCTTTGACGCGCTTTTTTGTGTCGCCGGTCATCCGACAATGATGGGTATTCAGTCCCGACGCAATCACTTCGGACACGACTATCGGAAATTTTTTGTCTATCCAGTTGATTTGTGGCATATAGCCGATGCGATGTTCCAAGCCCGACGCAAATTCAATGTGTCCCGACAGCGGTTTGTTCAGTCCGAGAATGACTTTCACCAAAGTAGTTTTGCCGCTGCCGTTAGGACCTGTAATTCCCAAAAAATCACGCTCATAGATTTTCAGAGAGATGTCGTTCAACACTACTTGATCGTTGTAGCCTGCACAGAGATGTTTGATATTTACCAATAGTTTGTTCATCATTCGGACAGGATGCGGGCTATGCGCAAAATTTCTTCGCGCCAATGATACGATAGTGTTTGGATAGTAACCAACCGGCAGCCTGTTTCGCGGGCGATGATTTCGGCATTTTTCCGGTCAAATTCTTCCTGAATAAAGATGATTCGGATATGTTCTGCTTGGGCGATGTCCACCAACTGTTTCAGGTGATTGGGCGAAGGCTCTTTGCCGTCGTGTTCGATTGCATATTGCGTCAATCCGTAATCACGCGCCAAATAGCTCAATGCAGGATGATAGATGATGAACGATTTCTGCGGCGCTTGGGCAAGCAGATCGCTTACTTCGCGGTCGGTCGTGTCGATGACTGCCAAGAGTTTTTCCAGATTGCGCCGATAGTGTATTTGATTTTCGCTGTCAAGCTGCAGCAATGCCTGATACATATTTTGCACGATGATACGCGCCTGTTTGGGCGACGTCCAAGTGTGCGGATCGGCGCTTTGTCCGTGCGCATCGTCTGCTATCGGAATGACGTCGGTGCTGTTGTCAAAAAATCTCACCTGCGGATTATTGGCTTGCAATCGGGTTTTCCAGACCGTTTCAAAACCAATATTGCCGATCAGAAAATAGGCTTGGCTGCGTGCCAATTGCGCCATCTGTTGCGGATCGGGATCGTAATTTTCGGGACTGCTGCCGGGAGGCACCAAAGCCTGCACGTCAAACAGCGTATCAACCAAGCAATCAACAAAATAGCGTTGCGGCTCAATAGAAACAGTGATGCGTCTGTCCGGTTTGACCGGCGCAGAGCAGGCAATCCACAACACCGCCGTACAGCATAGATATATCGGAAATATATAATTTTTCATTGAGGGCGTGAATTTTGGCTGCAAAGGTACGAAAAAAAGTGATTAGTGGTGAATGATTAGTGGTTATTTTTGTGGTTTAGAAAAAAGTTGTTACCTTTGCGGTGTGATTTTACAATAATAAATTATGGCTTTGATCAAATCAGTCAGAGGATTTACGCCTCAAATCGGCAACAATGTTTATTTAGCGGATAATGCTACCATTATCGGAGATGTGATTATCGGCGACGATTGCAGTATCTGGTTCAATACCGTTCTGCGGGGCGACGTCAATTCCATTCGCATCGGCAACAGGGTCAATATTCAAGACGGCTCGGTGATACATACTTTATACGAAAAATCGGTTGCTGAAATCGGCGACGACGTCTCGATCGGACACAATGTAGTGATCCACGGCGCAAAAATCGAAAACGGCGCATTGATCGGCATGGGCGCTGTTGTGTTAGATCATGCCATCGTAGGCGAAGGCGCATTGGTGGCGGCAGGGGCGGTAGTATTGAGCGGCACAATAGTGGAAGCAGGCAGTCTCTACGGAGGCACACCGGCAAAATTCATCAAAAAATTAGACCCCGAACAGTCCAAAGAAATCAATCAAAAAATCGCCCGCAACTATTTAATGTATTCCGAATGGTATAAATAATCTTATAAAAATCACCGCACAGACAAAAAAATCATTCAAAAATCACAGTTCAGACAGAAATATTTTGTACATTTGCGGGCTATAATCATTAATTTATTAAGAGTTATGAAAAAAATTTGGATTGTATTGGGAATAATTGCGCTGATAGCGATTATTCTGTATGTGGCGTTCAAAGGGACGTACAATAAAATGGTAGAGAAAGACGAAGCGGTAACTGCGGCTTGGGCGCAGGTTGAAAACGTGTATCAACGACGCGCCGACCTGATTCCGAATTTGGTCAATACCGTGAAAGGTTATGCTGCGCACGAACAGGAAACGCTGCAAAGCGTCGTCGAAGCCCGCGCCAAAGCGACTTCGGTTACAATTGACCCGTCGAATTTGAATGCGACGTCTATCGCGCAATTTCAGGCGGCACAAGACGGTTTGAGTTCGGCATTAAGTCGCCTCTTGGTGTCGGTCGAACAGTATCCCGACTTGAAAGCCAATCAGAATTTTTTAGATTTGCAGGCGCAACTCGAAGGCACGGAAAATCGTATTGCGGTAGAACGACAAAAATTCAATGAAACGGCACGCGAGTACAATACTTACATTCGCCGTTTCCCGCAGAACATTTTCGCCTCGCTGTTCAATTTCGAGAAAAAAGCCTATTTTGAGGCGCAAAGCGGCGCAGAAAAAGCTCCGGAAGTTCACTTTTGAGATCAATCCTATGAACGTCCGACAGTTCTTTTCCAAAAAGGATCAGCAACGAATCATCGACACCATCCGAGCCAACGAAGCCAAAACTTCCGGCGAAATTCGTGTCCATCTGACACTGCATTGCGACGAGGATGTGATGGACAGCGCCGCATACTGGTTCGACAAGTTAAAAATGCAAAAGACGGCGAAGCGCAACGGCGTGTTGTTTTTTATCGCAGTCGAAGACCGTCGGTTTGCCGTGATTGGTGATGCAGGCATCCACCGTTGTGTGCCGCCCACGTTTTGGGACGATATTCAACGGATCGTGCTGCGCCGTTTTCATCACGAAAATTTTATAGAAGGCATTATTGCAGGTATCTGTCTGACCGGCGAACAGTTGCAACATTTCTTCCCCCGACAGGTCGATGATCGGAACGAATTACCGGACAATATTTCTTTCGGATAAATGGCTATGAAACAGTTTTCAACGATTCTCATTTTTGCACTCTGCACTTGTATATTGTCGGCTCAAAACATTCCGGACAAGCCCGATCCGCCGCGTTTGGTTAATGATTTGGCGCATGTGTTGACGTCGGAACAAGTCGCCGAGTTAGAAAACGAATTAGACACTTATGCCCGCTCCACCACTACGCAAATCGTAGTGCTGACAGTCCCCTCGTTGAACGGCTATGACGTTTCCGATTTTGCTTTCAAAGTGGGAGAGAAGTGGGGCGTCGGACAAAAAGACGGCAACAACGGCGTGGTGATTGTTTTCAAACCGAAGACCGACAACGAGATGGGGAAAGTCTTTGTGGCGGTAGGTTACGGATTGGAAGGCGTGATCCCCGACGCTATCGCCAATCGTGAGATCGTAAATCGAGAGATGTTGCCGCGTTTTCGCGAAAATGACGTCTATGGAGGGCTATTGCAGGCTTGCAAGGTGATTATGTCGTTGGCAAGCAAAGAATTTACCCCGCAGGAATACGAAGAATCCGGCGGCGACCCTGCCGGAGCCATCGTATTCATTGTGTTTTTCTGTGCCGTAATATTCTTTATGTACTTCGCCGCAAAAAACAGTCGCAAAAACTATACGATGTCGGCAGATAAAAGCAATTTGCCGCTATGGATGCTGCTTTCAAGCCTCAATTCGGGCAAAAATTCAGGCAATTCGTGGAGTGATTTTTCGAGTGGCGGCGGACATTTCGGCGGCGGTGGCGGTTTCGGTGGATTCGGCGGCGGACATTTCGGCGGCGGCGGCGCCGGTGGCAGCTGGTAAAAAAAGCTGCCCAAATTCACATTCAGACAGCTCCTAACAAAAATTTTATTTATTAACTTAAATTTTTCCAACAAGATCAATGCTGGGTTTTAACGTTGCGTCGCCTTTCTTCCATTTGGCGGGACATACTTCGTTGGGGTGAGCAGCTACAAATTGAGCGGCTTCTACTTTGCGAAGCAGTTCGTCGGCATTGCGACCGATATTGTTGTCGTGAATTTCGGCAACTTTGATTTTGCCTTCGGGATTGACCAAAAACGTACCGCGATAAGCGACGCCGTCTTCTTCGATCAATACGCCGAAAGCTTCACTGATAGCTCCTGTGGGGTCAGCCAACATCGGATAGGTGATTTTGCGGATCGTGTCCGAAGTGTCGTGCCATGCTTTATGGACATAGTGCGTGTCGGTGCTGACGGAATAGACTTCGACGCCCATTTCCTGAAATTTAGCATATTTATCTGCCATGTCGCCCAATTCGGTCGGACATACAAACGTAAAATCGGCAGGATAGAAAAAGAAAATCGTCCATTTGCCTAATACATCTTTGTCGGTAACGGTTTTGAATTCGCCGTTGTGATACACTTGCGCCTTAAATTCAGGCAGCTGAGAATTGATAATTGCTTGCATAATTCTTAATTTTTAAAATTTAGTTTTTAATTTCAATGTCTAATTCATCATTCTTTATCGAATCAGTGCTGCAAAGGTACGGCGTCTTTTTCAATATGTCAAATCAATCTTGTCGATATGCAGATTGATATTTTCAATCTATGGCGCGACAGCCGCTTTCAACTGCTGCATCGCCTGTTGCAAAACCGACAGCGGACAGCCTACATTGATGCGCATAAAACCGCGTCCTTCTTTGCCGAACATTTCGCCGTCGTTCAGCGCAAGTTTGGCACGGTCGATAAACAGGCGGTTCAGTTCGGCTTGCGTCAATCCCAATGCGCGACAATCAAGCCAGACCAAAAATGAGGCTTGCGGAATCATCGCCTTGATTTGCGGGATATTTTCGCGCAAATATCGGTCAATAAAACGGATATTATTTTCGATATAACGCAACATTTGGTTTTTCCATTCCGCGCCGTAACGATAAGCGGCTTCGGTTGCCGTCAGCGCAAAAATCGTCGCGTCGTCCAATTCGCTTGCATGCAGAAAATCATAAAAATCGGCACGCAGTTCGGCGTTTTGGATGATGGAATAAGAGCTGACGATGCCCGCGATATTAAACGTTTTGCTGGGCGCCATAAAGGTGATGCTGTTTTGCGCTGCCTGTTCCGAAACGGTCGCAAACGGAATATGTCGGTTGCCGAACAGCGCCATGTCGGAATGAATTTCGTCGGCGACGACCAAAACATTCCGCTCGTAACAGATTTCAGCCAGTTCCTGCAAAGTTGCTTTGTCCCAAGTGATGCCGCCCGGATTGTGCGGATTGGCTAACACAAGCAGTTTGCAATCGCGGTCGATGACTTTGCGTAGCCCGTCCAAATCCATGCGATAGGCGCCGTTTGCTTCCATCAGCGGATTGTTTACGACTTGTCGCCGATGCATCTGTGTTACTAAGCGGAAAGGATGATAGACCGGTGGCTGGATGATCACTTTTTCGTCGGGTTTCGTGTAGCGCATCACACAAAACGCGATGCCCTTGACGATGCCCGGAATATACGACAGCCATTCGCGCTCGACTTGCCACTGATGTTCATGCAGCAACCAGTCTTGAATGGCTTTCCAATAGGTTTGCGGCGGATAGGGATAGCCGAAGATGCCGTGTTCGCAACGCGCTTTTAAGGCGTCGATGATAAAATCGCCGCAACGAAAATCCATATCGGCAACCCACAGCGGCAGCAAATCCGTTCTGCCGTAGCGTTCCTGCAAGGCGTCGGTTTTCAAGGCGCCGCTACCCAAGCGGTCGATTATTTGATCAAAATCATATTTCATAATAGTTCTATTTGTTTATTTGAAGTTCTTGTTTTAAATAGTGTCCGGTTTCGCTGTTCGGACAAGCAGCCAAGGCTTCGGGCGTGCCGGCGAAAAGGATTTTTCCGCCCTTGCGCCCGCCGTCGGGTCCCATATCGATCACATAATCGGCGGATTTGATGACGTCTAAATTATGTTCGATCACGACCATCGTATTGCCTTTGTCGGTCAGCCGGTTCAGCACGTTCAACAAGACTTTGATGTCTTCAAAATGCAAACCGGTCGTTGGTTCGTCGAGGATATACAGCGTTTTGCCGGTGTCGCGTTTCGAGAGTTCGGCGGCTAATTTGACCCGCTGACTTTCGCCGCCGGACAAGGTGAGGGACGATTGTCCCATCTTGACATAGCCCAGACCTACTTCTTGCAACACTTTGATTTTCTGATAGATAGACGGAACGTTTTCAAAAAATTCGACGGCTTGATTGATCGTCATATCCAGCACGTCGGCGATGGATTTGCCTTTGAAACGCACTTCCAATGTTTCGCGATTGTAGCGTTTGCCGCGACAACTTTCGCAAGGGACATAGACGTCGGGCAGAAAATTCATCTCGATGGTTCGATAGCCATTGCCGCCGCAGACTTCGCACCGTCCGCCCGATACATTGAACGAAAAACGTCCGGGTTTGTAGCCCCTGATTTTCGATTCGGGCAGTTCGGTAAACAGGCTGCGAATATCGCTGAAAATATTGGTATAAGTCATCGGATTGCTGCGCGGTGTGCGTCCGATAGGCGACTGATCGACATTGACCACCTTGTCGATATATTCCAAGCCTTCGACGCTACGATAGGGTAGAGGATTTTTCATGCTGCGATAGAGTTTTTGGCTCAACAGGGCTTGCAGCGTTTCGTTGATCAGCGACGATTTACCGCTGCCCGACACGCCCGTTATGCAGACAAACATTCCCAGCGGCAGATCGAGTGTAACATCTTTCAAATTGTTGCCGGTGGCGCCGTGTAGCACAATATGTTTTCCGTTGCCCTGACGTCTGACGGTCGGCAGTTCGATTTTTCTTTTTCCCGTCAGATAATCGGCGGTCAAAGTCTCGGCAGAAAGCATCGTTTGCGGTGTTCCTGAAAACACCAATTTGCCGCCCAAGCGTCCGGCTTTCGGACCCAGATCGACAACATAATCGGCGGATAGCATCATATCGCGGTCGTGTTCGACGACAATCACCGTATTGCCCATATCGCGAAGCCGTTTGAGTGAATCGATCAGGCGGGCATTGTCGCGCTGGTGCAAACCAATCGACGGCTCGTCGAGAATATACAGCACATTGACCAACTGACTGCCGATTTGCGTAGCCAACCTGATGCGCTGACTTTCGCCGCCCGACAGCGATCCGGAGGGACGGTTGAGCGTCAGATAATCCAAGCCGACATCGAGCAGAAAGCGAATACGGGTGTTGATTTCTTTGATGATTTCCGTTGCAATCTGTCGCTGTTTATCGTTTAGATGATGGGGCAAATCATCCATCCATTCGGCAAGTTGAGAGATGTCCATGTCGGCAATTTCTGCGATATTTTTACCTGCCAACAGATAATGTAAAGCTTCCTGATTGAGCCGCCTGCCGCCACATTCGGGACAGGGGACGGTGGCAATATACTGTTCCGCCCATTTTCGTGCCGAATACGAGGCTTCCCCCTCCTGCTGCATCAAGATATATTTGCTGACGCCGTCGAAAGACAGAAAATAGCGACTGCTCAATCCGATGTCTTCATTTTTGATCTGTAAGCGGTCGTCCGTACCGTTCATGATTTCATCGATCGCCTCTTCGGGAACGTCTTTTAAAGGCGTTTTCATCGTTACGTCGTATTTGGCTAAAATGGCGCCTATTTGCCAGAAAATCAGTACGTCGCGCTGTTTTCCGAGAGGGGCGATGCCGCCGTCGGCAATACTTTTATTCTTATCGGGAAAAATCGCGTTGTGGTCTATTTGGCTGATTTCGCCGATACCTTTACATTTGGGGCAGGCGCCGATCGGCGAGTTGAACGAAAAGGTATGCGGCGCCGGTTCGTTGTACGACAAACCGGTCGTCGGACACATCAGTTGGCGGCTGAAATAGCGCGTTTCATTGGTCTCGCAATCAAGAACGAGCAACAGTCCGTCGCCCTGCCTCATCGCCAAACGCACACTTTCTTTCAGATGCTTATCTTCATCGGAAATTTTGCCGTCAGGTACTTTGACCTTATCTACAACCACCTCGACGGAGTGATTTTTATAGCGGTCGAGTTTCATTGCCGGTATGATTTCCCGCAATTCGCCGTCAACACGCACGTTGAGAAAACCCTTTTTGCGGAGCTGTTCAAACAATTCGCGGTAATGTCCTTTGCGATTGCGCACCACAGGAGCCAACAGATAGATGCGCCGTCCGGCATATTGTTCGCAGATGCGTTGCAAGACCTGTTCTTCGGTATATTTGACCATTTTTTCACCGGTCAGATACGAGTAAGCTTCACCGGCACGGGCATACAGTAGCCGGAAAAAGTCGTAGATCTCGGTAGTCGTGCCGACCGTCGAGCGCGGGCTGCGATTGGTGGTCTTTTGTTCGATAGCGATGACGGGACTAAGTCCTTTGATTTCATCCACATCGGGACGTTCCATGTTGCCGAGAAAACCGCGAGCGTAAGACGAAAAAGTTTCGATATAACGCCGTTGTCCTTCGGCAAAAATGGTGTCAAAAGCGAGGGACGATTTGCCCGACCCTGACAGCCCGGTAAAGACAGTCAGCGCATTTCGCGGGATAGAAACATCAATATTTTTGAGATTATTGACGCGAGCGCCTTCGACGCTGATATATTCGGTTTCGATAGATTGCCTTGTTGCCATTTTCGATAAAACAAGCTGCAAAGGTAAGAATAATTTTGCAATATAAGAATAATGTTTTGTTTGTGATGAGGTAAAAAATCCAATATTTCAGACATCGCTTTTGATATTTGAAATATTGGATTGTGGGAATGGAAAAATGATTTGTCGCTAAAATGGATTTAGCCAAATTTCCGGATTTCGGGCTGTATGAAAAACGGCTATGATTGCAACCGTATTTGTTGCGCTTTCATACTTGTAATGAATCCCATACGGAAATATTTTTGTGAAATATACGCGAA
>JAISUM010000002.1 GCA_031272095.1 Candidatus Symbiothrix sp. | reverse complement strand
GCGTACAGTTTTTCGCGTTCCACGTCCATTTTCGGAATCACAAAATCGCGCACGGCATCGGTGTGAAGCGTGTAATTGACCTTGCTCAACACACGTTTTACGTTCCATTCGCCGAGCATCGGGTCGTTTTCGGCGGCTTTAAGTCGCTCGTATTCAGTAATCAGATAAAGTTTGAAAACAGGGCTTAACCAAGAGCCAAATTCAAAGGCAATATCTTTGTGCGCATACGTTCCACCGTTCCGCCCTGATTTTGAAGCAATTCCAATCGCATTGGTAGCGTCAATCCACTTGCGCGGTGTCATATTAAAACGGTTCGCACCTGCTTCGTGCAAAAAGGTGTCGAATTCGACACCTTTAAAGGTCGGGTTGTGCAGCATTTCCCAAGTGCCGAGAAACTCAATCGTATTGCGGTTGCGCATCCAGTTGCGAATGTGGTCTTCGCCTTCCTGTCCTTTTACCATATCGGTTAAACAAATGTAATCGGCATTTTTTTCGGTAGCCACCGAAATTTGAATATTCTGAACGGTTATAACATTTATCTTTGCCATAAGATTTTATCTTAATTTTGATGGTGCAAATGTACGATTTTATTTTAACTTTCAAAAATCATTTAACAAAAAGCCCCGCAACTTTTCCTTTGGGGCGCAAAAGAAAATGGCAAAGGAACGGCATTTTGTCTAATAAATTTCTTATAAATCCATTGATCCAAATCGTGATTTTAATAAGATTTTTTCACAGCAGATTCAAGTTTTTGGCGTTTTGCACCAATTGAATGCTGTTGTGGGCGTTGAGTTTGGTGTTCAGTCGGTGGTGATAGCCGCGAATAGTGTTGTATCCGAGACACATAGCATCGGCTTGTTGGGGCAGGTTGTAACCGTCGGCGATCAGTTTCAGCAGTTCCAATTCGCGGCGCGTCAACTCGATCGCGTTTTTACGATTTTCCTGTAGTGTATGATCGGCTTCTTCGCAGACGTAACGCCCGCCTGTTGCTACTGTCAGGATGCCTTCTATCAGTTCTTCCGGCATCGAATTTTTCAACATATAACCATCGGCGCCTGCATCCATAGCGCGTGAAATGGTGGTCAGTTCGTTGAAACTTGTCAGCATCACGATTTTCTGTTTCGGATAGAGTTCTTTGAGTTTTCGGCACAGATCTATTCCGCTGCCGTCGGGCATACTGATGTCGAGCAACAGCACGTCGGGCTGCCGTTTTTGCAGCATTTTCAGACATTCCTGCACGGAATATGCCTTGTCGATCACTTGGGCGGCTTTCGATTCATTGATCAATCGTTCCAATCCGTCTGCGAGAATTTTGTGATCGTCGGTAATAGCAACGCTAATCATTTCTTCACTCATGATTTTCAATTTTTAATTCAACACTGATTTCTGTTCCCTGTCCTGCTTGTGAATCTACCAAGAGGATACCGCTGTGGGCAGCGATGCGGTTACGGATATTTTGTAAGCCCATTCCGGCTTGGACATTTTCGACGTCGAATCCGCATCCGTTGTCCTGAACGGTCATTGCGATGTGGTCGGAATAGCGCACGATTTCCACTAATATTTGGGTAGCTTTGGCGTGTTTCATCGCATTGCTAACCAATTCGTGCATAATGCGATAGCACAAGATTTCGAGTTGCCGGTCGAAGCGTGTCTCGTCGCCGTACCACGAAAAGGTTGCCGTTGAAATATTTTTACAGAAGTCTTCCAAAGCGCGTTTCAAGCCGAAGATTTGCAGTGTTTCGGGCATCAGGTGGTGGGCAATGCGTCGCATTTCGCGCATCGAATCGTCGATCAGTTGGATAGCGTTGTTGATGCGTTCGATAGCGGCTCGTTTTTTGGCGTCTTGTTGCAAATCGCTGACATTGAACTTGGCGGCGGCAAGGAAACCTCCCAGACCGTCGTGCAGGTCGCGAGCCAATCTTGAGCGTTCCTGCACCTCGCCGTCGAGGGCGGCTTGTGTGGCGACGAGCAGTTTCTCTTGCTCTAACTGTTGCAGTTGCAGTTCTATTTTGCGACGGCGTTGCCGCGACCATAGCCATGCAAACAGAAAACTTATTCCGGTCAAAATCAGGACGATACTACCTGCTATTTCAAGATACAGACGTCGCCGCGCCAATTTTTCGAGTGTGGTGATGCGGGTTTCTTTCTTTTCGGTTTCATATTTGACTTCCATTTCCGTCAGCGTCGATTGAAACAGCGAATTGGCATAGCTTGATTTCAACGAATCAAAACGGTTGAAATATTGTTCTGCTTGCGTAGCGTCGCCCAAATGGGTATATGCTTGATTCAGCGTTTTATACAAATTCATAGTATTATTCGGCTCGGAGGCATCTATCGACAGGGCTTCGAGGGCGGTTTGTTCGGCTTCCCGCCATTGTTTGCGTTTCAGATAAACGGCTGCTAACAGAAGCCGCGCCTGCGCCTGTTCGCGTGGCGACTCGAGAATGGACATGGCTTGTCGTGCATACTGTTCCGCATTTTTGTCGTCGTCGTAACCTTCCAAATAAATGTCGCCTTTATACATCAGTACGATGGACATATCGCTTGCTTCTTCGGGATGAACGGAATAATACGCCAGCGCCGAATCGGCATATAAAAGGGCTTTCTCGTAATTTTTATAATGAAGATATTCGATTTGGCACAAGCCTTTCATCGAAGTGGCGCCCATCAGCGAATCGTTGGTCAGGTGGGCGTAATGATTGGCAAGCAGGTAATTTTTCTCCGCCTGCGGATAATTGTTCATGCACAAATAGAGTTCGCCGATATTGTGATAGGCAATGCACATGCTTTCTTTCCAATCGTATTTTTCAAAGAGTTTCAATGCTTTGCCATACCATTCAATAGCCTGTAAATTAAGCCCTTGAATGTTATACAGATTGGCGATGGAACCGTAAAGTGTCGAAAGGTTGTCTTCGATGACGGACAGCTTGTATTTCGACGGATAGTTACGCATTTGTTCGGTGGCATACAACGATTTTTCGTAATAAAACATTGCACTGTCGTATTGCGCTGCGCCGTACTGATGTATGCCTAATACGCGATAGGCGTTGGACAAGGCGCTCCATCCATTGTGTTTTTTCCCTATTTCGATGCGTTGACGGCAATAATATTCCGATTTTGCGCGGTCGGTTTGCAGATAGCCCCACGACAAACTGCCGTAGATTTTCGACAATGTGTTGGGATCGGTTGGCGGATGGGTCGCCAATAGCTGTTCGAGCGAATCTACTTTTTGGTTGCGGTGGTCGGAATAACCGCTTTCTGCTGCAATTGTCCAAAAATTGCTTCCCAAAATCATTGTAATGATATATAATAGTTTCATTTAAGTTTCAATTTTCAACTCAACACTGATTTCTGTTCCCTGTCCTGCTTGTGAATCTACTAAGAGGATACCGCTGTGGGCGGCGATGCGGTTACGGATATTTTGTAAGCCCATTCCGGCTTGGACATTTTCGACGTCGAATCCACATCCATTGTCCTGAACGGTCATTGCGATGTGATCGGAATAGCGCACGATTTCCACTAATATTTGGGTAGCTTTGGCGTGTTTCATCGCATTGCTAACTAACTCATGCATAATACGATAACAGATAATTTCGATTTGCTGATCAAAACGCGATTCTTCTCCATACCATGCAAATTTCACGGTTGAGATGGTTTTGCAGAAATCTTCCAAAGCGCGTTTCAAACCGAAGATTTGCAGCGTTTCGGGCATCAGGTGGTGGGCAATGCGTCGCATCTCTCGCATCGAATCGTCGATCAGTTGGATGGCTTTATGGATACGCTCAATGGCTTCTTGCTTTTTGGCGTCTTGTTGTAAATCGCTGACATTGAATTTGGCGGCGGCAAGGATGCCTCCCAATCCGTCGTGCAGGTCGCGAGCCAATCTTGAGCGTTCCTGTACCTCGCCGTCGAGGGCGGCTTGTGTGGCAACGAGCAGTTTTTCTTGCTCTAACTGTTGCAGTTGCAGTTCTATTTTGCGACGACGTTGCAGTGCAAGTTGCCAAGCAACAATCAGCAAGATGATACCCATAATCAATATGCCGCCCGACGAGAGCGCAATAATGATGATCATTTTGTGATGGGCATTCATTTTAGCGATCAATATTTCGCGTTTGACAGTTTGATATTTGACTTCCATTTCGGCGAGCGACGATTGAAAACTTGCATTGCTGTAAGCCGTCATAGCGCGTTTATAGTAGTCGAAATAGCGTTGCGATTCGTCTAATTCTTTCAATCCGATACAAGCATGCATCAGGTCTTCGTAGAGCAGGACATTGTTCGCCAAATTCGACGAGTCGGTTTGCAAAGCTTGCAGCGCTATTTCTTTGGTTTTCAGGTAGTTTTTGTGTTCCAAATGCAAGGCGGCGAGCAGTTGCAGCGATCGGCTGATTTCGAGCGAAAAGCCCATTTTTCTCGATTCTTCCAAAGCTTGCAAGGCATATTTCATCGCCCGTTGTTCGTCTTTCAATCCATTATTGTAGATGGCGCAGAGGACGCGCAAGTTATAGATGCGCAAATCGCGTTTATCGGTAAATAAGGCATAGATGCTGTCGGCAGATTCGGCGCATCGCATCGCTTGTTCATATTTCATCTGATTAACATAGACGTGCGCTAAACGGGTGAGGGTAGAAGCCAATCCGAGCGAATCGTTCAGATTCTGGTTGATTTGAACGCTTTTCTGCAAATATTGTTCCGCCTGTTCATAGTTATTCATATTGATATAGACTAACGCCAGATTGCGAAAGACTTTCGAGAGACGCTCTTGTTTGTCCGTTTTTTCAAATTCGGAAATAGATTTCAGATAGTTGTCGATGGCTTGGTCTGACAAGCCCTGTACGTTGTGCAAGTTGCCGATATTGGAATAGGTAATGCCTCGCAGGAAGGCCAATTTCTTTTCGGAAATCTGTTTGTCGAGGCTCATTTTGTCGATGATCGCCAAAGCTGTTTTATATTGAATCATTGCCGAATCGTATTTTGACAGGTCGTCATAGCCCACGCCGATATTGTTATACAGATACGCCATTTGATACTGATCCGACAGCGAGCGGGCAATAGTAATGCCTTGTTGCGCATATTTGATATTTTTATACGGGGCGTAGTTGCGGTAATGAAAATCGCTCAAATCGCAACAAATTTGCAAACCTTCGGCGCCGACAGGCGGATGTGTAAGCAAATGCTTTTCAAGCGAATCAGCCACAGCGCTGTCGATAGCGGATTGTGCGTTTGCTGTGAGGCAAACAGCGGTCAATAATAATATGAATCCCTTCTGCTTCATTGATGTTTTTCGGGTTGCAAAGATAGAAAAAAAATCAATTACTAAAAAATATAATAGAAAATATTGTTATTTTTGAAATCACTTTGTCGCCTTTTTGCCAAATCAAAATTTAATTTGTACTTTTGTAGCGATATTTTAAATCATCAAAAATTATGGCAACATCACGCAAAAAACTGCCGATAGGCATACAAAATTTCGAGGCGCTTATCAACGAAAACTATACTTACGTTGATAAGACGCGGTATTTGGTCGAAATGATTGATACCGGACATATTTATTTCCTTTCCCGTCCGCGTCGCTTCGGCAAATCGCTGACCGTATCTACTTTTGATGCAATGTTTTCCGGCAAAAAAGAACTTTTCAAAGGGCTTTATGCCGAAGAATTTATGAATCGGGCGGATTATCACGCTTCGCCGGTTATACGGTTGGATATGAGCAGAGTAAATACAAGTTTCGGGATAGAAGAATTGGAAAAATCTTTGCGGATGCGAGTTTGTGAAATAGCCCAAGATTATCAGATAGAGCTGGACAATGATTATGCTTCCAGCGATTTATTGCAAATACTTATAAAACAATTAGCAACAAAACACGGCAAAGTTGTGATTTTACTTGACGAATACGATAAACCATACGTCGATTTCTTCACGCAACCCGAAAAAGCAGAGCAAATCAGGGGTATCCTGCGAAATTTTTACGTTCAATTAAAAGCAAACGACGAATATATCCGCTTTGTTTTTATCACCGGAATTTCCAAATTTGCCCGCTTCGGCGTGTTTTCGGGCTTAAATTCACCGGAAGATATTTCGCTGACGGAGTATTATGGTGAATTTTTGGGTTATAGCGAAGACGAAATCGTAAAATATTTTCCTGATGATTTGAAAGAGACAGCAGAAAAAAGGGGGGTGTCCGTTGACGCATTACTTGACCGTATGCGCTATTATTACGATGGCTTTTGTTTCGATGGTATTCACAAACTTTACAATCCGTTTTCTACTATCAACTTTTTCAAAGCAAAAAGTTTCGACAATTTTTGGATGGAATCAGGCACTACCAAATTGATTACGGACTATCTGAAAACGCATAAATTAAGCGTAGAGCAGTTTCATAATATTCAGGTTTCGCGCGATTTTGCACGAAGTCCGGGCGATATGGACTCCACGCCGCCGGAAGGTTTTCTGTATCAGGGCGGTTATTTGACCATCAGCCGCGCCGAAGGAGATTTTTTAGCGCTTGATTATCCTAATACGGAAGTGCTTAACTCAATGTCGCGATTAGTGTCAGAAATTGTTTGCAAACGAAATGACGATGATTTTGCGCATTATCGCAGCGATTTATTGGCAGCGCTTTCTTCCAAAAATAAAGATAAACTTTCAAAAGTATTTAATTGTCTTTTGGCAAGTATCCCTTATGATGATTTTAGGCGTGGCGCCGAACGAAATATCTCGGATAATATTTATGAATTTCCGCTGCACGAATGGCATTATCGCTCAATGATTTTGGCTTTTGTGCGTGGCTGCGGAGTGGCAGCAGTCGCTGAAATGCACACCAATCTGGGGCGTGCCGACCTTGTGCTTGACTATCTCGGCAATGTTTGGGTGATAGAAATCAAAGTGGCGTACAAACCGGAAGATGTGCCTGCAAAACTTGCCGAAGCAAAGGCGCAAATCATCGACGGCAATTATACTGCGCCATACCCCAACGCCACCGCAATCGCAATGGTGATAGACGATACGAAACGGGAAATCACGGAAGGGGAAATCATTGAGAATTAGGAATTAGGAATTAGGAATTAAGAATTAAGAATTAAGAATTAGGAATTAGGAATTAAGAAATCATAGCAATCAATATAATCATTCTAAAATCAAAGTTCAGACAATAAGTGCTTTTCAACGCTATCGACTTTGCCATAAGATTGACTTTTTAAAACCTCATTCAATTCTCAGGCGTCATACAATTATTTTCATCTTTATTCGTTAATAATAAGCATGAAAAAACAAGTATGCACCGGTTTATTGCTGCTGTTTACATTCGGTATGCAGGCGCAATTTGATACCCAGTTGAGCAATTATTGGGCGGCGATGCATTATTATAATCCCGCTTATGCCGGACAGACGCCACAATTGGAACTGACCGGACTGTATCGTATGCAATGGATTGGGGTCGAACATGCACCCAAAACAGGGATAGTGTTGGCGACGATGCCTTTCAGCTTTTTCGGACGTGAACATGGTCTCGGTGCGGTGATGTACAACGATCAAATCGGGCTGTTCAAAGCCAACGTCATTTCCGGTCAATACGCTTTTAAAATGAAACTTTTCGGCGGCAGTCTGGGCATCGGCTTGCAGGGCGGCTATATCAACGAGACTTTCGACGGCACAAAAGTCCATATTCCCAACGACAACGATTATCACAATTCAACCGACGAAGCCATTCCCCTATCGGAAGTCAGCGGAAAATCTATCGACTTGGCGGCGGGCATTTATTATACCGACAGCCTGCAAAAATGGTATGTCGGACTTTCGGCAACTCATCTTATCGAACCGAAATTAGAGCTGAATGAGACTTATATATTGGACGTTCCGCGTTCCTATTATTTTACGGCAGGATACAATATCCCGTTGAGCAATCCGTTATTAGAGTTGCGGTCGTCCGTTTTATTGAAAGCGACCGAAGTGAGTTCTTTGTCTATCACCGAAGATTCGATGTTGGTGGCTGTAAAACCCAACTCGTTCAAAGGCTTATTGACGCAGACACAAGTAGATGTTTCGTTGCGTCTGGCGTATGCTAAAATGCTTTGGTGCGGCTTATCGTGGCGCAAAGGCGAATCGGTGATCTTGCTCTTGGGCGGCAAATTTAAGTCAATAGAATTTGGATATGCCTACGACATTCCTGTTTTCAGCGATTTGATTCGCAGCACATCCGGCAGCCACGAATTGTATATCAAATATGCAATGGACTTGAACTTGTCAAAAGAGAAAAAGGGTAAATATAAAAGTGTAAGAATATTATAAAACGCATGAAAAGAAAAATAAAGTCAGCATTTCTGCTGTCAAGTTTAATAGTGATGATTAACTCTTGCGGTCGTCCTGCGGGCGATGGAGGGGAGTTGGTAGGTATAGGGTCGCAGGCGTGGAGTGAGCCGAATCCGTACGGG
>JAISUM010000138.1 GCA_031272095.1 Candidatus Symbiothrix sp. | reverse complement strand
AAACTTTCACCTTTACGTCCAAAGCCAATCCGACATTGAATACCGACGTCGCCCCGCACCTTACAAATGAGGCAGGCTATACTTTGGTCGCCAATCCGAACACGGCAGAGATCACGGTTACAGAAGGCAACGGCGCATATTATTACCAATTCAACGGCACCGACTTCAAACGTCAAGGCGGCACACAAAACGCATTTACTATCAAAGCTTTTGAATCGTTCATCGTGGCAACCGGCATAGCTGAAAGCAGCCTGCGCAGCTCGTTCTCGGTGGAAGAGGCAACAGCCCTGCCGACCATTTCAGGCGATGATCCTGTTATTCGCACCGAATATTATAATCTGCAAGGGCAGAAATATTCCGTTTTTCCAAAAAATGGAATATCTAACGGCAGTCCCTATATTGAGAGAACGATCACCAAGTCAGGCAAAATCACAGCAAAAGTAGTCATCAAATAACAACACACAGCAATGAAGAAGATAATCATCACATTAGCAATAGCCCTGACAGTGGGCGGCGCATTGAGCGCACAGGAATATTGGGGACAAACCCAAAGAGAGTACAAACAATCGGGCGGCTCGTTACGCGGCGCGATAGACGGAACCACAACTCCTACGGGAAATCCCGAGATTGCATCTACCACAGCTCCTGTCGGCGAAGGTTTGTTATGCCTCCTCGTCTTGGGCGGCGCGTATGCCTTAAGGAAACGGTCGTCATTGCGGGCTTGACCCGCAACCCCCTACTCACTGTTAATCAGGAGATGGCGGATCAAGTCCGCCATGACGGGATAATTAAACCTGTCAGGTTTTTGAAACCTGACAGGTTTTTTAAAAAAAAAGCGTACCTTTGCCGGATAATTCAAAAAATCAAATGGCGCTACTTGAAAACGAACGGATTTGCTTGCGGGCGTTGGAACCCGAAGATTTAGATGCGCTGTATCGATGGGAAAACGATACGGAGCTGTGGCGGTATGGCTCTACGCTAACGCCTTATTCGCGTTTTGCCTTGCGCGATTATATCAACAACAGTCTGCGACAAGACATATTTCAGTTGCATCAGTTGCGGCTGATGATAGCCTTGAAAGCAACAAACACGGTCATCGGCACGGTCGATCTGTTCAATTTCGACGCTATCCATCGACGGGCGGGCGTTGGCGTATTGTTAGATCGCGATTATCAGGGACATGGCTATGCCGCTCAAGCGGTCAATCTGCTGAAAATCTATGCCCGAGAAGTGCTGCGACTGCAACAGCTTTATGCCGAAGTGCCGATCTCCAATGTGAGCAGTATTAAGTTGTTCGGTCGTAGCGGATTTGAAGAAAGCGGCAGGTTGAAAGCGTGGTTACATACGCCGCAAGGCTTTTGCGATATTTTGTTTCTCCAATGTTTCCTTTAACCACCAAAAAAAATGGCATTATTAAAAGACAGCGTTATCTACGGAGGCACCAATATCGTCGTTAAATTGGGAAACTGGTTGCTCACGCCTTTGCTAACCTACACTTTGGCAACTTCCGAATATGGAATGATGACACATTTGTATGCTTATGTCGCCTTGTTTGTCGTCTTTTTGACGTTTGGGATGGAGACCGGACTGTTCAGGTTTATCAATCAGACCGATAAATATCATCCCGACACGGTTTATTCCACGACGCTGACCATTGTCGGCGGGATTATTGCGGTATTTTTGGCAGTATTTTTGACTTGTTTGCCGATCATTCGTCCATGGCTGTGGAACGATCAGGTGCCGGATGCCTATATCCGTTTGGTATTAGTCATTTTGGCATTCGATTCGTTTTCCGCTATTCCGTTTGCCTATTTGCGCTATAAGAAACGTCCGATCAAATTTGGGGCGCTGAAAATGCTTTACACGGTCTTATACGCCGTTTTTTGCGTGATATTTTTGGTCGTATGTCCCTATTTGAACAAGCATCATTCGTCGTTGGTCGCATGGTTTTGGCACGATGGCAACCGGCTCTATTATGTGTTCATTGCCAATCTGTTAGCGACCGGCATACAAACGATTTGTCTGTTATGGTCGGAGCTGTCCGGTTTTCGTTACCGGTTCGATGGGCAGTTGACGAAAAAGATGCTTGCCTATTGTTTTCCGTTGATGTTGATGGGATTAGCCGGTATGAGCAATCAGGTTGTCGATAAATTGGTATTTCCGGCGGTCTATCCCGACGCCGCTACTTGGTCGAGTGAGCTGGGCATTTACAGCGGTTGTTTCAAGATTGCGCTGATCATGATGATGTTCACGCAGGCATTTCGATATGCATACGAGCCGTTTGTGTTTGAACAAAGTCGCTCAAAAGATGCGAAACAAACCTATTCCGACGTCATGAAATATTTTGTGATTTTCGGGCTGTTTGTGTTTTTGGGCGTCGTTTTTTATTTAGATCTCATCAAATATATGATCAAGCCGACCTATTTTGTCGGGCTGGGCGTGGTGCCGATTGTATTGATCGGCGAATTGTTTTTTGCCATCTATTTCAATCTTTCCGTATGGTATAAGCTGACCGATAAGACCTATTGGGGAACTATCTTTTCGGTGGCTGGATTTGTAATTATCATCGGTTTTAATATTCTGTTTATTCCGCAATACAGTTATTATGCCTGTGCGTGGGCGGCGTTTGCGGGCAATTTGGTGATTATGTTGCTGTCGTATATTGTCGGGCAGAAGGTTTATCCGATCAAATACGACTTGAAGACGCTGGGTTTATACACGGCGCTTGCCGGAGCGTTGTATGCGATTTCGTGCCTGACCAACATTCAAAACATCGCTTTGCGTTTGGCATGGCATACGGTTTTGATAGTCGTGTATGTGGTCGTGGTCGTGAAACGCGATATGCCGTTGCGCACTATTCCGTTTGTCCGGCGATGGCTGCACTGATTTGTTGTGTCAGCGCGATAAATTCATCGACCGTCAGTTGTTCGGGGCGCTTGTCGAAGACCGGATCTTGCGATAGCGGGTGTTCTTTGCTCAACATAGATTTCAGCGAGTTGCGCATGGTTTTGCGGCGCTGATTAAATGCTGTTTTAACGACCTGTCGAAAAAGTTTTTCGTCGCAATCCAAAGTAGTACGCCGGTTGCGCGTCAGCCGAATCACCGCCGAGCGGACTTTGGGCGGCGGATCGAACACCTGCGGTTCGACCGTAAAAAGATATTCGATGTCGTACCAAGCCTGCAAAAAGACAGTGATGATGCCGTAAGCTTTCGTGCCTGCTTTGGCGGTCAGCCGTTCTGCCACTTCCTTCTGAATCATCCCCGAACAACACGGAATCAAATCCTTGTATTCCAATATTTTAAAGAATATTTGGGTAGAGATATTATAAGGATAATTGCCGATGACACAAAACGCTTGACGGTAGAGATCCGCCAAATTCAGTTTCAAAAAATCCTGCTGCAAGATACGTCCGTTCAGCGTCGGATAATGCTTTTCAAGGTAAGCGACCGATTCGGCGTCCAATTCGACAACCTGCAAATCGCGTTGTTCGCGCAACAAAAACTGTGTCAAAACGCCTGTTCCGGCGCCCACTTCCAAGACCGGCAAGAGCGGAAAATCACCGAGCGTTTGCGCAATACGTTCCGCGACGGACAGATCTTTCAAAAAATGTTGTCCCAGCGATTTTTTCGGTCTGACGGTGCGGTGATACATCATTTGATCAGTTGATTGGCGCGTTCCAATGCCGCATTGATATGGCTGCAAATATTTTCTTCACCTATTTTTTTCGCCAAACCGGATTTAATGATCATCCCGCGCACTTTTTCATTAACGCCCGACAGTACCAACTGCACATTTTCTTTCGACGACAGCCGGTAGAGACTTTCCAAATTGTGCAGTCCGGTCGAATCCATAAACGGCACTTTGCGCATTCGGATGATACGGATTTTCGGTTTTTCGATATTCGCCATCCGCATACTTGCCTCAAATTTATTGGCGATGCCGAAGAAAAACGGTCCGTCGATTTCATAGACTTCTACGCCTTGGGGCAAGATCAGTTTGTCGTTGTCGGCGGTTTTTTCAGCATCGGTCGCCATATTTAATTCGTCGTGAATGACCGAGATCTGCGAGGTTTCCGCCATTCGTTTCACCAACAAGACCATTGCCAACAAGATACCGGCTTCGATAGCGAGCGTCAGGTCGAAAATGACGGTCAAGAAGAAGGTTACCAACAGCACGATCACGTCGGATTTTGGATTTTTCAGCAGCGAACGGAAGGTGCGCCATTCGCTCATATTATAAGAAACGATGATCAAAACGCCTGCCAAACAAGCCATCGGGATATGCGTCGTCAAAGGTCCTAAAAACAGCAATATCAGCAGCAAAACGACGGCATGGATGATACCGGCAATCGGCGTCCGTCCGCCGTTGTTAATGTTGGTCATCGTGCGGGCGATGGCTCCTGTTACCGGAATGCCGCCGAAAATCGGCGTTACCAAATTGGCGGCTCCCTGTGCCACTAATTCCATATTTGAGTTGTGTCGGTCGCCGGTAACGCCATCGGCAACCGTCGCCGACAACAGCGATTCGATAGCTCCCAACATTGCAATCGTGAACGCGGCAGGCAACAAGAGATTGATGCTGTCGAGATTGATCGGGATGGTTTCCGGCTCCGGCAGAGAGGCGTTGATCGTGAAACGGTCGCCGATGGTTTCGATACCTTCTACGCCAAAGTAAGTCTTTAAAATATAGACCAATACGGTTACAATCACGATAGCCGCCAGCGATCCGGGTATTTTTTTGATGAATTTCGGCGCCAAAATAATGATCAGCAGACTGACGGCGCCTACCAAAAGCGACCAGAGATTGATGCTGCCGAAAGCATGTCCGTAGGCGATCCATTTGTCAATAAAATTGGCTGGCACTTCGCCCATCGTCAATCCGAAAAAGTCTTTTATTTGCGTCGAAAAAATCGTCAGCGCGATACCACTCGTGAAACCGACAATGATCGGATAGGGAATAAATTTGATGACGGTTCCCAGATGCAACAGCCCCATCCCAATCAGCATTACCCCCGCCAGAACGGTCGCAATCGCCAAGCCTTCTAATCCGAATTGCTGAATGACACCATACACAATCACAATAAACGCACCGGTCGGTCCGCCGATTTGTACGGAACTGCCGCCCAAAAACGATACGATAAATCCGCCGATGATGGCAGTGATCAAACCCTGTTCGGGACTCACGCCGGACGCAATACCGAATGCAATCGCCAAAGGCAAGGCGACGATCCCCACGATGATCCCCGACATCAGGTCTGCCATAAATTTTTCTTTGGAATAATTGCGCAGCGAACTCCATAATTTCGGTCGCATATCCGATTTTTTCAACTGATCAAAAATTTTCATTGTCTATGTCTATTAAAAAAACGTGCAAAGGTAAGATTTTTTTTCGGCATATCAGGCTGTTTTACAAAAAAAAATCGCTGTTTTAAAGGGCTGTAAATCGGATGTTTATAACTTGTTGATAACTTAATGATAATTTGTTGATAAATATTATCAGGGAAAATTAGGTAAATTCAGGGAAAAATTACTACCTTTGACACTGTTTTTCAGAAATATACTGTTTTATGGATGATTTTACCGGAAATATTGCGGCAAAACTGGACAGTCAGGGACGAGTTCCCGTGCCGGTTGTCTTCCGTCGGATACTACAACAGACGGAGGATAATACCTTGTATATCCGTCCCGATACCTACCGCAACTGTTTGGTGCTGTATTCCAAAACAGCGTGGGAGGCGCAGAAAGCGCAATTCCGCGAAAGATTAGATTTGTTAGATGAAGAACAAAGCAGTTTTTATGAATATCTGATTTCTGCCGACCGCGTAGAAATGGACAATGTGGGACGCATCCAAATTCCCAAACTCGCTTTGCAGGGGGCACATATCACCAACGAAGTGCGTTTTGTGGGAGTGGATAATACTATTAAACTTTGGAATCCTGAGGATTACGACAATTTCATTGCCGACAATCGAAAGAATTTCAAAAACAATGCGAAACGTTTTTTTGGTAACGCTCAAACATCAAACTGACCGATGAACGCCCTTTCGACATATCACAATCCTGCGCTCCTGACGGAAACGCTTGACGGACTGAACATTCGTCCCGACGGCATCTATGTAGATGCAACACTGGGCGGCGGCGGACATTCCAAAGCCATTTTGAACCGGCTCAACGACAAAGGGCGGTTGTTTGGGTTTGATCAGGACGAAGATGCGGAAGAAAACATCCCCCGCGATGCGCGTTTTACGTTTGTGCGGAGTAATTTTCGCTATCTGATCACTTTTTTAGATTGGTATGGCGTAACGAAAATTGATGGCATGATTGGTGATTTGGGCGTTTCGTCGCATCATTTCGACGATGAGACACGCGGATTTTCATTCCGTTTCGATGGCAAATTAGACATGAGAATGAACAAACGCGCCGAAAAAACGGCAGCCGACATCCTCAACACCTATTCGGAAGAACAGCTCGCAGATGTGTTTTATCTGTATGGCGAATTGCGGACGGCGCGTGCGATTGCAAAAAGCATCGTCCGAAAAAGAACAGATCACGCTTTTGAAAAAATCAGTGATTTGTTAGACACGGTCAAACCGTTTTTCAGTCGGGAAAAAGAAAAAAAACAGTTGGCACAAGCCTTTCAAGCCCTGCGCATCGAAGTCAATAACGAGATGGACGCCCTGAAAGAGCTGCTGTTGCAAAGCCTGCAAATCTTGACCCCCGGCGGACGAATTGCGGTGATCACCTACCATTCTTTGGAAGACCGGATTGTTAAAAACTTTTTTAAGACCGGCAATTTTGAAGGCAAAATTGTGCAGGATTTTTACGGTAATATCCAATCTTCCTTGAAAGTCGTGAACAACAAAGCGATTGTTCCGACCGATGCGGAAATAGAACAAAACCCGCGCGTCAGAAGCGCAAAATTAAGAATTGCAGAAAAATTATGAGTGAAAAGAAAAAGAAAAAACGGAAAATCGGCTATTTCCTGATAGGCGAATGGATGAAAGAAGATTTTGTGATCAAACAATCCAAATTTTTGGTGTGGATCGCCTTCTTATTTACCATTTTTATCAGCAATGACTATTCGTTCCAGCAAAACATGAAACATATCGAAGTTTTGAAAGACAGTCTGGAACACGTCAGCAACGAGAATTTGATTTTAGCGACCAAGCTGACTTATGCCAGCCGTCAATCGCAAATCGAATCGATGCTGAAAGCGAGAAATATAGATTTAGTAACGCCGAAACAACCGGCATTTGTCATTAATAAATAAATAACTAAAAAATAAATAACTTATGGGAAAGCAAGAATCTTCGGATAAAATGATACAACGCTATGTGCTTGTAGCTGTGTTGATTATCGTTGCGGGCATTTATATTTTTGCCCATGCCTGCATTATTTCGATTCGCGACGGAAACGCTTGGCGATCCAAAATCAGTCTCGAAAGCGACAGTGTGTTGATTCCGACCGAACGAGGCGACATCTATGCCTCCAACGGCGAAATATTGGCGACCAATCAGTCGTTTTACCGCCTGACCATTGATATGTGGGCGCAAGACAACAAAAAAGAGAAAACGATCGATAGCATTATGAAATACCGGTCGTTTATTGAGGAAAATTTCTACGCCATTTTGCCGGATTCGGTTGCCGGTCGCTTGATGCAGGGCTTGAACAACGCCATCGACGCTTATAACAATTATCCGCACACCAAGAAAAGAAATCGTTCCTTCAAATTGTCGAATACAGCCATTAACTATATAGAAATGATCCAATTAAAAAATGTGATATTCGGATACAACAAGAAAAAGGAAGCGCTTTATTATTTGAACAATCCCAATCTGTTGGGCATCCGTTTTAACCGGATCAACCGACGTGTCAATCCCTATGGCACATTGGCTTTGCGGACAATTGGCGGCGTTTATACGGCGGATACCGTCGGGCGGCGAACCGGAAAAAACGGCTTGGAACTTTACTACGATTCGCTTTTGGCAGGCGTTCCGGGTATGGGCAGCCGTCGAAAAATCAATGGCGCACAGATCGTTATCCCCACCATTCGACGACCGGAACGCGGCAAAGATATTGTTACTACGATAGATATTGACATTCAGGATATTACGGAAAAAACGCTGAAAAATAAATTACGCGAATTAGACGCCGAATCGGGAACTGCCGTCGTGATGGAAGTGGCGACAGGCGAAGTCAAAGCAATCACTAATATGGGACGCGTGAGTGAAGGCGTGTGGAGCGAAGCACAAAATTATGCGGTGTCGGATTTGAGCGAGCCGGGATCAACTTTCAAAGTGGTCTCAATGATGGTGGCGTTGGAAGATGGTCTGGTGCAGCCCGATACGCCTGTCGATACGGAAAAAGGCATCGTAACCATCGCAGGCAGTCCGCTGAAAGACCACAACTACAATCGCGGCGGATATGGTATGATTACAGCCGCAAAAAGTATCCGTTATTCCTCGAATATCGGCGTCGCCAAACTCATTTTACAAGCTTACGGCAACGATCCGGGCAAGTATGTGGATGGCATCTATCGAATTGGTTTACAGACAGATATGCACTTGGAAATTCCGGGATATGCCGTGCCACGCATCCGGCATCCGAAAGACAGCAAAGCGCAATATTGGTCGCGAACAACTTTGCCTTGGATGTCGTTTGGCTATGAAACGCAAATCCCGCCGATTTATACGCTGGCGTTTTTCAATGCGATTGCCAATAACGGCACGCTGCTCAAACCTATTTTTGTAAAAGAAATTCGCAACGCCAAACAGGTTGTCGAACGAATCAAACCGCAAGTCATCAATGAGCGAATCTGTTCCGAAAGTACGCTGTTGGCGATACGTCAGATGTTGGACAGCGTCGTCAATGCCCACGACGGCACCGGCAAACCGGCACATTCCGATTTGATCAGTATTTCAGGAAAAACCGGTACGGCGCAACTCTGGACGGCGCACGGACGCGAAGGACATCAGGTCTCGTTCTGCGGATATTTCCCCTCCGAAAAACCGCAATATTCGATCATCGTCGTCATCCGGCAACCACGCAATGGCGTTGCCTCCGGCGGACAAATGTGCGGATCGGTCTTCAAATCTATTGCCGAACAAATTTATGCACGGAATATTCTGATTAAGGAAAATGATTTTCCATCCGACACCATTCATCCGCAAGAGGCGGTGGTGAAACAGAGCTACGACAAAACGCAATCGGCGGATCTGATTCCCAATGTCAAGGGAATGGGGGCTAAAGATGCGGTTTATGCAATGGAACAAGCCGGATTGCGGGTGCATTTGAGCGGTCAGGGGACGGTGGTGAGCCAGTCTATCGCCGCCGGAAGTAAAATTATCAAAGGGCAAACCATAGGTTTACAATTACAATAAAGATATGAAACTTCAAGACTTATTAAAAAATATCGCGCCAATTTCGGTTGCAGGTAACTTGGAAACGGAGATTGCCGGAATACATTTCGATTCGAGAAAAATCAGGCAGGGATGGCTTTTTGTCGCCGTCAAAGGTACGCAGTCGGACGGACACGACTATGTCGCGAAAGCGGTCGAGGCGGGGGCTGCGGCTGTCGTC
>JAISUM010000132.1 GCA_031272095.1 Candidatus Symbiothrix sp. | reverse complement strand
TGACGATTATGCAAAGTGTCCCAAAGTTTCTTCCTTTTGTCTTCGGCATCGGATACACCGGTAATTTCCAAGCCGCTATCCGTTTCGCTGACGCCCAACAGTATCACGCCCCCTTCGGTGTTAGCAAACGCCGAATAACTCTCCCAAAGCGACAAAGGAATACCGCCTTTTGCCGATTTCAGTTCGACAAAATAGGTTTCCCTTTCAGAGATTATTTGTTTGATATCGATCATTTTAAAATTTTCAATCAATTTTTAGGGCAAAGGTAAGAATTTTTTTGCAGAATTACGGCGGACATTTCCGCCATTTGAACAACAACTCACTGAAATAAAAGGGGTAGGGTGGAAGATGGGGCTCGAACCCACGACCCTCAGAACCACAATCTGATGCTCTAACCAACTGAGCTACGACCACCATAAAACTGAAAAATCGTGCAAAGGTAGTTCTTTATCTTGAATTTGGCAAACATTCCGAGAAAAATTTCACTTTTTTAAGACTACCGAACAAAAAAATCACACGATTCCTCCAAAATCTTGCACGGATACAATATTTTTCGTACCTTTGCACCCGCTTTGATAAAATTCCGTGTGATGGGAGATTAAGAAGCATCTTAATTTTGAGTAACACAAACAAAAAACAAATGAAAACGTTCAAACTGACCGGCTCAGCAAGAGCCAACATCGGCAAAAAAGCCGCAAAAGCGTATCGTAAAGATGCATTAGTGCCGTCCGTACTTTATGGAGGCGAACAAGTGATTCATTTTACCGTATCGAAAGAAGGCGTGCGCAAATTGATCTACACGCCCGAAGTCCAGTTGGTCGATCTGAGTATCGACGGCGCTGCTTATACGGCAATCCTGAAAGATTCGCAATATCATCCCGTATCGGATGAACTGTTGCATATCGACTTTATGCAAATCTTTGAAAACAAACCGGTTGTCATCGAAATCCCCATCGTTTTGGAAGGATTGGCAGAAGGCGTAAAAGCCGGCGGTAAACTTTCGCTCGAAATGCGCAAGCTGAAAGTGAAAGGACTTTACAAAGATTTTCCCGAAACATTAGTCATTAACATCGAAAACTTGGGCTTGGGAAAAACCATTCAGGTCAGCGATTTGAAATTTGACAATCTCGAACTGCTGAATGCCAAAGACAATGTAGTTGTATCCGTCAAATTGACTCGTGCGGCTCGCGGTACGGCTGCCAAAGCTTAATCGCCCCCGTTCCGGCTTTTCGGAAATTCCGACGACATGATGAAGTATTTGATTACCGGTTTGGGAAATATCGGACAAGAGTATGAAAATACCCGCCACAACATCGGTTTTATGATATTGGACAGGCTTGCCGCTCTGTCCAATGTTGTTTTCGACGTCAATAAACGCTATGGAGCAAGGGCGGAAATGAGTCTGAAAAATCGACAACTCATTCTCTTGAAACCCTCTACCTATATGAATCTCAGCGGAAATGCCATTCGCTATTGGCTGCAAAAAGAAAAAATTCCGATCGAGAATCTGTTAGTGGTAGTGGACGATTTGGCATTGCCTTTCGGTAGCCTGCGACTGAAACCCAAAGGGAGCGACGCCGGACATAACGGGCTGAAACACATTCAGGCAATGCTCGAAACACAACAATACAGCCGCCTGCGTTTCGGCATCGGCAACCAATATTCCGCCGGACATCAATTGGATTTTGTCTTGGGCGATTTCTTGGATGAAGAGCGCCAACTGCTGCCCGCACGCATCGACCTCGCCTGCGACATCATCAAAAGTTTCTGTTTAGCAGGCATCGAAATAACAATGAACCAATTTAATAACAAATAATATTATTCCTTATGAATTTCAATAACAGCAACGGTTTTTTGAGCAACATTCCATCCGTTACTAAAAATATACTGATTATCAATGTGCTGGTGTGGCTGGCATGCTATCTTTTCGGAGATATTGTCAGTTACTATTTGGCATTACACGGCGTCGATAACAGACGTTTCTTGATCGGCGATGAACTGGGCTTTTATCCCTATCAGCTGATCACGTTTATGTTTACGCACCAATCGCTGTCGCACCTGTTTTTTAATATGTTTGCCGTATTTATGTTCGGCAGCACGCTGGAAAATTATTGGGGCAGCAAACGCTACATTATATATTATATGCTGACCGGCGTCGGGTCGGGCTTGATTCAACTCTTAGTCTGTGCGCTGCAAGGCGCTCCGTCGCTGACCATCGGCGCATCGGGAGCCGTCTTCGGGCTGCTGCTGGCTTTTGGGATGACTTTTCCAAATACACCGCTCTTTCTGATGTTTATTCCTATCCCGATCAAAGCCAAATATATGGTGATCGGCTACGGCGTATTGGAATTTTTTGCCGGAGTAGCCAACCGTTCCGGCGACAATGTGGCGCATTTCGCACACCTCGGCGGGATGTTGTTCGGCATATTGCTGATTTTATATTGGCGTAACGAATACAAAACGCAACGGTGGTTGAAAAAAATTACCGCCGCATGGAAACAACCCAAAACACGCGATACCTACAACCGACGCGAGACGGATTACGACTACAATGCTCGCAAAGTCGCTGATAATCAAGCCATTGACCGTATTTTGGAAAAAATAAAAAAATCGGGATATAACAGTTTGTCCGACGAAGAAAAGAAAAAATTGTTTGATGCTAAAAGGTACTGATTTCATAAAACGCTGGCTATGGCGATTGCTGACTGCGATTGCCCTGATCGCTTGGATCGGCTTGCTGACATCGGCTTTTTCCGACCGCATATCGCCGCACACTGCCCGTTATGTGCCTTTTCTGGGCTTGTTTTTCCCCTTGATTTTCGGTGTGAATGTGCTGATGATGATGGTGTTTCTCGTGTGTCGCAAATGGAAACAATTGCTCGCTGCAATCGCTGTGATGGCAGTTTGCTGGACGGCGATTCGCGCGTATTTTCCGCTGCATGTAAAAACAAAAGAATTGCCGGAAAATTGCGTTAAGTTATTAACTTACAATGTCTTCTATTTCAGTATGGATGGTTTGGAAATGCCTGCACGCGAGCATCCGATCATTCAATTCATCAAAGAACAACAAGCCGACATCGTGTGTTTGCAGGAATTTCGCAGCGGCAAACAGATGACGAAAGATGCAATTTGTCAAGCCTTGTCGGAATTTCCGTATCACGCTATATCACCGCCCGAATTGGCAATATTTTCCAAATATCCGATTCGCTCATCGCGCAAACTTTCCAAAGACTATCATTCGTTTCTCGTTACTTTGGATGTGCATGGCAAAGAACTGACGTTGATCAATAACCATTTGGCTTCCAATCAGATAACTTATGATGAGCGGGACGAATACCTCAGTTTCACCAAAGATATGAACAGCGAGAATTTCAAATCGTTCACTCATTTGATGTTCCGGCGACTGACTCCGGCATATCAGCGGCGGACTACACAAGTCGATCAGATTGACGCCGAGATCAAAAAAATCACGACGCCCTACATTATTGTGTGCGGCGACTTCAACGATACGCCAATTTCATACACCCGACACACTTTGATGCAAAATGACCTGATTGATTCTTTCGCGGAAAGCGGCAACGGCATAGGAATCAGTTTCAATAAAAACCGATTCCTGTTCCGTATTGATTATATTTTGCACAGCAAAAATATCAAATCTTACAATTCTACTGTGGGGAAAATAAAATCGTCAGACCATTATCCTGTCTGGACGTATTTGCAATTAACAGATTGAACGTCAGAGTTTTAACTGCTCGCCCGCATGGACATAATATCTTTGTCGAAATTATAAAGAGAACCCTCACCGATCAATTTCAAACGGTCTAAAATAGCATTGACCGTCGATTCTTCTTCAATCTGTTCCGTAACAAACCATTGCATCCATTGGCAGGTCGCATAATCTTTGTCTTCGAGGCAAACGCCGACAATATTGTTGATGCTTTTACTGACCATCTGTTCGTGCGCCAATGCCTGCTGAAAAGCATCCTGTACGCTTTTCCACGCGACCGGCGGCTGTTTGAAAGCAGGAATAATCGCTTTTCCGCCACGATCAATCACATAATGAATCAGTTTGAGCATGTGTCCATGCTCTTCATTCGCTTGGGCATAAAACCAGTCCGAAATTCCGGGGAAGCCTTCGGTTTCCGCCCACGAAGCCATTGCTAAATAAAGGTTGGAAGAATAACCCTCTTTTTCAACCTGTTCTACTAAAATCTGTTCTACTTTTGAAGATAACATAATGGTAATTATTAAAAAATATGGGCAAAGGTAGAAAAAAATCATCTATTGACAAAATTTTTATTACCTTTGTAGCCTAAATGGTTCATTAATCTAACAAATAAAATCATTATGAAAAACGTTAAATTTATTTTTTTATTCGCGATGGCAGGATTATTCACCCTTTCCTGCACCCACGACGATTGTGATTGCGACGAACCGACGCCGCAAGAGTCTGAAACGCAAGTGCCACTGAAAATCGCCTCCGACTCGGTGCTTGTGGCACAGGGCAACGCTTTTGCAATGAAACTTTTTGCCGTTACAAATGCGCAAAATCCCAACGACGAAAACCTTGTCATCTCGCCATTGAGTTTGAATATGGCGTTAGCAATGGTGTGGAACGGTGCCGGCGGCGACACGAAAACCGCCATTCAAACCGCAATGGGAATGGACGACTACGCGCCCGAAAGCGTGAACGATTATTTCAAAACCCTCCGCGAGGGATTGACGGCAACCGACGCGGAAAACACGCAACTCGCGCTCGCCAACTCTATCTGGTATCAACCGGAATTTCCGGTGAAACAGCCGTTTATCGACTTGAACATGCAGTATTACAACGCCTTGGTGCAGCAACTCGATTTCAGCCGCGCCGATGCCTGCGACATTCTCAACGCCTGGTGCAGCGACAACACCAACGGGCTGATTGACGATATGTTTCAGCCACCAATTCAGGAAGATGTGGTGATGTATCTGATTAACGCGCTGTATTTCAAGAGCGTTTGGGCAGATTCGCTGGCGTTTGACCCCGAAAAAACTTTCGATACGTATTTTTATCCCAACGGCTATCAGCAGGAACATATTTCTGTGAAAATGATGCATCAAACCAATGATTTTCAGTATTTTGAAGACGAAACACTGCAATTGCTGACCATTCCTTACGGCAACGGCGCATTTACAATGAGTTTTCTTTTGCCAAAAGCAAATGTGAGTTTTACCGAAATGCTGACCGCGCTCAACGCGCCGAATTATTGGAACAACTGCTTGAACAGCAGATATTTGAGAGAAAATTACGACGTTTATATTCCAAAATTCAAAGTACGTTACGATACCGGGACAAAATTAATTCCAATTTTAACGGAACTCGGAATGGGAGTGGCGTTCTCAAGTTCTGCCGATTTTTCGGGAATCTCCGAAGTTCCTACTTGTATTTCTCAAGTGCAACAAAAAACTTATATTGACGTAAATGAGCAGGGTACGGAGGCGGCGGCGGTTACGGTGATAGGAATGGTAACAACATCCGTAGCGCATCCTCAATTTTATGCCAATCGTCCGTTCCTGTTTGTTATTCAGGAAGAAAGCACGGATGCGGTGCTGTTTATGGGGAAAATCAACAAGCCGGCGTATGAGTAATGCTGAATATAAGCATTTTACAAGGCAAATGAGTTAAAAAAGTCGTCTATCTGTAAGGTTATGTCAAGAATTTCATGTACCTTTGCGCCGATTTTCGCAACAGAATACAATTTTTATTCAAATCATGATATTTACACGAGAGATGACTGCGGAAGAAGCAGCCGGTCTGATTAAAGACAAAGACATTATCGGATTCAGTGGCTTTACGGCTGCCGGATGTCCGAAAGCTATTACCAAAGAGTTAGCAAAGAGAGCCGAAGCAGAACATGCCAAGGGCAATTCTTTTAAAGTAGGAATTTATACCGGTGCATCGACCGGCGATTCTATTGATGGTGAACTGTCGCGTGCACATGCGATTGCATTTCGCTCGCCTTACCAGTCCAACAAAGATATGCGTGCTGAACTCAATGCACATGGAGCGCATTATTTCGATTTACACTTGTCGGAACTGCCGCAATACTTGCGATACGGATTCCTTCCGAGACCGAATATTGCCATATTGGAAGCCTCCGACATTACCGAAGACGGCAAAGTGTATCTGACTTCGGCAGTAGGCATAGCGCCGACGGTTGCCCGTTTAGCCGATAAGATTTTTATCGAACTCAATGCCTATCACCCCAAAGAATTGAAAGGCATTCACGACATTTACGAACCGGCAGATCCGCCCCGCCGTCGCGAAATTCCTGTCTATACGCCCTGCGACCGAATAGGCGTGCCTTATGTGCAGGTAGATCCCAATAAGATCGTGGGCATCGTCAGAACCAATTTGCCCAACGAAGTCGGCGCTTTCACGCCCTTGGATGCCGTTACCGAAAAAATCGGACAAAATGTGGCACACTTTTTATCGTCGGAAATCAAAGCAGGACGTATTCCCGCATCGTTTTTGCCGGTACAGTCGGGCGTGGGCAATGTCGCCAATGCCGTCTTGGGCGCTATGGGCGAAAACAAGGACATCCCGCCTTTCACTATTTATACCGAAGTCATTCAGGATGCCGTCGTCAAACTGATGAAAGAAGGCAATGTAACCTTCGCGTCGGGCTGTTCGCTGACACTCAGCACACAAGCGATAGAAGACGTCTATGCGCATTTGGATTTTTTCAAAGAAAGATTGCTGTTGCGTCCGCAAGAAATATCCAACAACCCCGAACTGGCTCGCCGTATGGGTCTGATTTCGATCAATACCGCTTTGGAAGCCGATATTTTCGGCAATATCAATTCGACGCATGTAGTCGGCACAAAAATGATGAACGGCATCGGAGGCTCCGGCGATTTCTGTCGCAACGCCTATCTGTCGATCTTCACAACGCCTTCTACCGCCAAAAACGGACAGATCTCTGCTATCGTGCCGATGGTTTCACACCTCGACCACAGCGAACACTCGGTGAAAATCTTGATCACAGAACACGGCGTCGCCGATTTGCGCGGATTGTCGCCCATCCAACGCGCCGAACTGATCATCAACAACTGTGTAGATGAGGAATATAAACCGCTGCTGTATCAATATCTGCAGCTGGGACAAAAAGGACACACGCCTCAAAACGTTGCCGCTGCATTGGCATTCCACGACACGTTCAACAAAACCGGCGATATGCGCAAAGTAGATTGGAAAAACTATATACAATAAAATTATGAGCTTGAAAATTATCGTATTGGCAAAACAGGTGCCGGACACGCGCAACGTCGGCAAAGACGCCATGAAAGAAGACGGTACCGTCAATCGTGCAGCCCTGCCCGCCATTTTTAATCCCGAAGATTTGAATGCCCTCGAACAGGCATTGCGTTTGAAAGATCAGTATCCCGAATCGACCGTTACGCTGCTGACGATGGGACCTCCCCGTGCCGCCGACATCATTCGCGAAGGACTGTTTCGCGGTGCAGACGGCGGCTATCTGCTGACCGACCGCGCTTTTGCAGGCGCTGATACACTTGCCACAAGTTATGCTTTGAGTATGGCAATCCGCAAAATCGGACAGTTCGATGTGATTATCTCCGGTCGTCAGGCAATCGACGGCGATACGGCACAAGTAGGTCCGCAAGTCGCCGAAAAATTAAGCATCCCACAGATCACTTACGCCGAAGAGATTTTGGCAGTCAAAAACGGCAAAATCACAGTCAAACGGCGTTTGGAACGTGGCGTGGAAGTTGCCGAATGTGCTTTGCCACTGTTGATAACGGTCAACGGATCGGCAGCCGCCTGTCGTCCGCGTAATTCCAAACGGATACAGAAATACAAATACGCCAAAACGCCTTCGGAAAAACAGGCGGCAGCGGATGAATATGCCCCACTGTTTGACAGCCGAGACTATCTGAATTTGGTGGAATGGAGTACCGCCGACATCGACGCAGACACACAACAATGCGGACTCTCCGGCTCGCCTACCAAAGTTAAAAAGATCGAAAACGTGGTTTTTCAAGCCAAAGAGAGTAAAACGCTGGATGCCTCCGATGCACAGATCGAAGCATTGATAGTAGAACTAATCGCTAATCACACAATCGGATAAGTATGAACAATTTATTTGTATATCTCGAAATCGAAAACGGGAAAGTAGAAGAAGTCAGCTTAGAACTGCTGACCAAAGGGCGCACATTAGCAACACAACTGCACTGCCAATTGGAAGCAGTCGCCATCGGCAGCCAATTACAAACGATCGGAGAACAGGTTTTCCCCTATGGCGCTGACGTTCTGCATCTCTTCGACGACCAACGACTGTCGCCCTATACCTCGTTGCCGCATACCGCCATCTTGGTCAATCTGTTTAAAGAAGAAAAACCGCAAATTGCATTGATGGGCGCTACTTCTGTCGGACGTGATTTGGGACCTCGCGTTTCGTCAGCCCTGTTCAGCGGATTGACCGCCGACTGTACCGCTTTGGAAATAGGCGACCACGAAGAAAAGAAAGAAGGTAAAACCTATCACGATCTGCTCTATCAGATCCGCCCTGCATTCGGCGGAAATATTGTAGCTACGATTGTCAATCCCGATAACCGTCCGCAAATGGCAACCGTCCGCGAAGGCGTGATGAAAAAAGAAATCTTCGACACGAAACATCAAGGACAGATCATTACGCACGACGTCGAAAAATATGTTTCGGACACCGATTTTGCAGTCAGCGTCATCGAAAGACACATCGAATCGTCGAAAATCAATATCAAAGCAGCGCCGATTATCATAGCCGGAGGATACGGTATGGGATCGAAAGAAGGCTTTGGTTTGCTCTACGATTTGGCAAACACCATTGGCGCCGAAGTGGGCGCCTCGCGTGCCGCTGTGGATGCAGGTTTCTGCGAACACGAAAGACAAATCGGACAAACCGGCGTTACCGTCCGCCCGAAATTGTACATCGCTTGTGGTATTTCCGGTCAAATTCAGCACATTGCAGGTATGCAAGAATCGTCGCTGATCATCGCTATCAACAGCGATCCGAATGCCCCGATTAACACGATTGCCGACTATGTGATTACCGGCGAAGTGGAAACAGTGATTCCGAAAATGATAAAGTATTACAAGAAAAACAGTAAATAAGCTATGGCTAATTTTTATACCGACAATCCGTCGTTGAAACATCATTTGCATCATCCGTTGATGCAACACATTGTAGAACTGAAAGAACGCAATTTTGCCGATGCAGACCATTTCGACTATGCCCCGATTGATTTTGCCGATGCAATGGACAGTTACGAAAAAGTAATGGAAATTGCGGGAGAAGTCATCGGAGAAGTCATTGCCCCCAATGCAGAAGAGGTCGATCATACCGGTCCGCAAGTCGTCAATAACCGCGTAGTATATGCCCCCGGTACCACAGAAAATCTGAACGCAACCATCCAAGCCGGACTGTCGGGACTTTCCATGCCACGTCGATACGGCGGGCTGAATTTTCCGATGACCGCTTTTATTATGACTACCGATATGGTGGCTCGCGCCGATGCGGGCTTTTGCACTTTGTGGTCATTGCAGGACTGCGCCGAAACACTCTATGAATTTGGAGATGAAGAACAACGGCAAAAATATATCCCGCGTATGTGCGCAGGCGAAACGATGTCGATGGACTTGACCGAACCTGACGCCGGTTCCGATTTGCAAGCCGTGATGCTGAAAGCGACCGAAGATCCCGAAAACGGATGCTGGCGACTGAATGGCGTAAAACGCTTTATCACCAACGGCGATTCGGATATCCATTTGGTCTTGGCACGCTCGGAAGAAGGCACCAAAGACGGACGCGGACTGTCGATGTTCATCTACGACAAACGCGACGGCGGCGTCAATGTGCGTCGTATCGAAAACAAAATGGGGATCAAAGGCTCCCCTACTTGCGAATTGACCTACAAAAACGCCAAAGCTTATCTCTGCGGTTCGCGCAAATTAGGACTGATTCGTTACGTTATGTCACTGATGAATGGCGCCCGTTTGGGAATTATGGCACAAGCAACCGGACTTTCGGAAGCCGCCTACCGCGAAGCGCTGGCTTATGCCAAAGACCGCCGACAGTTCGGTAAAGCTATTATCGAATTTCCCGCCGTGTCGGAAATGCTGGCTGCTATCAAAGCAAAATTGGATGCCTCCCGCTCCATCTTGTACGAAACAGCCCGCTTTGTCGATATCTACAAGACTTTGGAAGACGTCGAAAAAGAACGCAAATTAGACGATGCGGAAAAAGCCGAATTGAAAAAATATAAGAAATTGGCAGACGCCTATACGCCTCTGGGTAAAGCTTTTGCAACCGAATATGCCAATCAAAACGCTTACGACGCCATCCAAATTCACGGCGGATCGGGCTTTATGAAAGATTATCCCTGCGAAAGAATTTATCGCGACGCCCGCATCACCAATATCTACGAAGGCACAACGCAATTACAAGTGGTAGCCGCTATCCGCCACGTCCTGACCGGCTCTTATTTGACGCAAATTCAAACCTATCAGGCAGAAACCTTGCGCCCCGAATTAGATCCCTTGAAAGCACGTTTGACAAAAATGACAAATACCTACGAAAAATTGGTAGCACAAGTGGCTGAAACAAAAAACAATGACTATATTGATTTTCAAGCACGACGTCTGGTTGAAGCCGCCGGACATACCATTCTGGGCTATCTGTTGTTGTCGGACGCCAATCGTGATTACGAACAATTTATCCGTTCCGCCGAAGTATATATTGCTTATGGAGAAGCAGAAGTAGCTAAAATTCAGCAGTTTATCGAATCTTTCGATATAGATAAATTGCAATACTATCTCTGAAATTGCCGCTTCAAAATAAGTAACTGTTTGATTAATAAGTTTCGCCCGTTTTATCTTTTAATTTAAAACAAACGACAGCGAATAACTAACAATTTGATTTTTTATCACAAAAAAATCTTATAATTTTTGTTTTTCTAAAAATTTATGCGTACCTTTGCGCCCTCATAAACAAGACAAACAAAATTATGGATGATAGATTATTTATTTTCGACACGACCCTGCGCGACGGCGAACAAGTGCCGGGCTGTCAGTTGAATACGATTGAAAAAATTCAGGTAGCGCAGGCGCTTGAAAATCTTGGAGTGGATGTGATTGAAGCGGGATTCCCGATTTCAAGTCCGGGCGACTTCAATTC
>JAISUM010000106.1 GCA_031272095.1 Candidatus Symbiothrix sp. | reverse complement strand
CCCTCGTTGGTTTTCCAGACGAGTTTTTTCGCGAAATCGGCGCCTTTGAGGTCGGCTACGATTTTTTCCATCCATTGTTCGGTCGAAATGGCGGGAAATTCCGCAAACAGTTTTTGTTTTGCTTGAGTCATATTGTAAATATATTTTTGAATTTGATAATTCTGATTTGAGGGTGCAAAAATACAAAAAAATCGGCTATTTTGCCAATAATTACAGCTCAAACTTACTAAAAAATCAACAAAATTTGCGCAGTGCAATTTTATTGCACTAAAAACCCGCAACTTTGCCGTCTAATCAAACATTTTCTTATGAAAAAGTATTTTTTACCTGTTCTTATATGCTTGTGTTTGTGGATCAACGGCGGGGCGCAAACAACGACGCTTACTTATCCGACCACGATCAACGTGGCGTGTTCCGACTATCAAAACAATCTGAATCGCAGTTGGAACATCAATATCGCGACTGACAAAAGTTTAAAACTATCTTACACGGTCAATACCGAGGCTAACTGCGACCAAGTGTATATTTATGCCGTTATCAACAATCAAGACAGCTTGTTGGGGGTGATCAGCGGGCAAAATCAGAGCGGCTGCTTTTTTTCGCCGTGGCAAAACGGCAAAATGAAAGTGGTTTTTCTGACGGATGGCACTAACAATTGCGCCAGCAACAGCAGTTATTCCGGTTTCCGTGTTGAAATAGCCGAAAGCGATACGGCAATGTTGATTCTGAACAACAGCGAACAGGGCGTTCGTTTGCAAAATTCGTATGCTTATGTTGATGTAGGCGCCGACAGCCATGCGGCTCAATTTTCCACCAATGCCGAACGTTTTGTGTTCAACAAAGCCGTTCATCTGCAAGACGGCAAAATAAGCAATTACGGATTATTTCCTTTATCCTTGCAAACCAATGGTTTAAGCCGGATAACCATCCTCAACAGCGGATGGGTAGGGATTGGCACAACTACCCCGACTGCCACTTTGGATGTCTATGGCAATATCAAAGCTAATGAGCTGATCATCAATGGTGTTTCGTGGAATACGACTTATCAGACCTTGCTGCAACAAATCGACCAACTGACACAATTGGTAACGCAACAACAGGAAGAAATTGAGCGATTACACCGGCTTGTGAAACAAAACACAAGTAAATAATTTATAAATTCAATAAATTAATTGCTGTATTTTCTGAAAAATTCCGTATATTTGCGGCGCATTTAGGCAAATACGAATATGAAATATCATTTTTTGCACATTATTGTTCTGCTTATATTTCTCACACCGACTGTTTCAGTGGCGCAAACTGCCAAAAAAGAGAAGACAGTTGTTGTGGAAGAAAGCCCTGCGCCCGAATTGTCGGTTTCCAATAACATTCTGACCATCAAAAACGCTCGCGTTGGCTCAAAGCTGCAAATACTGACGATTGTCGGCAATAAAATCAAAGAAATCGAAATCGACAATACCGAAGAACGCTACGAATTGAACCTGCCAAAAGCCATTTATATCTTTAAATTGGATGGCGTGGTCAGGAAATTTGTCATCCGTTGAGCTTTCTGTTTTTTGAAAATTCCAATTCTATCTCCCTCTTGTCGAATCGCTTGATATTAGTAACAATAAAACTGGTGCTGATAAATTGTCCGTATTCGTTACATTCCGCAATGGCATTTTGCAACATCGTCTTGATATCTTCGTGCAGACTGATCAGAAAAACAATTGAAAAATAGTTGTCGGCAACGTCAATTTCTTCGACTTCACCGTTGTATTTTTGCACCTGAAAAGGGATTTCTTTTTCAATCAGGGTGCGCTGATAATCCGAAAACGGCTCTAAATCTTCGGACTGAAACAAGGCATAAAACCGCAAACGGTTGCCTTTGCCGCCGAGACCGGTAGAAATAAACACCCTTTTTTCGTCGGAAAATTCGGATTCCAAAGTGATCCGCGCCTGCAAAACTGCCATCGCCAACCAATCGCTCAATTCCGGCTCTACCTCATTGGCGTAAGCTTCCAAGGCACGAAAAGCTTTCACTTCGCCCGAAATCGCCAATGCCGTCATTGCATATTGTTTCGCTTCCGGCAACACATCCGGACTATGCAGTACTTCTATCTGTTCATCGACCGCAGAAATATCCTTGATCTTCCGAACATGTTCAGAAAAACGAAAATATTCCATCTGCGTTTCAACAGGGACATTGGTTTCCAATACCCTCACATTTTTCTCGCTCAAATGATTCAGCGATTTTTGAAACTTGTCAAATACATCTTTGTTTTTTCCCATAGATCCAATGATTGTCTTTATTGCTGCTCAACCAGCCATACATATAAAAATAAAAATTCACAAACGGTTGTATGAGATCATACACCGGCAACATCCACAGAAACGGCTTGACATTGAGCTTTTTAGCCGTCAGATTAATGACTGCGATCTGACTTGCTTCGCGTATCAGAAAACCGCTTGACGCTACCAACAACAAAATCAAATCGGACAATAAGACGGCACGAACCGCCCATCCGATCGTTCCGGCAATCACCACCAAGCGGGTGATTTGTTCCGTTCCATTCATAAATCGCGGAAATTTCTTGTAAAACGGCGTAGCGATCGACCGACGACGTTTGTATTCTTTCCACATCCAGCCGGCTTCCATATCCACCAGCATCAGGCTATCCGGCGAAACGACTGCCACGCTGTTGCGCTTATCGACCGTTTCCGCCACCAGCAAATCATCTTCTCCGGCGTCCATAAAATTATAGGTACTGAAACCTTTCTGCCTGAAAAACAGTTGTTTATTGTAGCCCAGATTTCTACCGTTACCCATATAAGGATGTCCGGCTAATGCCAAAGCTGCCATTTGCAAATTGGAAGAAAAATAATCGTATGCCGCAAAACGAAACGGATATTTCACCAGTACACTCATGCCCAAAAGAATTTGCTGCCTGTCGGAAAAATATTGCGACATCATGCGCAACCAATAATTATTGACCGGACGGCTGTCGGCTTCCACAAACAAGATTTGATCGTATTTGGCAGCCTTGACGCCCAAAGTCAGCGCCAATTTTTTGCGGCTGATATTTTTCGATTGTCCGGGCAAATAAGTATGATACAACTGCGGATAAGTCAGCGACATGCGTTTCAAAACGTGTTCTGTATCGTCTGTAGAATCATCATCGACCACAATCAGTTCGTAGTCCGGATAATCTTGTTCCAAAAACAAGGGCAAAAAAGTCTCTAAATTTTCAGCCTCGTTTTTTGCATACATGACGATGGATACCGAAGGCTGCTGTGCAGTTTCGGGTTCCGGCGCTTTTTTCCTGACAAACAGATAATACGGTTGCGCCAAATAGACCCAGTAATAGAACAGTTGAAACAGCAGGCAACACGCCACAATCGACAACAACGCTATCTCTATCCACATTAATGCTGTCATAATGAATCGGAAAAATAGGATTTTGGCAGTTGGCGACAGTTGTATTGCGACGCCATGATTTCGCCGTATGCGCCTGCCGACCTCAAAGCGATCAAATCGCCGCGATGTGTCCGGTTCAGGCTGATTTGTTTAGCGAAACAGTCCGACGATTCGCAGATAGGACCTACCACATCATAGATTTCCGGCGCCTCGTCCGAAGACAGATTTTCTATCTGATGATATGCCTCATACAGTGCCGGACGAATCAGTTCGGTGAATCCGGCGTCCAAAATGACAAATTTTTTCACGCTGCCTTCTTTCACATACAGCGTCCGCGCAATCAGGTTGCCGCACTGTCCGACGATAGAGCGACCGGGTTCAAAATGGATTTTTTGCCCTGGCAAGGCGTGAAAAAATTGATGAAATATTTCAAAATAGGTCTTGAAATCGGGGATGGAATGATCGTCCGGATGTTGATAATCTATTCCCAAACCGCCGCCGAAATTGATATTTTCTACCTGAATATTTCGCTGCAATAGTTGCTGTTGCAAGGCGTCGATCTTATGGCAGAGCTGACGAAACGGATTCAAATCGGTCAGTTGCGAACCGATATGAAAATGCAGCCCGATCAGTTGTATCGACGACAAATTTGCTAACGCATCCAAGACCTTATCTAACTGATCTAAATTGATGCCGAACTTGTTTTCTTTGATGCCGGTCGTGATGTGATGATGCGTATGTGCATCGACTTCGGGATTGATGCGCAATGCCACACGCGCCGTTTTGCCTGTTTGCCTTGCCAAGTCGTTGATGACCGTTAATTCGGGCAGCGATTCGGCATTGAAACAAAAAATATCGTTGTCCAAGCCGAGTCTGATTTCCCAGTCGGCTTTGCCTACACCTGCGAAAACAATTTTGTCTGCCGGAAAACCTGCTTGCAACGCAGCCTGTATTTCTCCGCCGCTCACACAGTCGGCTCCCAAACCATAACTTTGGATAATCGACAAGATATGCGGATTGGCGTTGGCTTTGACCGCATAATGAATATGATATTGATATTTTGAGGATTCCTCTGCGACTGTTTGCAAAGTTTTCCGCAACAAATTCGTATCATAATAATAAAAAGGCGTCTGCAAATCTGCGAATTGACGAATTGGAAAATTTGTTTTTATCATAAATCGAATAATCTATAAATCAGGGTGCAAAGGTACATAAAAAAAAAGAAACTGCCTCTATTACAGAGACAGTTTCTCATCAAAACATTATGAAAAAAACATTTTATTTATTCTCAATCGGCATTGAGTGTAAATCGTTTGAAGTCGGTTACGGTCAGATGTTTTTTGGCGAGCAGTTCTTTTACAGTGATTTTTCCTGCTTCTTCGCCGCCACCTTCGTACTTCTGTTCGAGCAGCGTAAATTCTTTATAGAATTTTGCCATGCGTCCTGCTGCAATAGCGTTCACTTTTGCTTCGGGCAAAGTCGCTGCTTTTTCTTCCGGCACTTTTTCTCTGATTTCGCGAGCTAATGCGGCTTGCGCTTCGGTCAGCCAGCCCTTTGCTGTGTTGGATGTGATGTGGTCGTCGCTGTCGGCGTGAGCAGGATTGATTCCTGCTTTTTTCAACGCAACTTCCACTTCTTTGGCAAGGAGTTCGGCTTTTGTTTTTTCGATAGCCACCGTCAGTTCGTTATCTTTCACTTTCTGAGGCACAGCGCTTTCGTCGATAGCGACCGGCGACATTGCTGCAATGTGCATAGCGATGCCGTGTATGGTTTCATATTCGGCGTCTTTTTCTGCGAATGCAACGATGGTCGCAAGTTTGTTACCCGGATGGATGTATGAGGTTACTGTTCCGCCGGTTACATACAGATAATCTGCCATTTCCATTTTTTCGCCGGTTACGCCGGAGCGTTCAGTTACGAGGTCGGCGACTGTCCGTCCGTTGATCGTGAGTGCGGTCAATGCGTCGAGCGAAACCGGTTTTTCTTCTATCGCTTTATTGAGGATCGATTGCGTCAGCGCGATAAAATCAGCGTTTCGCGCTACGAAGTCGGTTTCGCATTTCACGGCTGCTATTGCTGCAAATCCGTCTTTGGCGGCAGCCAGCACGCATCCTTCCGATGCTTCGCGGTCGCTGCGTTTGGCGGCGATTGCCTGTCCTTTTTTGCGAATAATTTCTATCGCTTTATCGAAGTCTCCTTCGGCTTCAGTGAGTGCATTTTTGCAATCCATCATACCTGCGCCTGTCATTTTGCGCAGATGTTGGATATCTGCCATTGTTACTGCCATATTCTAAAATCTAATAGTCTAAAAATCTAATTATCTAACATCTAATAGTCTAACATCTAATAATCTAACCTCACTCTTCTTCTTTCACGAATTTGCTGGCAACTTTGGCGTTCAAAGCTACTTCATCGTCTTGAGCAAAGCCTTTTTTGTTCAATCTCGGTCGGCGTTCTTTACGCACCGGAACGGTTTCTTCTTCCGTTTCGGACGCCGGAGCATCAATTTTTTCTACTTTGCGTTCTTCATGTCCTTCGACGATAGCTGCACAGAGGGCATCCAAAATCACTTCGATAGATTTTGTAGCGTCGTCGTTTGCCGGAATGACAAAATCAATCGGATTGGGGTCAGAATTGGTATCTACTATGGCAAAGACCGGAATACCCAATCGTTTGGCTTCTGCTACTGCGATGTGTTCTTTCATCACGTCGATGACGAACAGCGCCGATGGTAATTTCGTCATATCGGCAATCGAACCTAAGTTTTTTTCCAATTTGGCGCGTTGGCGTGTGATTTGCAGTTTTTCGCGTTTCGACAGTTGATCAAAGGTGCCGTCTTTCGACATCTTGTCGATGGTGGTCATTTTCTTGACGGCTTTGCGGATAGTGGGGAAGTTGGTCAGCATTCCGCCGGGCCAGCGTTCTACCACGTATGGCATATTGACTGCAGCGGCGCGTTCCATCACCAATGGTTTTGCCTGCTTTTTAGTAGCGACAAACAGAATTTTCCGCCCCGATTTCGCGATTTGTTTCATGGCGGCGGCGGCTTCATCTATTTTTGCAACCGTTTTGTGTAAGTCGATGATATGGATACTGTTACGTTCCATAAAAATGTAGGGAGCCATTGCCGGATTCCACTTTCTTTTCAAGTGTCCGAAATGGGCGCCGGCTTCCAGTAATTGTTCAAATGTAACTCTTGACATTGTTTGTAATTTAAATTTGTTTACTTTCTTTATTCCATTCAATCTTATAGGTAGCTATCCTGATGGGGATAAGTCCTACCGATTTAGATACTAAACTTTTTTGTTTCGTCATTGCGGCTGTATTCTGCAATCTCCCTAAACAGGAAAATTCCGTATCCAAGCAAGGAATGACGTTTCAAAATTAACGTTTTGAGAATTGAAAACGTTTTCTTGCTTTGGGACGTCCCGGTTTTTTCCGTTCTACTTCGCGGGGGTCGCGTGTCATAAAGCCTTCGGCACGCAGAGCGGGTTTGTTTTCGGGATTGATTTTCACCAATGCGCGGGCGATACCCAAACGTGCTGCTTCCGATTGTCCTTTATAACCGCCGCCTTGCAAAGTGACGGCGATGTCGTATTGTTCGGCTACGCCTAATTTGTTGAGCGGTTGTTTGACCACATATTGCAAGATAGAGGATGGAAAATAGCTCGCCAATTCACGCTTGTTGATTTGGATTTTGCCGGTTCCTTCTTTGACATAAACACGAGCTACGGCTGCTTTACGTCTTCCTAATGCATTTGTTACTTCCATGTTCGTTATTTAAGTATATTAATATCAATTGATTTGGGTTGCTGTGCCTCGTGTTTGTGCGTGGCTCCATCATATACATAAAGATTGGTCAACAGTTTTGCGCCCAAACGATTTTTGGGCAACATTCCTTTGACTACTTTACGCAACAATCGGTCGCTGCCCTTTTTAAATAAGGTCTCCGGCGTATTTTCTCTTTGTCCTCCCGGATAACCGGTATAGGAAAGATAAATGCGGTCGGTCCATTTATTTCCGGTCAATACGACTTTGTCGGCATTGATAATGATCACATTATCGCCGCAATCTACATGGGGCGTGAAATTCGGTTTATATTTACCCCGAAGCAGTTTAGCCACTTTGGCAGCTAAGCGTCCCAAATGTTGTCCGTCGGCGTCAACGACAACCCATTCTTTATTTACAGTTGCACTATTTGCAGAAATGGTCTTATAACTTAAAGTATCCACTGCGTTTTTGTTTTTTTGTTTGTTAATACTCTACTTTTTGACTTATCCCTTTTTGACTTTGGCATGCCAAATTTGGATTAAAAAGGTATAAATCAATCACTTACACATTTTTGAACAATAATCGGACTGCAAAGATACAACTTTTTCTCGAATTTACAAAAAAAAGCTGTTTCTTTTTTTAGAAACAGCTTCCATTTTTTTGCTTTCAACCTCGTGATTATTCAGCGGGAGTTTCAGCAGGAGCTTCTGCGGGAGTTTCAGTAGCGGTTGTGTCAACTGCTTCTTCTACTACTACTTCGGTAGCTTCTACTTCAGGAGCAACTTCGGCGGGAGCTTCGGTTTTTTTGCATGCGCTCAAAGCGACAACAGCAGCAACTGCTGCAAATAATACTAACTTTTTCATTTTCGTAACAATTAAAACGATTTAAAAATTTACTATACAATTTCCCTCTTGGAAATTCGCTGCAAAGGTACGCATTATTTTGATATGTTATCATCAAAGACAAAATTTTTTTTGATTTTTTTTTCGAGAAAGGCATTTAAAAGGGAAAAATCGTCCTTAACGGGGGCATTTTTTTCGATATTATCAAAAAAAAATGCGCATTCCGAAAAAAAAAGTGCAAAATAGTTTTGCAAATCAAAATAAAAAACCTACCTTTGCCTCTGTTTTTAAAGCATGATAGCTACTTAATAATGAACTATAAATATTTAAAGCAATTTGAGAAATGAAAAATTTAATTTTCACAGCAGTTTTTCTGCTTTCTGTTTTGAGTGTGAGCGCTCAACAAAAATGGTCTGTTGAAAGTCAGTATCCGGGCGACGAAAAAGCAAGTAAAGAATTTTCGGTCGCATTAGACAAACAACAGAATGAGAAGACATCGGCATTGCGGACTACTTGGGTAGCCTCGCGTCCGAGCAGTAACTGGTTCATCACCGCAAAAGTCGGTATGGGCGGCGTAATCAGCGAAAAAGCTGTCAATGTGTGGGCACCTTGGAAATGGTTCGACAGCCACAGCCCCAACTATTGGCATCCGGCTTACGGTATCGGAGTCGGCAAATGGTTGTCTCCTGTCTGGGGGATCCGCGCCGATTTGGATTACGGACACGAAGAAAGTTTCGACGAAAACGGCGTTACCAACGGCAGCTCCAGAAATTATGCTTTGACAGCTAATTTCCTTGTCAATCTGAAACACTTGTTCTTGCCCTACAACCCCAAAGGATTCTTCAATCCTGTATTCAACTTGGGCGTTGGCGCATTGGAAACCACTGCCAATGCCACCTGGAACCCCGGTCCGAGCAAAGATAACACTTTCTGGAATGTTGCCGAAAAAGCAGGCTTGCAATTGAATTTCCGTCTGTGCGATGCTTTGAACATTTTTATTGAAGGACAATTATGGGCAGTACCCAGCAATTTCGACCAGTTGGTTCCAGCCCGCGAAGTAACAAGCTCTTTCGGCGGCAACACTGACTTTTTGACCATCGGAACATTAGGTTTGACCTATAACTTCGGTTGGAAGAAATTCATCAAAACGCCCTTCCGCGATCCGGCAGAAATCGACGCATTGAACAAAGAAATCAACGACTTGCGCAATCGCCCCGAAAAAGTATGTCCGCCGTGTCCTCCGGTTCCCGAATGTCCTCCGGCAGCTCCGATCGAAGAACCGGTTGAATTAGACCCGATCTTCTTCACCATCAACAGTGCATCGGTACGCGACAATCAACTTATCAATGTTGCAAAAGCAGCAGAATACTTGATTGATCATCCCGCATCGAAATTAGAATTGGCAAGCTATGCCGACAAAAACACCGGCACGGCAAAATACAACATGCAATTATCGAAACGTCGTTCCGAAGCAGTTGCCAAAGTTTTGACCACCAAATTCGGTATTGCCAAAGACCGTTTGATTCTGAAATACTATGGCGACACGGTACAACCGTTCAGCGACAACGATCAAAATCGTGTTACCATGTTTATTAAGTGAAAAGTATTAATGTTAAATAAGAAGAGAGGCAGTCGGAAAAAGGCTGCCTCTTTTTTTGTGTAGGATGAATCCTGCAGTAAAGTCGAAAACCAATATGGCTTTTAAGAGGCTTTCGGCTCTTGGAAATCAGACATCAGTGCGAAAGAACAGAATGCCGAAATGCGTGCAGCAAGGCATTTTGAAAATCGCAAACTGGATAAAGAGGGATTGAAAGAGACGAACAACGAGGAAAGCAAATTTCGCAAATTTCATTCCTCTCTACTGAAAAATTTACAAAAAAACAAAATATGATAGTCTATTGAATTACGCCAATAAGCGTGTGTGTGCGCGCCGGGACGGACAGTGTATGCATGTTCTATGTTTTTTTCGGTAAGCAATTTATGCAAAATTTCATTTTGTGCGAAAGTAAAATCTTTTATTCCGCAATCAAAATAGATGAAAATATGAGCATCTTCGAGTTCGAGTCGCAAGAGTTGATTAGGTACCGCATAGAATTTCTTATCTTCGCTTTTATTGCCAATCAAAAGATTTAGACCATACTTATTGCCGATTTGACGAATATCAACGGCACCACTCATACTGCCTGCTGCCCCAAACACATCGCTATGACGAAAAGCATTGAATAATGCACCATGCCCTCCCATGCTCAAACCCGTGATTGCTCGGTAACTCCTGTCGTCCAAAGTGTTGTAATTTTGGTCGATATATTCAATGAGTTCGGATGATATAAAAGTCTCATATTGAGACTTTTTATCTATTGGGCTGTCTATATACCAACTGTTTTTTCCGTCAGGACACACAAAAATAATACCTTTCTCATCTGCAATTTGTGGTAAATTGGGTTTGATAACAAGCCATTGAAATTCATTACCACCATATCCATGCAAGAGGTAAATCACAGGACATTTCACTGCAGTTTCGCCATTTGCGACGTCAGGACTAATCACTATGGTTTTGATTTTACACTCCATAGCCTTGCTCACAATAGCGATGGTATCAACACGCGAAGCCTCTGCCGAAATGACAAAGAGGCTAACTGCAAATAAACTGATTATTTTCTTCATTTTACAATATTATTATATTAGAGCATTCAAATCAAGCAAATACTATCGCAAAGGTTTCCACAAAACTGTTTTTCCGACAGGCCTAATATCTGCTTGCGGAGGGCGCATCAAGATACGGCGATCTGTGTTTTCTCGAACAAACGCTGCTACACTGTCCATCCA
>JAISUM010000092.1 GCA_031272095.1 Candidatus Symbiothrix sp. | reverse complement strand
CCACCGTTGGGGTCATCTTCCGGGTCTTTTTCGCAACCCGAAAACACTGTTGTTCCTGCGAGGCAGATTGCTATCGCAACCACATTCCTCAAAAAAATACTTTTTGATAACATAAAAATAATAAATTTGTGTCTGAACTTTGATTTTCAAATGATTGTTTTGATGTTTTTGATTGAAAACCAATGTCTTCGACGGTTAATATTGAATTTAGAATAACTCTCTGTGTTAGGGGATTGCGGCTTTCGCCGCAATGACGGTGGAACGAGCGGGGATTGCGGGTCGTAGCCCGCAACGCGATGACGTAGCGTAGCCATAGGGGATTGCGGTGTAGGGGCGCGATTAATCGCACACGCCCCAAACCTGTTAGGTTTTGAAAACCTAACAGGTTTAATAACAGCTTTAAATTGAATGTCTGAACTGTGATTTTCGCGTGATTTGTTTGATTTATATGATAAAAAGAAATCATACAAATCATTGTAATCATATTAAAATCAACGTTCAGACAGTATTTTCGGGGGGGGGGGTAAATGTCAAATCTTTCGCGAAAGTGCCACACGGGGGATTTAAAACGCCAAATAGAGGCATTTTAATGGCGGGATATAACACAGCGAAAACTGTTATGTAAAATAATGTTGACATCTCACGTTTTTTTTGATGGTGCAAAGATAGGAAAAGTTTTTGAAATTGAGAAAAATAATTTGAGAAATTGAAAAAAATATTTTTTATTTTTCAGGATTGTTTTTTGGGGATTTTTCACACATAACTATGTATTCCACCCAACAGGTAGCTGACGCCGAAGAAAGTCATCAGAATGGCGGAGAAAGCAAGCACACAAAACCATTGGAAAGCACGCGGACGACTGAAGAGCAGCAGGCTGCGCCGATGAAATGCCAATGAATAAATCATCAGAGTAATCAATGCCCAAGTCTCTTTGGCATCCCAACCCCAATAGCGTCCCCACGAAATATTTGCCCAGACTGCGCCGAGAAAAATACCTGCCGCCAACATAAATACCGCCGGATAGAGCAGTTGGCGATTCAGTTGAGCCAGTCGGGCAAGACGACGGGGCGAAGTCAATGCAATGATTCCGACGACCATCATCGCGAACAGCAACAGATAGGCGATCAGTATCACCGAAACGTGGATTGCCAACATCGGCGATCGCAATACCGGCGTCATCGGATTGAGCTGCGAAATGTAAAACCATAGTCCGGCGGTCGGTACGAACAGCCACAACAATCCTTTCCATCTGATTTTTCTAATCAACAAGAGGAGCATTGACAAGCCCAGCAAAGCGTATCCGACGTATGTAACCGCAATGCCGTAAGGGTCGTAACTGACCATCAAGAGGCTGCCCATCTCGTCGGCGTCGTAATCCATCTGATAAAAACGGTAGCCGTTCTGTTTCAGGATATTATTCATAGAAATTTGCCGCACTTCATGATCGATTTCGACGTAACTGATGTAGTCGGCAGCTTGTTCGGTGCCGTCGTGATAGCGAATATCAAACAATATCAGTCGTATAGAAAAAGGTAGAAAACACCTCTCGGCATTTTCTACCGAAATATAAAAATTGACTTGTTCGTTTTGTCGCAGGTGCAGATAGCCCTTGTCGCCCAGCAGATAGGTCAGAAATGCGCCGCATAAAATCAGCAGGAACGACAGGTGCAGACAAAAAGTAACGGGATGAAAAGCGAACGACCGGAAAGTGCTAATGATGTGGCACAGGGAACAAACCGCCATGACCCCCCACAAGGCGACAAACCACCATGCGGAGTAGATATGCGTATGCGCCGATTCGCTTCCGGCGCATTTTTCTACGATGGTAGCCGCAGCCAATACCACTATCAACGCGATCCAAGTCGCAAAAGCCGAAATTTTGGCAATTCTTTTCATCTCATCTGTCTGCTATATAGCTTGTAAAAATTTTATTAATGCTTCGCGGTCGGCTTTCGACAGTTGTCTGAATTTTTCTTTGGCGGCTTGAGCCTCGCCGCCGTGCCACAAAATAGCTTCTTCGTAGTTACGCGCGCGCAAATCGTGCAACATATCGGAATGTCCCGAAATCGTCGGCAGGAGTCCGCGTCCCCACAAAGGCGTCGTCCGACAGATCTGCACCCGTCCGGGCTCGTACATTTCCAAATTGTGTCGCAGCAGGTCGGTATAAGGATAGATGGTCTGATTCGACAATTCGGGCTGCGGCTTGTAGTAGGTGCGCGTTTTCCACGACGGGCGATGACAGGCGGCGCAACCTAACGAATCCATAAACAGCGTTTTTCCATGCTGCACATTAGGATCGTCCAAATTGCGGGCGGCAGGTACGGCTACGGCGCGATGCCAGACCATAAAATCGTTATAATCTTCCTGCGTCATTTCCGGTTTCAAACTTTTCGACATCAAATAAGTATAAATTTCTTCTTCTGTTTGTCCCAATGCCTGCTGCACTGCGGCGTCTTGCGACATTACTTTGGCATATTCGTCCGTAATGTAGTGATAGGTGCGATCGGGACGTGTAACGTTGGTAATGTTCCAAAGTGCATTGGCGCCGGGACCATTATCGAGCGTTGCGCGGGTACAAAGGTAAGTAAATCTTCCCGGATGTTTGCCCGGATAGTAAGGATTTAAACCGGTTTCGTCAATATCTGCGCCGATAATGCCCTGACAATAGCCTCTTGATTGCTGATAAGCATATTCCGCCCGCAGATCTTCGTCGGAGATGGCGTCGATTAAGCCCACGCCGTAGATACCGATAGTGGCTTCGATGCTTGCCGCATGTTTGCTCATATCAAAATCGGTGAATAAAATGGCATCCTGATCGATCGTGATTTTCGGATAGATGAGCGTGTAAGTGGTGCCGTCGGGATAAGTATTGTTGTATTCGTCGGTATAGGGCAGCCATTCGAGCCGGATACCGCTTTCGTCAATCGGCGCTTTGAACGGCGCGACTGCCGAGGTTTGCGTCATACCGGTAAAATACTTGGATGCCAACGCCAAATTGGGGGTGTTCGGGTCATAGATCATCAACAGATAACCGTTGCGGCTGTCGTTGGAATCCAATTTATCGACACGTTTGCTGTGTCCGCCGTAACTCGGATGACAAGCAATACACGATTTGCGAATATAGACCGGACCCAAGCCCGAATAGCCCTGTCCTTCAAAGCTCACAAAACTTTTTTCAAAAATTTGTTCGCCACGAAAAAAGGCGCGGTAGAGTTCGGCATTGTCTTCGATGAAAGGCATCGGTTGTTGATAGGCTTTACTTCCCGACATAAAGACGGTTCCGTTTTCGCCGCCTGCAAACCATTCAGCTGTTGCCTCGCTGTATGTTTTGGGTTGATTGGTATTTTGAGTAGAAGGCGTAGGGGATTCGTCGGCACAGGAAGCGACGATCAAGCATATTGCTGATAAAAAAAGAAAAATGCGTATGTTCATAATGATTCCGAAATTTGAGTTAATAACTGTTTCAGTGCGAGGCAGGCATCCGTTGCGGCATCTACCTGCGCCTGATTAATTTGTTGATTCACCACTTGATAGAATGAATATTGCCCGTTGGCGCCGATCGCGTCGATTTTTTGCAGACAGTCTTCGATAGCAGATTTCACCTGATTGTCCAAAGTTTTATTTGTAGAGGCAATATAGGCGCTCAACGATTTGTCGCCGGTGCGCGTTTGGTCGTCCACGCCGCCAAGATAGGCATTTTTGATGCTTAAAATATTGTTTTTGTAGTCGTCAAGAGAATGCCAGCTGTACCACGATTCGACGTCTTCTACTTTGTGCGATTGATAGGGTTGCTGAATTTTGACCACGCCGACTTCTTCCGCAATATCGGCAGCGCCGTCGGAAATTTCGGCAAGCGCCGCTGCCATCGAGGAGTAGTTCGTGGCATTGATCAGACGGTCGGAAAACTGTTTGTACGCCGGATTGTTCTCTAAATGCGCCACTACGTCCGGGTTTTCATAAAAAATAGTTTTCATTGTTGTCGGCACATTGTCTTCGCCTACCCAAGCCACATACGCCAAGACGCAATCCCAGACCAAAGCATCGGTTGCAGCCGTCAGATAACTCAATTCGGCGGCGCTCAAATCGGCTGCCGGACGGGACTGCCCTTCGCGATAGAGCAGATATTCCGTTACATGAAATCCGATCACTTCGGCGTCCAAACTCCACGCTTCTCTGCCGGTAAGAACACCTCCTGATGCGATCGACTGTTGGATGTCTGCCAACTCGAGAGGCCACGAATCAATATGTCCGTCGATATCCAAAGCGCTTTCGCCGACCGGACCAAACAGAAACGCTTCGCTCTTTTCCCACCAGATACGCGCCGCCATCCACGCATCCGACGCCCGTTGCATGTTTTCGTCGGTCGGCTGGGTTTTTAAGGCTTCATTTGCCGCCCGCATTTCCAAAGCCGCTTCCGCTAATGCTTTGTAGGTCGGCACCACTGTCGAATGGACATAGCTGTCCAAAATCTCCCGATAACGCTGGTCGGTTGCTTCTTCCGACGCCGGATTATCTTCATCACAAGCGCAAAAGCCCGCCGCTATCAGCAGTAAGCTTGCAAAAACAAAGTACTTCTTCATATCTTTAAAATTTAATATATTGAAATTCATAATTCAAAAAATCCCGAATAGGCAATCCCCAGCGAAAAGGTCGGCTCGTTGTTGTATGGCTGATTGAATTTTCGGAAGGCATATTCCGCTTTCAGCACCACCTCGTCTATCGGATAATAATTGATGCCGCCGCTGATCACCGTTTTTCGACTGTATCCTTTCGGCTGAATATTGCCTGCCGTTTTGTACATCGAATCGTAAAAGCCGTAATGCCCGTAGAGATAACATTTTCCGGTCGTCCGATTGTTTTTCGGCAACAGATGAAAAATGTCGTAACCGACTTCTGCATAAGCGCTTACGGCGTCGGAAGCCACATCGGTTCTCGGCGATGGACCGGCAGACGGCAAGCGTTTATTGACCATCGAAATGGCATAAGCATCGAACAGATGTCCATAGAGAATGTTGGCGCGGACAATGAGGGAATGGCTGCTATAAACCGCATCGAACGCGCCAATCAACAATTCTCCTTCTATTTTCTGGTTGGTATATCTCTCCCATTTCAAGCTGTTTTTCGCTGAATAGCCAAAATAGCCGCTCATGCCCAGCCGCAAGCCTGCAATCGAATAATTATCCACACGCAAAACGCCCGCCAATGTGTTAGCGATTTCAAATTCGTAAGGCGATATGGCGCCGTCTTTTATCCAGTTGAGGTTGTTGAAACGCTCGGCGTCCAAGCCGGAAATCACTTGCGCTTCGTAGCCCCAATTGTGGGTTTTGCCCCAAAAACTGATGCCGGTCTGGTGCCAAGTGCAAGGCAGGAGTTCGCTCTCTTCTTCCGGTCGCAAGACAGAGAAAAATTCGGTCGGCAAATGGTGTTGGTTGGTCAATCCTATCGGCACAATGAAATGCCCTACACGCAGGTGCGCGGCATCGCTGAAGGTTTTTTCGATCCAAAATTGTTCCAAAGCGACTTCTCCGCCTTTTTCTATTTCCGTTTCATATTCTCCGCCTTCTTCGTGTTCGATTTCGACGGCGCCACCGCTGCCGCCATGTTCAAATTCTATTTCCGACGAAATTTTCCAGCCTTTGCCGAAATCGTAAGCCACAAACCAAACGACATGCGGCAAATCGAAACGTCCATGCGAGGCGTCGCGGTTGTTTTCGGGATACAGATAACGCTGAATATTGTCGCTGTAAAACATTCGTTGATAGACCGCTTCACCGTAACCGCCCATACTTAATCGCGACGGACTGTCAGCCAAAGCACTGTGTATCAAGATTATAAGACCTGTCAGGACAAACGGGTATTTCATTGATGTAAAATATTGATATTTGAGAATGCAAAGGTAGTGATTGCCCGAAAAGCTCGCAATCCCTATTATTGGGTAAATTGATTGCGGCTATATCCCTAAAAATGGGGATGATTGCGTATTTATACATCCACTAACCACTAACCACTAACCACTATTTCACTATTTTTTCGTACCTTTGCGTCCGACAAAGTACATTTATGGAGAAACAGCTTGCAAAATATGAAATCATGTCCCCGGTGGGATCTTACGAATCGCTTGCTGCCGCTATCAGGGCGGGAGCCAATTCGGTGTATTTCGGGATCGCGGGACTGAATATGCGTGCCAATTCGGCAAATAATTTCACGATAGACGATCTGAAACGCATCGCCGGCATCTGCGCCAAACATCATATCCGCTCTTATCTGACGGTGAATACTATCCTCTACGATGGCGATTTGAGCCTGATGCGGGACATTATTCGTGCTGCAAAGGAGGCGGGCATTTCGGCTATTATCGCCTCCGACATTGCCGCTATGTCCTATGCCCGTAGTCTTGACGTGGAGGTGCATCTTTCGACGCAACTGAATATTACGAATATCGAAGCCCTGAAATTTTATGCGCAGTTTGCGGATGTGGTCGTTCTGGCTCGAGAATTGAATTTAGAACAGGTCGCCGCAATTCATCAACAGATTGAACAACAAGGAATTACCGGACCGCACGGAGAGCTGATTCGGATCGAAATGTTTTGTCATGGCGCTTTGTGTATGGCGGTTTCCGGAAAATGTTATTTGAGTCTGCACGAGATGGACGCTTCTGCCAATCGGGGCGCCTGCAATCAGGTCTGCCGCCGCACTTATACGGTGCGCGACAAAGAAAGCGACATCGAATTAGATATTGAAAATCAATACATTATGTCGCCGAAAGATCTGAAAACCATTCATTTTCTAAATAAAATATTAGACGCCGGAGTCAGCGTGTTGAAAATCGAAGGACGTGCGCGAGGCGCCGAATACGTTAAAACGGTAACGGAATGTTACAAAGAAGCCGTAGAAGCCTGTTGCGACGGTAGTTTTTCAGAAGAAAAAATCGCGGATTGGGACAGTCGGTTGCGTCGTGTCTTCAATCGCGGCTTTTGGAACGGCTATTATCTGGGGCAAAAACTTGGCGAATGGAATATGCACTACGGCAATCAGGCAAGCGAACGCAAGCTCTACGTCGGCAAAGTCATCAAATATTTTTCCAAATTGAAAGTTGCCGAATGTTTACTCGAAACACAAAGCTTATCGCTCGGCGATACGATCTTGATTATCGGACCCACAACGGGCGCTTTGTCGGCAACAGCAGATGAAATTCGTGTTGATTTACAGCCGGTTGCACAGGCAGTACGAGGCGACAGATTTTCGATACCGGTGCCGGAAAAAGTGCGTCCGGCAGACAAATTATACAAAATGATAAAACAATAAAAAACAGATGATGCGATTAGATATTATTACGGTGTTGCCGGAAATTTTGGAAAGTCCGCTGAATTTTTCGATCGTCAAACGGGCACAGGAAAAAGGCTTGGTCGAAATCCGGTTGCATAATTTGCGCGACTATTCGACCGATAAACATCGGCGTGTGGATGATTATCCGTTTGGCGGACAGGCGGGGATGGTGATGCAATGTGAGCCGATCGACCGTGCGATCACTTTTTTGAAAAATCAGCGGCGCTACGACGAAGTGATTTATACCTCTCCCGATGGCGAAAAACTGACACAGGCGCTTGCCAACAGGCTGTCAATGAGTCAAAATCTGATTATTTTGTGCGGACATTACAAAGGCGTCGATTATCGGATCCGCGAACATCTGATCACCCGCGAAATATCTATCGGCGATTATGTGCTGACAGGTGGCGAATTGGCGGCAGCAGTGATGGCAGACACTATTGTGCGCCTGATTCCGGGCGCGATAGGCGATGAACAGTCGGCGCTTTCCGATTCTTTTCAAGACGGATTGTTGGCGCCACCGGTCTATACCCGCCCTTCGGACTATCGCGGTTGGAAAGTGCCGGATGTCTTGCTATCGGGACACGAAGCCAATATTCGTGAGTGGGAGCTGCAACAATCTATCGAACGCACACAGCGATTGCGCCCCGATTTGAGCTAATGCTACGGCGCAATTTTTAATTTTTTTGTTGTCATCGCTTCCGATTTCGGGATTTTTTCGTACCTTTGCCGCCGGATTGGGTCATTCAGCCCAACGTTGTTATGTTCAAAAATGAAAAGAGTAATCATCAGACTTCTAACGATTTAACAAAACAAAACAGCAAACTTTTTC
>JAISUM010000062.1 GCA_031272095.1 Candidatus Symbiothrix sp. | reverse complement strand
GCCCGGGTCGCCTTGCTGATAGATAAGTCCGACCGCCATCGACGGTTCGGCGTTGAAAATCCACGTGTAGCCCGCCTGTTCCAACTGCTTTTTATTGTCGGCAATCGAAAGCGTACCGGACACGAGGTCGTCGGTTTGCAGCAGATATTCAGCCGATTCGCCGGTTACGGACAGGAGGAAAGCGCCCCGCTGTTCCGTTTTTTCCGAATTGTCGTCCTTTTCGCAGGACGTAAATGCAGCCGTAGCCGCAACGAGGGCGATGCTTGCCGCCCAAATGTTTGATAATAAATACTTTTTTCTCATTTGAATATAATTTTAAATTTTAGTAATGTATATTTTTTCTATTTCCAAAAACAATATCTGATTTTTGCCGTGATGCTGCGCCCTGGTTTTTGCAGCGAATAATTGTCGTAGAGCAGCGCATCGGCAAGGTTGAGGATTTCGACTCCGAGGTTGTATTTTCCATTTGCAACAGAATACAGCACGCTGATGTCGTGCGAAATTTGCTGCGGGATGACGATGTCGCCGCCTTCGCTTTCCCAGTCGCGGAAAAACGAATGGACGTAGCGCAGATTGTAGCCCAAAGTCAGCGTGTTTTCGCGTTTTATGACGTTGTCGATATTCAATGTAACGTCCATATTTCCAAACAAATAGGGTACGTTTGGCATTCGGTCGCGGTAGTAAATCAGTTCGCGCCCGTAGGTGTCGTAACGTTCCATATTGCGAATGTCCTGAAAGGTGATGTTGCCGCCTGCGGAGAAGATTTTTTTGTAGAAATACCGCGCTTCGAGGTCGGCGGCGAGGTTGCGCACCCGCCCGTGATTGGTGTAGAATGCGCCTCCGTAGCGCTGCTCAATCTGTCGGCGGATGTAGTCGCGGGTGTCGCGGTACATCAGCCCCGCGTCGAGGGAAACGGAGTGATTTTTGTAAACGACATTCAGATTCAGGTTGCGGCTGTTTTCGGGTTTAAGTCCGGCATCGCCCGTTTCGAGCGATTCGTCGCCGAAAAGTTCATTTTCCGAAGGCAGCCGATACGCCTTTTCAAACGAAAGTTTCAACTGCCAGCCATTGAGGGGAAAAACGGTTGTGGCAACGCCGTAGCCATTGCTGCCGAAAGTTCGGCGCTGTTCTTCGTAAGCGGCGGTGGTTGTGGTCGAAACGTTTATCGGACCGCGCACCCGCACGTCGTAACGCTTGACGAATGCCGATGCGTTCCACGTTTTTTCGGGTGAAAACCGGTACGAAAGTCCGGCGACATTTTTTGCGCTGGTGCGCCGCATAAAAGTGGCTGCGGTGGCGGTTTCGCTGTTGGCGGCATCGTCGGTAGCGCTGCGCGTGAAGGCGCTGTAAAGGTTGTTGAACGAGAGCAAATGCTGCTTGCCAAGCCGATAATTTGCACCCAGCGACACCGCTGCCGTGCGATTGTTGTATTCTGCCATCGTGTACTGCCCTTCGCCGCGTGTCGCTTTTTCGCGGTATTCACCGCGCCAGTTGTATTGCCGCGCCAGCGTGTCCGTGTTGTTGTTGTGCGAGAGGGCGTAATTTGCCGTCAGGCGCAGGTGGAGGCGGTGCAGCCGTTTTTCGTAAAACAGCGCGGGGACAATGCTGCGGGCTCTGCGCTCGCGTCCGCCGTAAACTATTTTCATCAGATTGGCATTTTGAATGTCCTGTTTTTCTCGTCCGAGCGTGAGTTCTGCCTGCAAACGGTCTGCCCAGGGGCGGCGCACCACGCCTGTGCGAAGTATCAGCGCTTCGTTGTGATAATTGTCGTGGAAACGGCGAAACCACCCCTCTTCGCTCGAAAAACTGTTGGTCGCAAGGTCGAGCAGGCGGGTACGGACACGGTAGGAGTTGTCGGAATAATTCTGATAAATATTCAGATGAACGAAAATGCCTTTGTCGGTTGTCAGTGCGGCGGTGATGCTCGATTTATGGGTGTTGAACGAGCCGTAAGAATAGGCGGCATCGACAAAAGTTCGCCGCCGCTGACCGGTAACAATATTGATGGCTCCGCCGAGCGCATCGGCGCCGAGTTCTATCGGCACCACGCCTTTGTACACCTCCACGCGCTCGGCAATTTGGATGGGAAGGTTGTTCAGCCGAAACGCCGAGCCGTAGCCGTCCATAGGGATGCCGTCGATGAAGAGTTTGACGTGTTTGCCGCTAAATCCGTTGAGTGAAATCTGTGTTTGAGAGCCCACGCCGCCTGTTTCGCGGATTTTTACGCCCGAAACACGGTCGAGCGCCTGCGCAAGGTCGAGCGAAGTGTTGTGCAGCGCCACCGCATCGAGCGCCACCACATTGAAGGCGGACTCGCGCAGTTTGTCGGTTTGCGAAACACCCCGCACCACCACTTCGCCGAGCGCAAGCGTGTCGCGTCCCACAATTTGCGCTCGGGCGGGGGGACAAAGCATCAGCGCCAAAAGCATATATTGAATTTTCATTTCGAATGACATTTGAATTTCGGCTGCAAAGGTACGGCGGTTTTCGGCGGCGGTCAATCGCTAAAAGTGAGTAATTTCGCGGCAGCAGATAGTCATTAATTGCTACAAGGGGTGGGTTTTTATATATATTTACTCCGACAAAATGTCAGATTGAGGGGGTGGCATGATGTTTGTAAATGACTGATAGCATCACTTTGAGTGATACTATCAGCAGAAGAAATTTAAACTATATAATATGAATACAACGAAGCAGACCGGTCGAATCGGGGTAACGACTGAAAATATTTTCCCCGTGATTAAGAAATTTTTATACAGCGACCACGAAATTTTCCTGCGGGAATTGGTCTCCAATGCTGCCGACGCGACGCAAAAGCTGAAAACGCTTGCCTCGGTCGGAGAATTTAAAGGCGATTTGGGTGATCTGACCATCCGCATCAGTTTGGACGAAAAGAAAAAGACGCTGACGGTTTCCGACAGTGGCGTCGGGCTGACCGAAGACGAGATTGAACGCTACATCAACCAAATTGCGTTCTCTTCGGCGGGCGATTTCTTGGACAAATATAAAGATAACGCGACGGCGATTATCGGGCATTTCGGTTTGGGCTTTTATTCGGCGTTTATGGTGGCGAAGAAGGTCGAAATCATCACAAAATCGTGGCGCGAAGATGCGCCGGCAATGAAATGGGAATGTGACGGTTCGCCGGAATATTCGATTACGGAAAGCAAACGTGCATCGCGCGGGACGGATATTGTCCTGCATTTGGACGACGACAGCAAAGAGTTTGCGGAAAAGTATCGGATCGAAGGATTGTTGAAAAAATACTGCCGCTTTTTGCCAGTGCCGATTGCTTTCGGGAAAAAAACCGAATGGAAAGACGGCAAATCGGTCGAATTGGACGAAGATAACATCATCAATGACACCAATCCGCTTTGGACGCGCAAACCTGCCGATTTGACGGACGAGGATTACCGTGCTTTCTACAAAGAACTCTATCCTTTTTCGGAAGATCCGCTGTTCTGGATACATCTCAACGTCGATTATCCCTTCCACCTGACCGGCATCCTCTATTTCCCGAAAGTGAAAAGCGGCATCGACCTGCAAAAGAACAAAATCCAGCTCTATTGCAATCAGGTGTATGTTACCGACTCGGTCGAAGGCATCGTGCCCGAGTTCCTGACGCTGTTGCACGGCGTGATCGACTCGCCCGATATTCCGCTGAACGTCTCCCGCTCCTATCTCCAATCGGACAGCAATGTAAAGAAAATCTCCACCTATATTACGAAGAAAGTTGCCGACCGGCTGGAAGAAATCTTCAAAAACGACCGTCCTCAATTTGAAGAAAAATGGGAAAGCTTGAAAATTTTTGTCGAATACGGAATGATCACCGACGAAAAATTTGCGGAACGCGCCATGAAATTTGTCCTCTTGGAAAACAGCGACAAGAAATTCTTCACGCTCGACGAATACAAAACACTTGTCGAGAGCAATCAGACCGACAAAGACAAGACGACGATCTACCTCTACACGACCGATGCGGCAGATCAATATCCCTACATCGACGACGCCAAATCGCGTGCCTACGATGTGCTGCTGATGGGCGGGCAGTTGGACAATCATTTTATGAACACGCTCGAAACGAAATTAGACAAGACCCGATTTGTGCGCGTCGATGCCGACGTCCTTGACAACCTGATCAAAAAAGGCGACGCCAAAGAGGTGAAAATGAGCGACGAGGAACGCGCCGCGCTCGTCGAAGTCTTCAAGTCGGCAATCCCCACGATGGAAAAAACCGATTTCGTTGTCGGGTTTGAACACTTGGGCGAAACCTCCAATCCGGTTACCGTTACGCAGAACGAATTTATGCGACGGATGAAAGAGATGGCGGAAATGCAGCCCGGAATGAACTTCTATGGCGACATGCCGACCTCCTACAATATGACCGTCAACCTTGATGCGCCGATAGTCGCGAAAATCGTTTCGGACAGAGAAAACACCAAAGAGCTGACCGGTCAAGTCATCGACCTGGCGCTGCTCTCCAATGGATTGTTGAAAGGCGAAGCCCTGAGCCGGTTCATCAAACGAAGCGTAGGAATGCTCGGACAGTAGCCCGACCCGATCACTTCAAAATGAGATTCACCGATAGCATCACGGCGGGTGATGCTACCGATGAAACTCCGCTAAATTTTCTTCTAATAATTTCTCGGCAAAACGCAGGCATTGCAGACAGGGCGTTTTGGCTATCTCTTTGATTTCGTGGCAGGTGATGCCGCCTGCTAATGTCCTGAATTTTTCTTTAACGGATGGTTTTCCGTGTTCTGCCAACAAGGTTTCGGCAGCGAACAAGGCGCCGCACAATCCGTTGGGAGCGTGTCCGCCTCCGAAAGATTGAAACTCGTCGATGCGTTGTTGCGGGATATTCAATTCTTCGGAAAAAACGTTCAGAATGGCTTGCGCACAATTCAGATTTTCAGGTTTTGCGTGAAAAAACCGCTCGGATTTTGTTCTTGGCATTATTTTCTTTGTCTGACTATTTCGTAGAGCATGACCGCCGTTGCCGCAGACACGTTAAGCGAGGCGATTGTACCGAGCAAAGGAATTTTCACCCATTCATTGCAGAGCCGCAGGTTTTCGGTAGCGATGCCCATATCTTCACCGCCCATCACAATGGCGGTCGGCAAATTGTAATCGACTTGCGTATAGTCGGTGGTGGCTTTTTCGGTTGCCGCCACAACTATGTATCCGCAATTTTTCAGAAAACGAATAGACTCCGTGATGCTGTTTTCTTTGCAGACGGGCAAGCTCAACAGTGCGCCTGCTGAGGTTTTGACGGCATCGGCATTGACCGAGACACTGTTGCGGGCAGGAATCACGATGGCGTCGGCGCCGGCACATTCGCAAGTGCGGGCAATCGCGCCAAAATTACGCACGTCGGTAATGCCGTCTAACAGTATGATCAGTGGCGTTTTGCCCTCTTCGTATAAAAACGGCACAATATCTTCCAAACGTTGATAAGTAACCGCCGAAATAAATGCGATGACGCCTTGATGATTTTTTCGCGTGAGCCGATCTAATTTTTCCTGCGGAACACGTTGAATCGGAATATGCGTATCGCGCACGATATTGAACAGTTCGCGGGCGAGGTCGTTTTGTAAATCGCGTCGCATCAGAATTTTATCTATTTCCTTGTCTGCCTGAATGGCTTCTATCACGGCGCGGGTGCCGAAAATCATTTCTGTTTCTTTCATTTCAATCGCACACTTCTACAAAAAAATCATACAAAGGCTGCAAGAGTGCAAACTCTTTTTCCAAATCAGACAGCAGCGCCGTCGAATACATGCGGTCATTCAGCTGTCGGTGTTTATAGAGATAAATGCCTCGACGTTGAATCCAAGTTTGAAACCAGTTATCCAAATCGTTTTTCAGCGGTCGCTGATAGCTTTCGCCGCCGAGTTGAAAACCATGTCGTGTCGGTAAATCCGCAACGATAGTTTTGAAGTGTTGCGGATCGTATTCGACTATTTCGCGGAACCGGTCCATAATCTTTTTTTGCGGCGCATACAAGCCCATTCCATAGTTGATGCCGGTTTTATTGATTTCCATATAAAAACCGGGGAAGGACAGCCAAGCCGTATCTTTGCTTGCAAAAGGTCGTTGGAACGACAGCCACAACTGGCTTTTATAAGGCGTTTTATCTTTTGAGAAACGGATGTCGCGATAGATCCGCGAAACGATTTTTTGCAGTCGCAGATCCATTTGGCTATCCACAGAGGCGAAGAATGGCGTCAGTGCGGTTGCCAAGGCTTTTAGCGGCTGCATCACTTGCTGTTCATAGACAGGCTTGTGTTCTTCAAACCATGCTTTGTAGTTATGCATTTCCAATTCGGCGAAGAATTGAAAAGTTTGAGGCGAAAAACCGGCAAAAGCGGACGTTTTCATCTGATTTATATGCCCAAAGATTTACGAACTTCCTGAATTTTTATATCGGCGGCGGCATCAGCGGCGGCAATTTCGGCACGCGAGGCTACTTTGCTGTGAATTTCGATATAAAATTTGATTTTAGGCTCGGTTCCCGACGGACGGATCGACACTTTGGTGCCGTCAGCTGCCAAGTATTGCAGCACATTAGAGGTGGTCGGCATATTGAGCGTAACCTGTTCATTTTCAATCGTATCAGTACCTTTCAGATTGGCATAATCTTTGATGAAAATCACATTTGATCCGGCAAGTTCGGTTTGCGGATGTTCGCGGAAATTTTTCATCATTGTTTCGATTTCTTCGGCGCCTGTTTTGCCCGGACGCACGACCGAAATGCCGATTTCTTTTGAATAGCCGTATTCTACATAGATGTCTTGCAAGAGTTCATAGACCGTTTTGTCTTTGTCTTTCGCCCAAGCTGCGATTTCAGCCAGCAACATACAAGCCGAAACGGAGTCTTTGTCGCGCACAAAATCTTCGGCAAGGAAGCCGTAACTTTCTTCGCCGCCGCCGATATAGGTCAGTTTGTTTTCGTTCTGACGCATCACATCGGCGATCCATTTAAAACCGGTGTAGCAGTCGAACAGTCGGATGTTGTTGCGTTGTGCGACGGTTTTGATCAATTCCGACGAGACGATGGTTTTGACGACATATTCTTTGCCGGTCAGTCGGTCTAATTCTTTCCATCGCGTAATCAGATAATAGAGGAATATGAGCAAAGTCTGATTGCCGTTGAGCAGGATAAATTCGCCGTTTTCGTTACGCACAGCGGCTCCGATACGGTCGGCGTCGGGGTCTGAAGCCATCACGAGGTCGGCGCCGGTGGCGATGGCTTTTTCGACAGCCATTTTCAGGGCGGCGGCTTCTTCGGGGTTGGGCGATACGACGGTCGGAAAATCGCCGCTGATCACTTCTTGTTCGGGTACGCCGATGATATTTTCAAAGCCCAGCGTTTTCAAAGCTTTGGGAATCAAAGTGATACCGGTGCCGTGAATCGGTGTATAAACGATTTTGATGTCGCGGTGTCGTTTGATAGCATCGCCGGACAGCGACAGCGACAGCAGGTCTTTGATATAAGCTTCGTCGATGCGTTCGTCGAGCAACTCAATCAGCTGTTTTTGCGCCTTGAAATTAATATCTTTGACCGAAGAAATCTGATTGACTTCGGCGATAATGTTTTTGTCGTGTGGGGCGATCACTTGTGCGCCGTCGCTCCAATAGGCTTTGTAGCCATTGTACTCCTTCGGATTGTGGGAGGCGGTGATGCAGATACCGCTTTGGCAACCGAGTTTGCGGATGGCATAGCTGATTTCCGGAGTCGGTCGCAGGGCAGGGAAGAGATATACTCTGATACCGTTGGCGGAAAAGATGTCTGCCGATTTTTCGGCGAACAGACGGCTGTTGTTGCGGCAGTCGTGTCCGATCACCACACTGATTTGCTTTTTACCTGCAAATTCTTTTTTCAGGTAATTTGCCAGCCCCTGCGTAGCGGCGCCGACCGTATAAATATTCATGCGGTTGGAGCCTACGCCCATAATGCCGCGCAGCCCACCGGTACCAAATTCCAAATCTTTATAAAAGGATTCGATCAAATCGGTTGTATCTTCCTTATCTAACAATGCCTGTACTTTTTGACGAGTTTCCAAATCGTACTCGTTACCGAGCCATGTTTGGGCTTTCGTGCGCACTTGCGCCAATAATACTGAATCTTCCATTTTATTTCAATTTTATTTATGTAAGTTATTTTATTTCTTTTTCTTCTAACCAGTTGCCTTTTTCTTCGACGATTCTACGCAAGAAATCCGCGTCCCATTTCGGGCGGTTGGGATATTGCGAGCCGCCGTATGCGTTGTGAATAAATTTGCCGTCGGCTTCTTTTTTGACGACGCCGTCCATGTATTTCACAATCAGGTATTCGCCCAATTCTTGCCAGCGTTCATGGACTTGTTGCGCCATGCGGTTGCAATATTGCGTCAGAAAAAAAGTGGGATTTTTGTGTCCTCCGGCAATTTTTTCGATGTTTGTTTGTACTTCAAAAAACATACCTTCGATTTGATCTTGCAGTGGTTGTACATCTTCAATGATCTGATTGTAACGTGCATACGCCATATTTGCCACCCAGTTATGCACCCAAAATGCCGATTTCCACGAAAAAGTAATAAAATCGGCGGTGCCTGTACGATAACATTCCGGAATTTCCGTGATGCAGCCGTACATCGGCGTATAAACCGTAAAACGGGCGTCATCCACGCCAAACCATAACACGCCGCCGACCTGATCGGGCAAAAAGTTGCGCATCTGTCCGACGAAAGTGAAAGCGGTTTGCTGGGTCGAAATCGGGCGTTCAAAACCGTATTTGACGCTATCTACTTCAAACGACAGGGGATGAAAGCGATAGGGCGAATGGAAAGGACCTGCAGCGACGTCTTTGGTGGGGTCGAAAACCGTTCCTTCGTAATGGTCGCGCATCATATCCATAATATTTTTTACACTTAATACGTGTTTGGGCTTGACATAGAGCGGCATCGGTTCGGACGATTCGCCCAAAATATACGGCAACCACTGTTCGGCGTTGTCGGTGTAACGATTGTAAAAGCTCCATACGCGGGCTTCGCAAAACCGCAATCCGCTCCAATCCAACGGGTTATATGCTTTTGAAAAACTAAAATCTTTGTCGGCTCCGGAAAAATATTTTTTTGAACGGGCAAACGAGATGACGTCTTTAGAATAGAGGCAATTATCGGGGTCGTTCAGTGGAAATTGATGAATCCGCGATTGGTTGGCGTGCGCCGAGATACAATCGTCGGGAATCCGCACGGCTACCCAGACTGCGCCTTTATTGCCGACGCCTTTGCCGATCATTTCCATGATCCAGACTTCGTTTTTATCGACGATGGAAAACGATTCGCCTTCGCTGGCATAGCCGTATTTTGCCACCAAATCGGTCATTACGCGGATAGCTTCCCGCGCTGTTTTGGAACGTTGCAAAGCGATATAAATCAAACTTCCGTAGTCTAAAATGGCGGTGGTGTCCAAAAGTTCGTGGCGTCCGCCGAAAGTCGTTTCGCCGATGCACAATTGGTATTCGTTCATATTTCCGACCACGTTGTAAGTTTCTGCTGCCTGCGGAATTTGTCCCATATACTTACCGGAATCCCATTCGCGCACGTCCAACATCGTACCTGCCGGATATTTTGCCGCCGGATAATGGTATAATTCGCCGTACATGGCATAAGAATCGGCGCTGTAAGTTACTATTGTAGAGCCATCCAAGGATGCTTTTTTGCCTACTAAAAGATTGGTACATGCTTTATTATCAGCAGCATAAACTACCAAACAAGTCAGAATTAAAGTAATCGTTCTCATTGTCTTTGAATTTTATTTTTCGTAAAAGAGCCGACAAAGGTAGGAAAAAAAATGGATATTTTTGCTGATTTGGCTGTAAATTTCCTGATTATTGAGATCGTTTTTCAGTAATTCCAAATGTCGGCGTATAATATTGTCATCGTAGCGCACTGCCGGACCGGTTTGTGCTTGTCGCGGCGGCATCGTTTTTATTTTAGCTGCCGTTTCTTCTATCAGTGGCAAAAGCAATTCGTAGGGCAGCGATTCTTTTTCCAAAATTTGTGCTGCTATGTCGTACATGTGATTGACGAAATTGCAGGCGAACACCGCCGCTAAATGCAGGTATTGGCGTTTTTCCGACGGCAAACGCATCACTGTATCGGATAGCACAGCCGCAATATCAGCCAAAAAATCTTCATTGCGGGCGGTATTTCCTTCGACGAAAAGCGGCAGGTGGTCGAAGCTAACCGGACGCTCTTTGCTGAAAGTCTGCAAAGGATAGATAACGCCGTAATTGCTTGAGGATCCTTCAAATACCGACATTGGCAGACTGCCCGCCGTATGCACCCATATTCCTGTTGTCGTCGGCATTTGTGGCAACAGATCAGCCAGCGCCGCGTCTTTAACCGCAAAAATATACAAGTCGGCTTGCGTGTATAAATCCGGCAGCGAGTCTGTTGCCGAAGCTTGCAGGCGTTTGCTCAGCTCCTGCGCCGTCGCCAAAGTGCGGTTATAGACCTGCACTATGTCGAATCCTTTGGCGTTCAACGCTTTTCCTATATGCGTTGCGACATTTCCGGCGCCGATCAGAACGATTTTTGTCATACTGCAAACATTTTAGAAACTTTGCTCGGTGCGATTGATGATTTCGTCTTGCAGGGCTTTGTCGAGGTTGTTGAAATAGTCGCTGTAGCCTGCCACGCGCACGATCAGGTTTTCGTATTCTTCGGGATGTTGCTGGGCGTCGAGCAGGGTAGCGCGGTCGATCACGTTGAATTGCAAATGATGCCCGTCCATCGCAAAATAAGAACGAATGAGCGCCGACATATTGCGCACGCCTTCTTCTCCGGCTACTACCGAGGGGGTAAATTTTTGGTTGAGTAAAGCGCCGCCTGTTTTCAGCTGGTCGATTTTTGCAGCGGATTTGATGACGGCGGTCGGACCTTTACGGTCGGCATTTTTTTCAGGCGAAATACCGTCAGGCAGCGGGATGTGGGCGTGTCGTCCGTTGGGACTTGCCAACATCGTTTGTCCGAAATAGACATGGCAGGTGGTCGGCAAAAATTCCACGACGGTGCGTGCGCCTTTCGGGGTAGCGCGTCCTGCGATGGTCTGTTGCAGCAGATCCACTATTTGGCGCAAAATATCGTCGGCATAATCGTCGTCGTTGCCGTATTTGGGCGTTTGATGATGCACAAGGTCGAAAATCTCGTCGTAGCCTGCGAAATCGGCTTGCAGCGCGGCGAGCAAATCGTTCATAGTGAAACGTTTGTCTTCAAAGATATTTTTCTTGATTGCCGCTAACGAATCGGTAATGGTCGCGATGCCGACGCATTGAATATAAGAGGTATTATAACGCGCTCCGCCACAGTTGTAGTCCATTCCGCGCTTGATGCAGTCGTCCGTCAGCACCGAAAGCAGCGGCACGGGCATATCCATATACATCCGTTCTATCAGGTTATTGCCTGCACATTTCACATCCACCACATATTTCAGTTGTTTGCAATAAGCATCATAGAGTTCTTCGTAGGACGAAAATTTTGTCGGGTCGCCCAAATCCAAGCCTGCCTGTTGTCCCGAATAAGCGTCGAATCCGCGATTGAGCGTCAATTCCAGTGCTTTCGGCACATTCAGGTAGCCGGTCAGGATGTAAGATTCTTTGCCTGCCGTACCTGTTTCGACGCAGCCGCTGGCGATGCCGCTTTCTCTTGCGTCGTCGATAGATTTGCCGAGATATTGCAATTCGTGCAGAATGGCTTCCGAGTTGTAAAAAGCGGGTTGTCCCCAGCCTTTGCGCGAGATTTTGACGGCTTCGTGCAGAAATTTTTCGGGGCTTTTGCGCGAGATTTGCACATTGGAACTTGGCTGGAGGAGTTTCATTTCGTCCATCACTTCCAAAATCAGGTAGCTCACCTCGCTGACGCCGCAGGTGCCGTCGGGACGCAGACTGCCGGTATTGATATTGCAGAAATCGGTATAAGTGCCACTCTCTTTGAGCGTTACGCCTACTTTTGGTGGCGCCGGTTGGTTGTTGAATTGTATCCACAGATTTTCGAGCAGTTCGCGGGCAGCCTCGCGGGTGAGCGTTCCGGCTTCGATTTCGCGGTCGTAGAACGGTTCGAGGTGTTGGTCGAGTTTGCCGGGAGAATAAGCGTCCCAGTTGTTCATCTCTGTGGTAACGCCGATATGCGTAAACCAGTACATCTGAATGGCTTCGCGGAAGGTTTGGGGGGCGTGGGCGGGGACGCGGTCGCAGACGGCGGCAAGTTCGAGCCATTCGCGTTTTTTGATTTCCGATGTTTCGGCGGCGGCTTTTTCACGCGCCAAAGCCGCATAGCGTTCGCCCAGAACCACCATTCCTTCGCAGACGAGTTTCATTCCTTCGAGTTCGTCGCGACGGGCAAGCGCCTGTAAATCATTGCCGAAATCGAGTGCGGCAATTTCCGTTTCGATATCAATGATAAAATCCAAATAGCCTTTGCGGTATATTTTTCCGTCGGCGACGGTATGTCCCGGTCCGCGTTGCAGCAAAAATTCGGTATAAAGTCCGGCGTTGAACAGTCGGTGCCATTCGTCGGGCAGCAGCGGCATCAGTCGGCTCATCATGGCGCGGTCTTTCCAGAAGGGAATAATGAGGTCGCGTTGAATCCGTTTGTCTTCTTCTGTTACGCGGAAAAAGACTTTTTGGCGGTTGTGCATATTGTCGAAATCTTCAAGGCTGTGGCAGCAGAGTTCGGGGAAAGTAGGCGCCGCCCAAGGTTGATGTCCTTTTTCGCCGACGATGAGAGCGCCGTCTTCAAGGTAGAGCGTGCGGTTTTGCATCAGGTATTTGAAGACTTTACCCCGCAAAACGGGCATTGACGATTTGCCTTCGTACATTTTATAGGCTTCGGTCAGCAAGACCGCCCTTTCCATCGACACGATGGGTTGAGATTGTTTTTCCGATATATCGCGCAGTCGTCGGATGCGCTCGGTCGAACCTCGTCTCATGTTTTTTTCCGGTTTCATAATGGATTTATTTTTATTTTGTTATTTTTCTAATATGTGCAAATATTCTTTGGTATTATTGGCTTTATGCTGTCGATTTTCGGTTTTATCGGCTTTAAAACGCTGGTAGTCGGTAGCTGCTACTGCATATCTGCCGTATTTTTGCATGATTTGCCGCACTTCTGTCGCCGACATCAGTCCTTCGTTGTTGTAACTCAAAAAGATATATTTGAATTGGGCGTTTCGGATCAGTTCTTCAAACGAGTGTTGCACGGTATTTCGGCTGCAATAGCTCGATTTGTGATAATTGCGCAAACCGGTTTTGCCTTGCGGAACGAACTGATCGTATCGTGCTATCGTGTTGAGTAAGTGATAATTAGCTCCGTATTGTCGTGCATTGTAAGGGGGGTCTAAATAGAGGATATCGCCTTCAATCTTTTTGATGAGTTCGTTGCTGTCGGCATTGAAAACCTGATGTTCGTTGTCGTTCAATTCGTAATCGGCAGGTTCGACGATCAATGTTTTTTGTGCGGTTTTTTTCAGTTTTTTCAGGTAGGCGCCATAGACCGACGCCGTATTTGCTACTTTGTCGGCGCTTTCGAGGAGGCTTGTCAAGAGGAACCAGTAGAGAGGTGCGTCGATTTTGCCGGTTGTTTTCCATCTTTCTATTGTCTGCCGGATCGCGTCGATTTTTTTGCCGTTCTCATCCGAAAAATATTGCCGTTCGCCGTTGCCGCTGCGACAGTAGTGCCGATAGACAAAACCTTCTGTGCCTGAAAGTTCGTTTAATTTGTTTATATACAGCTGTTTATCTTTTATTTCCAAATGATTGCCGATATAATTTTTGTTTAAGACATAACTGTAATATTCAAGGTCGTTGGCGATAATTTTTTTGACGGCGCCTTTGAAACTGCGTCCGACGATGCCTGTTCCGGCGAAAATATCGCAAAAAACTGTGTCTTTCAGGTCGCCCGACGTTACCGAGAGCACTGTTTCGCGGATGAAGGGCAAAAGTTTGTATTTCGAGCCGATATAATTCATTGTCCGTCCTCCGAATGTACCCATATCACATCGCTGCACAGGGCTTGATGATTGATTTTGATTTGATTAAACCCGTGCTGTTCGGAATAGCGCATAAAAGCCCGAATCCGTTTTTCGATCAGTTCAAAGTCGGATTTTCCGGCTAAATCTTTGCAGATAACAAACAGGCGATTGGCAAAATGTTTCCGTCCGAATTGCGATTGGTGATCGTAGAGCCAGCGAATCAGTCGGTTTTTGTCTTCCCGCTTGTTTAAGTCCAAAGTTTCGTGCAAGGCTTTCGGAAACACCGACGTTTTCAGGTCGAAAGGCACCTTGTTGATGTAAAAATCGACCGTTTTGTGGCGGGGATCCGTTTCGGCGACCGCACCGTTCTTTAGAAATAAATATTCGTGATATTTGGCGCAATGAAAATTATACCACCTGTGCAACGCATAGTTTTTATCTATACCTTTTCGGGTGCAAACATGGAGGACAGCATCAACGGAATCCGTATCATAGACAAAGTTGGTCGATGCATCCAATTCATTGTTTTGACGTTGCCAATGCGTATTCATATAACTCAATGCGTGTTTAATATCTTCTTTTGTCGCCATGGAACTTCTTTGTTCGAGCCGCAAAGATACAAATTTTTTCTGTCTGAACTGTGATTTTAGAGTGATTTTTTGATAAATATAAAAATTATCATTACCTTTGCGCCTGCGTATTTAAAAATTTACTCAACAATGAAACAAAAAATTCTCCTTATGTTATTTGCTTGTACATTCGCAAGTTTCACAGGCAAAGCCCAAGTTACGATTGGGACTTTGCAGGATCCGCATCGTGCCGCATTATTACATTTGCGATCGAGGACAGACATCGTTCCGACGCAACAAGTCGATACGCTTGGTACAAAATTGACGGTAGTAGCGCTGCCCGACACGGCGCATCTCAACTTGGGCGACGCGCTGATCTATAACTTAGACGTCGATCCCTCGGCGACGGGGATGGTGGTGTATAACATTACCGACGACCCTTGCGGGCGCGGCTTGATACCTTGTTTGTACGTCTGGGACGGTGCAACGTGGCATCCGGCGGGATGTCCGTTTCCGGAATGTACCTCGGCGACTTTCAAGATCATTAGTGCTACAATTTGCTCCGGCGATACCTATAATGACAACGGTTTCAATGAGAGCATGGCAGGAACTTATTCGAGAACAATAGCCGGCGGCAATGCAGCCGGCGGCGATAGCACAATTACGCTGATTTTGACGGTAACGCCGATTGTTATTCCCGCGCTAAGCATCAGTATATCATCCTGCACAGGCACAACCGCCACTTTGACTGCTACGCCAACCAATGGAGGAATATCCCCCACCTATCAGTGGATGAATAAAAGTACAGCTATTGCAAGTGCAACAACTGCCACTTACACGCTGACCTACACCGATACTGACTCCATCTGGTGCGTAATGACGCCTTCGAGCGAAGTATGCATATCCACGGCAACGGCTGTTTCTAATAAAATTACATTTGGTTTCGACAACTACGCCTCCGCAGTTACCACATATACTAATGTGATGTACGATTTCCAATCTCAGGATGTTTATGCTTACGACAGCAACAACGGAACTGATGCTCCGACACAATATCAGTGGCAAGTGAAATTAACAACAGGAACGAACTGGGTTGACCTTCCTGCAAGCGTAACAGGTTCACAAACCGACATCCTGCATATCCCGGTGAATTTCCAAGACGATCCGACAGCTAATCCGTTATTATCCGGAACCGGTTACGACACCAACTACGCTGATACTTTTTTGTTCCGTTGCCAGCGATCGGCAGATTGTAAAATGACGGTGCAAGACGACGGTATGGAAATTTTGTTCATAAATACAAAGAATAATAGTGGAAACTATCTCGCCGGATATGGGGAAGAAGATGGGGTGAAATACATAACTTTGAAAAAAGGCAACGGCGGACTAACAGTTCCCGGAGGCAGTTCGGCTACCATCAAAATGGCGTTGCTCAATCTTGGTCAGAGCGATGGTAACAATGCCGAAGATCTGGGCGATTTTTACCAGTGGGGGCGTGTTCCCGACGGACATCAAAAAACGGTCTGGACAAAGCATAGCACATTCAAAATGAACACCATACTTCCTATGAGTGGGGGGGCTAACAATACTTCTATGTCAATACCCCGTCCCACTACTACTACTAACGGCACTTATTCCGGATGGAGCAATGAAATGGGCAACAACTTTGACCAGGTAACAAATGCTACCGAGGTGGGTTATTTCTTGACGTATGAATTCTCTTGGAGTTCTGTTGCTTCTCTCTATCGTTGGGGACAAAGCACTCAATCTTCTGGGAACCGTAATCCAAATAAAACCGCTAATGATCCTTGCCCGTCAAATTGGAAAGTTCCAAGCAGGTGGCAGTTTATCGATATATATGACGGTGATGGTACGAGCGATGCTCCCTTGAATGAAACATGGTCCGACGCTATTAACAATACTTGGACTTGGCGATCGCCTGCTAATCATGCATACGGCGGAGCTGTTATAACTAATTCAAATGGAGCTAAGGTCTTTCTGCCCGCCGCGGGTTTTCGCGATGATTACTTGGGTCAATTTAATGGCAACCACGGCGGATTCTATTGGAGCAGTACGGCGCATACTTCAACGAGTGTGTTGGTACTTGGCTTCAGTATTTCTCAAGTAATTTCCGGCACTAATATCTATATTTCATCGGTGGCAGATGGGCACTCTGTCCGTTGCGTGAAAGAATAATGAAGGTTTTTAATGGTGTCGTATGGGGCGGGGTTGTATGTCAATAACGTAGGGCAACTTGTTTGCCGGACATAAAACCTCATTTGCTCCAAACAAAACAAGCAGTCCTCACCCCCCGACCCCCTCTCCGCACCGGAGAGGGGGAGATGCGGCGCACCACGTCTCTACAAAAACCCCTTATTTCCTAAAGCACCCTTAGTAGCTTGGCACACACACCACGCCCCGCCCTTATTCCCTTATTATTAGCCTTTATGTTACCCAATTGACTTACCGAAAACCATTCCGGCTATTAGGCATTATATACGATATTCATTTTTTAGATTCTTTGCGACAAATTTGCGCAAATATTGCGCTAATCGCAAAAAAATGCGATATTTTTTCAATTTAATAAGCTTATTATTTGATAATCAGCGCCTTATATTTTGCGAAAAATCGCAAAATTCCGCAATAAAATCGCAATAAAAATTTGCTTGCGGTATTGTTTTTTTGCCTACCTTTGCAGGGTCAAACAATAATAATTTAATCATCATTTTATGAAACCCTATATTTTATTTTTATGGCTGATTATCTCGTTTGGTTGCCAAGCCGAAAAAGCCGATTATAATCTTGATTTTCATTCCGAAAATCCGGCGGATTTTAAGTGGAGAATTGCATCTGTTGCGGAAATCTATCATGACAGCGCGATGATAATTTCCGGCAAACATCCGCTTTGCATGGAACAACAAGTTTTTCGTGATCCGTGGATACCTATAGTACAGCAAGCACTATTACTCGTGAACTTATCTAAAACGTTTCACTTGCCGACCGGAATGGATTCCATTACAATTGCGATTAACAATCAATGTCTGAATTTGAGTGAAGCCCGTATGCAGTTTTTTACGTTAAATCAGGCAGATGATGTGGTGTATCGTGCCAAATGGGACATCAATAATGACAGTTGCTGGACGAAAAAAACAATTACGTTTGCCGCTAAAGATGCCACCGACTTGTCTCTTGACATTTATCTGTTTGGTTTGTCGTATGATAGCACAAAGATACAGAAATTTTGGATAGACAAAATTGACATCGAAATCGACAACAAGCCCATAGAGCAGTATAAAAACACTGAAATACAAGCTGTTGTAGATTTTGACCAACAACAGAAAATTGAATTGTCATTTCAAGACAGCAGTTCTTTTGCCGCCATCCCAATCCCTGATAGCGCTACGATAATTGGGATTGGTGAAAGCATGCATGGCAGTCATTCTTTTGCTCAAACAGAAATAGCATTGTTGAAAAATTTGATACAAAATCGTTCCTGTAAATTGGTGCTGTTGGAAGGAAGTCTGTATCATATTTTATTATGGAATTTATTTATTCATGAAAAAATCAACACAGAAGATTTTGAGGCGCATCAATATTGGGTGGAAAATGCCAACTATAGTTTTGATGTATGGTATGACTTTTTGCTCTGGTTACGTCAATATAATCAAACAAATACGGAATCGGTCAGTATATTCGGATTGTATGATGTTCAGTTGGATCGGTGGCGGAATCCCTTGTTTACTTATTTGAATTGTTTTATCACTGCACAAAACAAACAACAGTTGTTACCTTTATTGCAGATGATAGAGGATGCAAAATGGGAGGCGATTATCAGTTTTATAGATAGTGATACCGCTCTGCGCTCCATTATGGGCGATGATTTTTATGCCGATTTTGAATATGCGCTCCGTCAAGTAATAAAACATACTCAACAAAATATATCTGCAAACAACATAATAAATAGCATGATTTCACGCGATTCTACTATGTATTTGAGCATACAAACATGGATAAGCCGATACGGAGACCGTCTTGCCATTGTTGCACATAACTCCCATTTGAATAAAAAAGCGCAAGGTCTTGCCGCATCGGAAGATATCTATTCTTTGGGATATTATATTGATCAACAGTATAAAAATCAGTATTACACGCTTGGACTTTTTTGCGGACAAGGCGCCATTCAATATATGGATACATGTGTTGTAGATTTGCCATCTCCAATAAAAAACAGTATTGAATATCTGTGTTTGCAGCAAGCGGACAGTTTCTTTTTTTATCCAACAAAAACACTGTCGCAAAAAATGTATTATCGGGGAGTTGGCGCAAGATACGATGCGACCATGGAATATCGCTATTTTGGCAATTTGTCGGAGCGTATAGACGGATTGATCTATCTTTCAGAAAGCCGAGCACAGCCGAGAAACTACAAAATGCCGAAAAGTGCAATGTTTGAACAAGTAAATATTTTGAAAGAATTAAAGCAAAAATATTGACGATGTTCCCCCGTTTCCCCCACGAATATCAATTTATTTTGCCCTTTTCTATCAGTTTTCTTTTAGATTTCTTTGCGACAAATTTGCGCAAATATTGCGCTAATCGCAAAAAAATGCGATATTTTTTCAATTTAACAACCTTATTATTTGATAATCAGCAACTTATATTTTGCGAAAAATCGCAAAATTTCGCAATAAAATCGCAATAAAAATTTGCTTGCGGTATTGTTTTTTTGCCTACCTTTGCAGGGTCAAACAATAATAAAATTTATACAGATGAAAAGCTTAAGAAAATTAAATTTAGAATCAATGAAACAGAAGTTTCAAATGGTTAACCGTCCCGAAAAAATAGTGGGAGGTAAAGGCACGGTTTCGGATCCTTATGAATATCATGAGTTTGAATTTTTAATGGAATGTGGCGTCTGGATAGGAGGCTATGTAGAGGGACTGGGTTATGTTGGTACGGAAGCTGTAATTACTCCGGGATCAAATTCTTATGCCTACGGGTGGTGGAATCAGGCTACTTACAATAACAATAGCACTTATAGTGGCAGTAGTTATAAATATAATTCTATGTTTGCTAATTCCGGTGTAGCATCCTATGATATGATGTATAGAAGCGGATTTGAGCAAGGTTACTCTATTGGACAAAATGGCGGCGTTTTATCAGGAGTGTATGCGCACGTATATTCATTTATTTCTGCGGCTGTTGCCGGTAATGAAATTGGCAGTGTTCAATATGAAATGATATATTACAGCAAAGGCATAAGAGATGGATACAATCAAGCGCGAGAAGATTATGGAAATTAAAAAACCTGCCCTTTATGCCATTTTTTTTACAATGGCAATCTTTGCTTGCAACAGCACGGATTCTGTGCCCAATCATACAACTTTATATAATCTTGATTTCAAACTGAAACCGGATTCTGCGGTATATCATTGGAGAGAAAACGCTGCATATTTGATGTATATACCTCTTGTGCAGGATAGTATTCACATCTCAAAAATGTATTACAGTCAATATCCTTTCGCCGACTGCTTATATACGGAAATGGAACAACGGGTGCTATTGCCGGAAAATCAGGCGCAGACCGGAAAAATCACAATAGAAAGTAAAGGCAAAAATATTGAAGACTTAACGCTAATTATCGATGGCATCGATAGGTGTGAAAATATAATTTCTTCAGACACAATTATTTATAGCCCTGACAGTATTTTATCTTCTGCCTCAAAAGAGATTTCTTTATCAAATGCCGAATTGCTGAACTTTAAAATCCGTGTAACAGGTAAGAAAAAAGAAGACGCATACGTGATTTTTTCAAAATTGGGAATTGCACTCGGCAACCGAGATATTGATACTTTTACGCCACGAAAATTATCGCCGCCCACCGCTAAACCTAAATATCTTGAAATAGATACTGCAAATTATAACAATGCTTTTCATAAGATTGAAGATATAAAAACGGCAAAAATCATTGCTTTGGGCGAGCCGGTACACAATAACGATGAAATTCAAAATTTCTTCTGTCAATTTGCTGTTAATCAAGTAAAAAACAATAATTGTAAACTTATACTTATTGAAAAGTCCTTAGAGCAAACCTTTGTTTACAACCGATATATCTATGACGCTGATTTTGAGTTCGATAAAAGCAGTATTTCCAATAAACCGTTAGCGATTTTATTGGATACTTTGCGAGAATATAATTCCGATAAAGCGGAAAAAGACAAAGTTTCTTTGTTCGGAATGGACTACAATTATGATTCTCGTTCTGCCAAAGATATTTCCGATTATTTGGCGTTGCTGAATAAGCGCTTCAAACTGCGTGAATTAGATGAACTTGCTAATTTGCTCGTTGAAAAAACAGCAATTGATGCGATAAACTATATCACTGCCAATAAAAATAAGTTGGAAACAGTATTTTTGTCGGGCGAAGCGGATAAAATAATACATATTCTTCATCTGTCCGATGCGATGGGAAATAACTATGGGAAACGATTTGAAAAGCGCGATTCGGTGATGTTTGTAAATGCAAAATTATTAATAAATACGCTGTCGGATAGCCTTTCGCAAACGCTTCTTTATGGTCATGCAGCGCATATAAATACGGTTTCGACGTTTCCGGCAGTTCCCTGTCGCTCAGTCGGTAACTATATGAAACATTGCTTTGGCGACAAATATCTGCCTTTGGCTATTCTGATTGGTCACGGTCAAGCATCAGCGCGAGATGTGGAATTTAACTTTGTATCTTCCGCTTTATCCGCACCTGATTCTCAAAGTATTGAATATGCTTTAGATCAACAAAATACGGATTGTTTGTATTTACCAATGACAGAGGAATGGAATCAAATTGTGTTTTCGCGTTTCAAAGGTAGCGGACATTTTTTGCAGGAATTTTTCCCGATGAATATGTATCAGCGATATAAAGGGGTGTTTTATATAAAAGGTAACGCAAAATTATGAACCCACAAAAACTTACCGCCCTTGCTATCCTGTGCCTGAGTTTATCGGCATTTTGGGCTTGTGAAAAAGCCACCCGTCAGAGTAGCAAAACGAAGAATCGCGAATTGGCGATTGCCAAAAATAATGAAGCCGTACAAATGGTGTTCGATTTGCGTCGGCACAGCAATTTGCACGGCGATTCGTTGGCATTAGTGCTATCGTTGTTGGATGAATCCATTCAAGCCGACTCCTCTTATTTGTTGCCTTATTCATTGAAAATCAGACTGTTGAACGAACAAAATCAACTGACTGATGCAATGCTAAGCATAGATGATGCGATGCGACACAGCACGAACAATCCCGATCTTTATCTTGTCAGAGGGCTGCAATATGAAAAAATGCAAGCGCCGGACAAAGCGCAAACAGACTACAGACAAGCCTTGTTGTTGTCGGAAAAGCAAATGCTTGCCGACACGACCAAGTATTACCCTCGCTTTGTCTATGCTTTTGCAAGCTATCTATTGCACGGACAACAAGCCGGACTTGACGCATTGGCGCCACTCAAACTGCTTGATTTGACTGCGCAAGAAACTGCACAATTGGATTCTTATATCAAAATAATCGCCACCTCTAAAATTTCTGCCAACTTCTCCCATTCTTGCAATTTGATAATCAGCAAGTTATACTTTGCGAAAAATCGCAAAATTTCGCAATAAAATCGCAATAAAAATTTGCTTGCGGTATTGTTTTTTTGCCTACCTTTGCAGCGTGAAACAACAATAAATATGTTCAATTAAAAATTTATCAACATGAAAAAGACGCTTTTCTTTATTATTGCGTGCTGTGTATTTAGCCTGAATAGCTATTCCCAAGTGCAATCAGGCAAAAGAGCCGCCTATTTAAACTCGGTTTTCATTAAAGATATTGCGGGGATAGATCTCGACGTAATGGCAACGGTATCAGATGTTTGGGTAGAATCACTGCCTGCCAAAGATAGCATCATCAATGGCGTGAAATACAATCAGCACATGAATTTCCAAGCGCCCGGCTATCAACCGACGCTGGTCAATTTGCATCAAATCTTATTGGGATACAAAGACAAACCGGTGAATAACTTGCGTATGTTGTTGATTAACAACAAACTGTGTCCAGAAGATATTTATTCCTATATGTTCGATAAAGATTATATTTTACGGGTAGAAGTCATCAATTCCGACGAAATAGAAGATTTGAAAAATCATTCTTGCAAGTTCTCAATCGTCCGAATTTTCACCAAAACCAAAGAAAATTTGGAGAAAGAAAAAGAGCCGAAACGAATAAGGTGACGCTGCCGATTTGAAAGAAGATGAAAAATAATTCTGTAATACTTTTGTTTCTTTTGCTATTTCCGTTATGTATAAATAGCTGTTCGACACAGCCGAAGGAGACTTCGTACAGATGCGGATGGTATTGTTATGAGTATCCATACGACAATGCAGAAAACAATTATATTTTCCTTGAGATCGAAAATGACAGTCTCAAAGGTTATTATTATGGCACAACCGATGAATTTGATGAGGTGCGTGAAGGCTATCCGTGCGGTTTTTTTGTGTTGCCGATGGACAGTCTGCAAATCAAGAACGATAGCATTTCGTTTGTTTTGCAGCCGACCAACAATGATTTTCTGGTTCAACCGATAGCACGGTCGATACGCTCAACAGAAGAAGCTTTGAAAATGGGATATTCGCATTGGGATATTGCTCGTTTAAATTCGGGTAGAAGCTATCGGGGAGTGTTTTCAGACTCTGCAACCATAAATTTGAATGCCGAATGCAAAAAAACATTCAAGAAGATCGACGAAGAAGAATGTGTTACTCCGTGTTCAAAACCGATTACAGATGAATCTTGCCACTACGATTTGTATTGCTATCACTCCATGGATCCATACAGATACAATGTAAGTGCAGACAATTATATTCTTCTTGAACACAGCAATGACAGTCTGAAAGGCTATTATTATGGCACGACCAACGAATTTGACGAAACGGGAATAGACTATCTTGGTTTTTTTGTATTGCCGATGGACAGTCTGCAAATCAAGAACGATAGCATTTCGTTTATTTTGCAGCCGACCGAAAATGATTTTTTCAGTCAGCCGATAGCGCGATCGGTTTTTTCTACCCGAGAAGCCTTGCAGATCGGATATTCGACTTGGCATATTGTCGCCATCAATACGCGCAAAAGTTATCAGGGAATATTTTTCAGCCCTGCTATCATCTATTTTTTAGAACAGGACAGTGTTTCTAAAAAGGTTTTTGTGAAAACAGATTGGCACTAAACATCCCTGATTTTTATTTTGCCTGATTCAAACGCACATACAGTTTGCAATACGTTTTAAATATACATATTAACAATTGCCTCATACAGTTCCTGTTTGCCGCTTAGCTGCTTCGGCTCGCCGTTCTGCTTGGCGTAGGCTACGAGGGCTTCGAGCGACAGTTTGCCGTCTTCAAATTCTTTGCCCTTGCCGCTGTCGAAAGAGGCATAGCGCTCTTTGAGCATCTGTTGGTAAGGCGACTTCTCAAGTATGGCAGCCGCAGTTTCGAGTGCGCGAGCGAAAGCGTCCATGCCGCTGATGTGAGCGATAAAGATGTCTTCGAGGTCGGTGCTGCTGCGACGGGTCTTGGCGTCGAAGTTGGTGCCGCCGCCCTGCAGACCGCCGCTCTTGAGGATGACGAGCATAGCCTGCGTCAGTTCGTT
>JAISUM010000011.1 GCA_031272095.1 Candidatus Symbiothrix sp. | reverse complement strand
GGAATAAGGGCAGGATGATGGGGCGTTTTATACATGGCTACTAAGGGAACCTTAATAAATAAGGGTGTAAAAATCAAGGCAATCATATTAATCTTATGAAAATCAAGGTTCAGACAATCAAGGTTCAGACAGAAGACTTGGAAAGTTTTTTTCTAAAAAATCATACGAAAATCACTGTTCGGACAAAAAAATGTTGTATCTTTGTAATCTAAATACAAAGTTATGATGAAATATTACAGTCTATTTGTTGCTTGCCTGCTGTGTTTTAACGCACTGATTGGGCAAAATGTCGCGCAGAAAAAAGTGGTAGTCCCTTATGCCATAGCGTTTTACAATTTGGAAAATCTGTTTGATACCATCAATGCCAATGGCAGTTATGATTTGGAATTTTCGCCGCAGGGAGCCAAAAAGTGGAATGGTGACAAGTATTTCCGCAAATTGGGAAATATGGCTTACGCAATGAGCAAATTGGGCAAGGAAAGCTGCCCGTTAGGACCGGCTGTCATCGGCGTTTCGGAAATTGAAAACCGTCAAGTGCTGGAAGATTTGATCAAAACGGAGCCTTTGGCGCAACAAAAACTGCAAATTGTGCATTACGATTCGCCCGATTTGCGGGGCGTTGATGTGGCTTTGCTCTACAATCCGGCGCTGTTTCAAGTAGAATCATCACAATCGTTTCGCTTGGTCATCCCCGAAGAACCGAATTTCAAGACGCGCGATCCGCTGTTGGTAACCGGCAGGATGGGTGGCGAAAAATTTCATATCCTCGTCAATCACTGGCCCTCGCGCAGTCGGGGAGAGCGGGAAAGCCGTCCCCTGCGTTGTGCTGTTGCGCGACTCAATAAAGCCATCGCCGATTCCTTGCGCCAACAAGACGCCAATGCCAAAATTGTCATTATGGGCGACTTAAACGATGATCCTAAGGACATCAGCGTCAGCAAAGAATTGGGCGCCAAAGCGAAGCGCAAACAAGTCAATAGCGATGACCTTTTCAATCCGATGGCTGAAATTTTTGCCAAAGGTGTAGGCTCGCTGGGCTATCAGGGCAAATGGAATTTGTTTGATCAGATCATCATTTCGGGCAATTTGCTGACTTCCGACGCGGAACATTTCAAATTCTGGAAAGCCGAAATCTTCAATCGCGATTTTCTGATTGCGCGGGAAGGCGCCTACAAAGGACATCCCTTGCGTACTTTCAGCGGCGATATTTTCCTGAACGGATTCAGCGACCACTTTCCGGCGATCGTCTATTTGGTCAAGTCTGTGGAAGATAAATGACTTTTTTTGTCTGAAAAAACTCCTCTGTGAAATAATCGGATAAGGGATATTCGACTGCCTTATTTTTGAAAGGTTGAAGTTCGGCTTGCAAATCGCCGCCTTTCAGACACAGAAAGCCGTTGGGCAGTGCATTGCGTTGCGTCTTCGAGATATTTTTTCGCGCAACTTTCACCAGATCGGACAAAGGCATCACGGCGCGACTGACCACAAAATCGAATTGTCGCCGCTCGTCTTCTGCCCGCGTCTGCACACAATCGACATTGCACAAGCCGAGTTGTTGCGCAATGTCGGCTGCCACGCGGATTTTTTTCCCGATGCTGTCTATCAGTGAAAAATGTACGTCGGGAAACAGAATTGCCAACGGAATGCCCGGAAATCCGCCGCCTGTCCCCACATCCAACACCGTCGATTGCGGGCTGAAACGCAAGACCTGCGCGATGCCCAAAGAATGAAGCACATGCTTTTCGTAGAGATTTTCGACGTCTTTGCGCGAAATCAAATTGATTTTATTGTTCCAATCGGCATACAAATCATACAACGCAGCAAATTGGCTCTGCTGCGTTGTATTGAGTTGAAAATAATTCCGTATTTGTTCCAAAATTCAACGATTAACAAGTTTTGAGATCGGTGAATCTTCCAAAATATAGGGCGCCAGATCTTTATAAGAGATCGTAACTTCGGACGCACCAAGGCAATAGGGACCAATTTCATATTCATTGAAATAATAGGTCAAGCCATCTTTGCCGAGTACAAAATTATCGTTGGGTGCGATGGATTCGATTTCGTAACCCTGATTTGCCAATGCTTCGGGCGTCGTTACCCCATTGTCTTTCATCATTTGCTGCAAGATCAAAACAGACACGCTGTCGCGATAGTTGTCGCCTGCGAAATCAGCTTCTTTAATGAATTGAACCGTGTGGGCGTCAATCGCATAGCCGTGAATATCCATCCAGCCGTGAGCGCCTCCCGAATCGCCTTCCGAAATTACGAGCAAAGACAACAGCCCTTGATTGTTATAGACAATCGTGTCGTGCAAACAGGTATAATATTGCACCTGCGATGTCGGAGGATCATAGCTCGCATTTTCGCGAAATACTTGGCTCCAATCTGCCACTTGTTGTTGCAGAACGGCTTCGGGCGTCCATCCGATGTGGGCGCTGTCGTCGGAGATCACTGCACTGAAAAGCGCTTGCAAAGCTTGAAGTTGTGTAGCATCGGCAGAGTCGGGATACACAAAATTGATGTGAATACTGCCGATAGCTTGCGTATCTGCCAAGACATAGAAAGTCGTATCTAAAGTCTTGAAACGCAAATTGTTAATACTCTCTTGCGGGCGACACGAAAACATTATCAACAGAACGCCCGCCATGTTTGCCGCAGCAAACATCGCCATTTTACTTTTTCTCATATTAAAAATTATTTTAGAAATAAATATTATTTTGTTGCATTTTCCAAACGTTTCATTACGGAGAACAGGAAGATTGCCGACAAAAGACAGCAGACAATCAACACGCTCCAAACTGCCCACAGGGGTATCGAACTTTCCCAAATCGCGGAGATAACCGATGTCAGGTAATTACCGATGGCAGTTGCGGCAAACCAGCCGCCCATCATCAGTCCCTTGTATTTTGGAGGAGCGACTTTCGTTACAAACGAAATGCCCATCGGGCTTAACAACAATTCGGCAAAGGTCAGTGTTAAATAAGTGCCAATCAACCAGTTGGGATCAAGAAGAATATCGCTCACACCTCCGACGGTTTTCAATTCGGCAGGAGATTTCAAGCCAAAGGAGGCTACCGCCAAAATTGCAAATCCGGCAGCGGCGACCAACATACCGTAGCCGATTTTACGCGGAGTAGAGGGTTCTTTCTTGATTTTTGCCAACCACGCGAAAATAGCGATGGAGAAAGGCGTCAGTGCAACCACAAAGAACGGATTGTATTGTTGGAAATCCGAAGGTTGCAGTTCGATAGTCGCGCTCATTGTGCTGTAGTTCCAAGCAATTAAGCCTGCAACTGCCGCTACAATTAATCCCGAAATGCTTTTTCCGCTTGCCGTTTTTGACTGAAAAACGCCGAATAATGCGTAAATTCCAACGCAGATCAGCGCTAAATTGATCACGTCGCAACCGATTCTTGTCCAGCCCTGCACAAGGCTTTGCGTATAGTCGCGGGCAAAATAGGTCATTGTCAAACCGTTTTGATGGAATGACATCCAGAAGAAAATGACTACTGCGAAAACAAGTCCGAGAGCGACTACACGTTCTTTGGTCTGTTTGGTGGTCAAGACTTCTTCGCTGACGCCGGCAGCCGTTTTTTGTTTTGCATTGAAATCGGCATGTGCATACAGTTTTTTCGTGGAAAGATAAATTGCCATTGAAACAATCAGTGAGATGCACGCCACACCAAATCCATAATTATAGGCTTCCGATAATTTGTCGATGTATAAATGGCTGAACGAAGCCGGATCGGTAAAACTTGCGCCCTGAAGTGTCATCAAATCGGTTAATTTACTTGTTCCTTCGGCAGTGATGGTGTTGTTCAAATATTGATGCGCCAAAGCCGGAATATCAGCCACATAATGCAATCCTGCTTTGCCCATAAAATAATTGACGACTTCTTTTGCCGCTCTCGGAGCAAACATTGCGCCGATATTGATCGCCATATAAAACAGCGAGAAACCCGGATCGCGACGTTCTTTATATTGCGGGTCGTCGTAAAGATTTCCGACCAAAACCTGCAAATTGCCCTTGAACAAGCCTGTGCCGAGCGCAATAATAAACAGTGCGGCAATCAGCACCGGCATTCCCATACCCGGAATTGCCATCAGAATGTATCCCAAAAACATCACGACGATACCGATAGTGATGGTTTTTCCATAACCCAGCCACTTGTCGGCGACAAAACCGCCAACGACCGGTAAAAAATACACTGCAGCAAGAAAAACGCCGAAAATTTGTCCGGTGGCAGCACTTGACAAACCGAATTTTGCCTGAAGAAACAACACAAAAATGGCGAGCATGGTATAATAACCGAATCTTTCGCCGGTATTAGCTAACGCTAAGGCATACAGCCCTTTAGGATGATTTTTGAACATAACTTTTTTTTATTTTGTTCGCAAAGGTAACAAAGAATTACGAATAATCAAAAAAATATTTCTATATTTGCACTCAAATTACAAAAATATTAATATCAATCTTTATAGAATGAATATGGAACTGTTAGAAAATGACACGCAGCCGCAATACAAGCTGCAATTTTTTGGAAAAGGGTCTGAATTTTTCGGTATCATGATTGTCAATTGGTTACTCACGTTGATCACGCTGGGCATTTATTATCCTTGGGCGCGGGCAAAAACGCTGAAATATGTCTTCGGATCGACGGCATTGAACGACGACCGCTTTCATTTTTCCGGCACCGGTCAGGAAATGTTTATCGGGTTTCTGAAAGTCATCGTGTTTTTGGTGGTTTTTTATCTGCTCCTCTTCAGTTTTTCTTTGGCAGGACCCTACGCTTTGATAGGCGCGCTGTTGATGTATCTGCTGCTGTTTTTGTTTATCCCGTTGGCGATTCACGGCTCGATGCGTTATCGTATGTCGCGGACTTCGTTGCGGGGGGTGCGTTTCGGTTATCGCGGCAGTAAAAAAGAACTGTTCGGCAAATTTTTGCCCGGCATCTTTCTGACAATCATCACACTCGGCATCTACGGCGCGTGGTTCGAAATCAATTTGCGCAAATACATTTGTGGCAACGTGCGCTATGGCGACGTCAAATGCCATTATGAAGCGAATGGCATGGATTTCTTTGTGCTGAATTTGGTAGGCGGGCTGCTGACACTCGTTACGCTGGGCATTTATTCGTTTTGGTACCAGAAAAAATTGTTTGCCTACTATGTGGACAATACCTTTTTCACCAAAGACGACCGTCGGATTGAACTCCGATCGACGGCTACCGCAGGCGGATTTTTCAAACTCTTGGTTGGCAATTTCTTCTTAGTTGTATTTACGCTGGGACTTGGCGCTGCTTGGGCTGACATGCGCACCCAACAGTTTATCATCGACAACATCAAATTGGAGGGCGACATTGACTTGAACGCCGTTCAACAAACCGAAGACGAATATCACAACGCTTTCGGCGAAGATGCGATAGATTTCTTCGATATTGACTTGACCTGATAGATTTTGAAAGCATACGCACATTATTTCGACGGCTTGTCATCGGCATCGCAAAAGATTGAAATAGAATCGGATGAACGCGCCGAAGACTACCGTCTTTTGTTATCGGAAGGCGGCATCTTGCAGTGGCGGCTCGAAGACCTGACTTGGGAACATTACAGCGGTTGTTTGGAACTGCGCAACCGCACGGCGCCGATGGCAATGGTGAAAATCAACGATCAGGCATTTATCGACGAATTTATCCTGCGTCTGCGACAAAAAGACCGACTCGGGCTGCATCAGCGTTTGATGCATCTGGGTTTCAAAAAACACTTGATGATCGCCGCCGGTATTTTGCTGATTTTGGTGATGGCATATTTTTATGCGTTGCCGATAGCGGCGGAAAAAGCAGCGACTTTGCTGCCGGAGAGTTTTGACCGACAGTTGAGTGCCGTCTTTTTAAATAGTTTTTTGGCGGAAAATGAAATCGACACGGTGAGAACCCCTCTGCTCAACGAGTTTGCCGACCACCTGACAATGGACGGAAAAGATAAGATTCGGATCACCGTCCTCAAAGCGCCGACCGTCAATGCTTTTGCTTTGCCCGACGGGAATATCGTCATCTACACCGGCATCCTCCATAAAATACAGGATTACAGTGAGTTAGCAGCTTTGATAGGACACGAAACCGCACATGTTCATCGGCGCCATTCGATCAAAATGCTCTGTCGGAATATGGCGGGTTATCTGCTGATTTCCAGCTTGATGAGCGACGTCAACGGCATTATGGCAATTGTGGCGGACAATGCCCACAACCTGCAATCGCTGTCCTATTCGCGCCGCTTTGAACAGGAAGCCGACGAACAAAGTGTCCATACTTTGGTGCAAAACCACATCAACCCTTATGGCATCACGCAACTCTTCTCGATCTTGGAAAAAGAAGAACGCATCCGGTTGCCCGAAATCGTCAGTACGCATCCGCTTACACCGGAACGCAAAAACCATATTTCTCAATATATTCTATCTGTTTCATATCAAGTTGATAAACAGCCTGTTATGGAAGAACTGTTCAAAAAAATCAAGAAGTAAGCCGCCTGACTGTTCCGTTTTTAGGAATTTTTTATTACCTTTGCAGCCGTTTATTTCAAAAAATGGCAGTTACAATCAAACACCGCATCAAAAATTTCTCCGCCAAAGGAGGTATTTTCATGTTTTTACGCGCTCAAGTAGTGTCGCAATTAGCGACTTGGGTAGATAATTTGACCGCATTTGCTTTGAAAAAAACGCTGGATTTTTTCGGTATCAAACAGATTGATTTGGGTTTGTCGAATATCGAAGCCTACGTTGGAGCAACTATCGTCGGGCAAATCGTCGGCGGTATTTTCATCGCTATTATGAACTATCGCTGGACATTTAAACCGACCAGCCTGCGTCGCCGCGATGTGGCAATCAAGTTTTTCATCATTTGGTTAGGCAGCCTGTGCCTGAATACGCTGGGAACCTATCAGCTGACCGAATGGCTGCGTAATACCGCCATTTTGAATAAACTGTTGCATCACAGCGATGATATTTTCATCCTCGCCAAATTGTTTGTAGCCCTGATCGTAGGCATCGCCTGGAACTACAATATGCAACGTATATTTGTTTACAGAAGTATAAATATAAGACAGTTATTTTTTAAAAGTCATCATGAGAGAAAAACTAATTAGCAAAGACGATATTCGTAGCGTACATCCGATATTCAGAGGTTGTATGGGCGATTTCTTGATCAACTTTATTAATAGTTTTACAGGAATTAACAAAGTCAATGCAGTCTATGACGCTTCCAAACACGAGCCTAACGGTTGGGCGTTCACTACCGATTTGATTCAAAAACAGGGACTGACGGTCAAAGTGGAAAACGAAAACATTTTGAAACAGTTTGAGCACGGACCCTTTATCACCGTCTCGAATCACCCTTACGGACACTTAGACGGCATTATTGCCATCTCGGTGATTGCCAAATACCGCCCCGATTTCAAATTGATGGTCAATTGGATACTGAACCATATCGACACGATGGCGGAACATTTTATTTGCGTCAATCCTTACGACAAAGAAAAAAACACCAAATTGGCGTCCCTACATTCCAGTTTGGAAGGCGTCAAACAGTCGATAGAACATCTGAAAGCCGGTCATCCGATGGGATTTTTTCCGGCGGGCAGCGTCTCTTTTCCGCATTTGTTCCGTCCGACGGAAGACCGCGAATGGCAACCGTCTGTCTTGAAACTGATCAAAAAAGCCAAAGCGCCAATCATTCCTATGTATATTTCGGGCAATAATTCGCTGCTCTATCGTGCTTTAGGGCTGATTGACTGGCGTGTCAGAATGGTGCGATTGCTGCACGAAGTAACCAACAAACGCGGCAAAACCATTTATGTGCGTCTGGGGCAACCGATTAGCGTGGAAGAACAACGGAAACACCGCAATATTGAAGACTTCGGCAACTTTTTGAAATCCCGCACTTATGCCTTGAAATAAAATGAATCTCAAAAAACTGTGGCGCGATTTTATCGCTTTGTTTTATCCCGATTTGTGTGTGGGATGCGCAAGCGCTTTGGTCGGCGATGAGCAGTTTTTTTGTTCGGAATGTTTGCCTAAATTGCCTGTAACCTCGTTTCATCGGCAAGCCGACAATTTAGCGTATGAACGTTTGGCGGGAAAAATTCCGGTGATTCGGGCGGCGGCGTATTTTCACTACAACAAAACCGGACTGGGACAAAAAACCGTTGCCGACGTCAAATATCACGGCAATATTGCTTTGGGACGCTGGGCAGGCAATCGTTTAGCGCAAGAGTGGCTGTCGTCGGGATTTTTTGCCGACATCGACTATCTGATTCCTGTGCCGCTGCATCCGAAAAAACGGCACCAACGCGGATTCAATCAATCGGAAGTAATCGCGCAAGGCATTTCGACCGTTACGCAGATTCCGGTCGATACGGTCAATTTGTATCGCAGTCAAGCCAACGAAACGCAGACCCGCAAAGGTTTGTACGAGCGCTGGAAAAACACGCAAAACATCTTTTGTATCCGCAACAACACCCAATTCGTCGGCAAACATGTCATGCTGATAGACGATGTTCTAACGACCGGTTCGACGCTGGAGGCATGCGCCAAAGCCCTGTTAGAGACGCCCGATATTCGTATCAGCGTGCTGACATTAGCCGTAACGTGAGCACGGTTGCGATGCCATTTAAAAAGCTATCGACAGCTGCGGATCTTTGTCCAACAAAGTAAAAGTGAGGCGGTGATAGGGCGTTGTGCCGAATTTTTCGATGCCTTGACGGTGCGTCAAAGTCGGATAACCCTTGTTGTGCAGCCAATCGTAGTGCGGAAATTCGTCGTGCAGCCGCAACATATATTCATCGCGATGTGTTTTTGCCAACACAGACGCCGCCGCGATAGAAAGATATTTGCCGTCGCCTTTGACGATAGTGGTATGCGGAATATCGGCGTAAGGTTTGAAGCGGTTGCCGTCGATCAAGAGGTGCTGCGGGCGCAGCGACAGTTGGTCTATGGCGCGGTGCATCGCCAACAGTGAGGCGTTCAGGATATTTATTTCGTCGATTTCTTGTGGAGAAACAGTTCCGACAGCCCACGCCAATGCCTCGCGTTCAATCAGCGGACGCAAACGGTCGCGCTGTTTTTCCGACAACTGTTTGGAATCGTTCAATGTTTCACATTCAAAATTGGGCGGCAAAATGACCGCAGCCGCAAAAACTGCTCCCGCCAAACATCCGCGTCCGGCTTCATCACATCCGGCTTCGACCAAATTTGTATATAATCCCTTCAATAACATCGTATTAATCACTACCCACTACCCACTAAACACTAATCACTAAACACTAATCACTAATATTGATTCGTTCCCCATATTAAACAGCAAGTCGATAATGCTGAGGTTTGCCTGAAAGCCATATTTTTCCGAAAACACCTGATAATATTCCGTGAAATCCGACCTGTTTTCGCGTTTTTTCGGATGGATAGCCTCGCGCAAATCCGACATATCGGCGTCTGTCTGTCGGATATATTCCGTTGAATATGAAATATTTGGCATTATATCTAACAGCCGACAAATCAGTTGGCGCAAGTCTTCATTGAAATCGAACAGAAACAGCGGTTTTTTCTCATAAAACGGGCGAAAAGCATCTTCGTAATAATCAAAAAACGGAGACGAGCGGTATGCCGAAGTGATGGCGTTCCAATGCCGATGTTGCCAGTCGCCGTGTGTAGAAATGCGAATATCGCGCGTCAGACACTTGGGCGAATCGGGCTTGATTACCGGAATACTCAAAGTCTGCAAACCGTTGGCAGAGGCAATCACGCAACGGTTGCGATAGGTCTGTTTCAGATAATTATCGTGCTGTTCAATGACTGTTTCCGAAGCGCGACACAGCTGCATATAATAGGAGATCGGCGCCAAATAAGCCGTTGTGAGCAATACTCGACTCATTGTGCGCTGACGGTGCGGAAAATCCTGTTCCATCGAATTTTGCCGTCGAACCAACCCCGGTCGTTGTCCAACGAAAGCCAAATCAGGATTGGTTTGCCGACGATATGATCTTCGGGAACGAATCCCCAGAAACGCGAATCAGCCGAATTGTGGCGGTTGTCGCCCATCATAAAGTAGTAATCCTGCTTGAAAGTATAGCTGTCTGCCGCTTGGTCGTTGATGTAGATTTGGTCGCCTTCCTGTCGCCAAGTATTGTTTTCGTAATTGACGATACAACGTTTATAAAGCGCCACATTTAGGTCGGTCAGAGCGACTGTTTCACCGCGTTTTGGAATCCGGACGGCGCCGAAATTGTCGCGTGTCCAGCCTGAATCGTAGCCGTAGGGATAGACACGACCGCTGAAATCTGCCGGTTCGATATGCACCGATTTTGCCCAGCCCGACTGTTTGATATAATCAACTGCCGCTTGCGTCAGAGGCAGCCGATAGAGCGGGTTGTATTGTCCCAGCTCATTGGGCGCGATGCCAAAGAAATCGCTGATCGACGGATTGTTGACGATGAGGCGGTCGTTTTGGCTGACTTCGAGTTTGCGGAATTGCTTTTCCGTCCAGTATTGTCCGTTGGTTTCGACAAAATAATTGAATTGGGCATGCTTGGGGGTCGGTTGTTTTTCTCCGTTGATATACACCTGATTATCAATTATTTGCAACGAATCGCCGGGCAGTCCGACACAGCGTTTGACATAATTTTCACGTCGATCGACCGGACGATACACCACTTTTCCGTAGGTTTGCGGATTGTTGTGAACAACTTCACGCGGCGCTCGGTAAGAGATGATTTCGTAATAATCCTCGTTTTGCACATTCAACGCGACCGTATCGCCTGCCGGAAAATTGAACACGACGATATCGCCGCGTTTGATGTTTTCGAATCCTTTCAGCCGTTTGTAGTCCCAATAAGGCACATCCGAATACGATTTGCAATTCAGAACAGGCAAGGTATGATGTGTCAACGGAAATGCTATCGGCGTATTCGGCACACGCGGTCCGTAATTGACTTTGCTCACAAAAAGATAATCGCCGACCAACAGGGTCTTTTCGAGTGAGGAGGTCGGAATCTTGTAATTCTGAAAAATAAAAATATTGATGAAATACACTGCAATCAATGCAAAGACGATGGCGTCGATCCATTCTGCGATTTTTCGCACGCTTGCATTTTTCGATTTTTTCCAACCGTCCCAAGGGATGACTCTCGAAATATAAATATCGAAAATCAGCGGCAGCCCCAACAGCAACCAATAATTGTTGTCCCATATCACAAACAAGATATATAACAGGGCGATGATGGAAAAGCGTAGCCATTGCCCTCTGTTTGCCGAAGCAATTCTTTGATTCAATTTTGCTCTCATGTTTTTAATTATGTTTTGAGTTTAACAAATCTTGCATGGTGTGAAAACCGGTTTTGCCTTGAAGATATTCGGCAGCCAGCACTGCGCCGAGTGCAAAACCTTTTCTGTTTTTTGCGTCGTGTTTGATAGAAATAACGTCGGCGTCCGATTCGTAAATAATCTCGTGGATGCCGGGTACTTCGCCTACACGTTTCGATTCGATCAACAAATCGGCGGGGTTCTCGGAGACGGTCGCCTCTTTCCATTGCTGTTTGCGGTCGATATTTTCCAAAATACCTTCCGCCAAGGTGATGCCGGTGCCGCTGGGCGAATCCAATTTATGAATGTGGTGAATTTCTTCCATCCGGACGTCGTATTGCGGCTCGCGATTCATCATTTTTGCCAATATTTTGTTGAGTTCAAAAAAAATATTGACCCCGATGCTGAAATTAGAGGCATAAAAAAACGTTTGACGCTGTTCGACGCAAAGTTTTTTCACTTCATCCAAGCGGTTAGTCCATCCGGTAGTGCCTGAGACCACAGGCAGGTGGCGTTCAAAGCACTTTTGATAATTGCCGAAAGCCGTTTCGGGGCGTGTAAATTCGATTGCCACATCAGCCGATAAAAATTCCGGCGCATCGAAAGTGTCCTGATTATCTACATCTATCGTCGCCACGATAGAATGTCCGCGATCTATTGCAATACGGGCAATTTCGTGTCCCATTTTGCCGTAACCTATCAAAGCTATTTTCATAAATTGTTGAATTAGGCTGCAAAGTTACGCTTTTCTTCTCAAAAAACAAAAATAATTTAGTGGTTAGTGATTAGTGGTTAGTGATTAGTGGGGAGTGCCGTCATTCCGGCGAATGCCGAAATCTCCTGAAAATGTCTGAACTGTGATTTTCGTATGATTTATTTGATTGCCGTGATTATATTAACCATTATTAATCTTTTGAAAATAAGGGAATAAGGGTAAAAAATTGCGGACATTCAACTCCAAGCTACTAAGGGCGCCCGCAGAAATAAGGGTTTTTCTTTCGCTTATTCACTGACCACTAATCACTGACCACTAATCACTAACCACTAAATATACACTTTGGCATAATATTTGAGTAAAGAGAAGAAAAAAGAAATTATGCATCGTCCATTCAGCATTGTCAACACTTTGGATATTGAGAAAAATCATGCTGTTTTTCTGAATCCGAGGCGGATTGAATTACTCAAACTGATTCAAAAGCATGGTTCTATCCTTGCAGCATCGAAAGCGCTTAAAATGTCGTACCAACAAGCGTGGACTGTGATTCGCGACATCAATTCCACCGCTGCTTTGCCGGTGGTCAGCCGACAGCGTGGAGGCGCAGGCGGAGGAGGTGCCGAGATTACGGATTACGGTTGCCGACTGATTGAACGATACGATTTGCTTCGCGAGCGTTTTCGCCGATACTTGAACGATCTGGATGATGATTTACAAAATTTGTGTTCGTTTTAAAATACATCATCACGAATTCCATTCTTAACCACATTTATGTAGAATGTCAGCTTTTTTTCCTACTATAATGTAGGATTTCTTAATTTCTAAAATAATTATAATGTATTGATTTTTAACAAAATAGCATAATTGGCATATTTTTTGTATTCCTAAATCAATGAAACAGAAAAATAATAGCGGTCTTTCAGCCGTAGTGTTATCTTTTCAGTTTTATAACGGTATTAACAGGAATAATTTTATACATATAATTTTAAAAAGTAATGAAAAAAATTATCTTAACAGTGGCGGTTATCATTTCCGCCGGTGCGCTACAGGCGCAAAACCTGAAAACAGACGGCGAAATCCGTACCCGTGCGGAATATCGCGACGGTTTCAAATCACCGCTCGCCGATACGCTGAATCCTACGGCGGTAACGGCATTGCGTACCCGCATCAATCTTAACTTTGCAGACGAAAAAGTTGCTGCCAAAGTTACCCTGCAAGATGTCCGCGCTTACGGACAGACCGACACCAAAAATACCGGCAACGGTTTGGGCGTCTTCGAAGCGTGGGGAAGTTACAAATTTACGCCCGACTTCTCGCTTTCGCTCGGTCGGCAGGCGATTGAGTATGACGACAAGCGCATTTTTTCCGCCTCCAACTGGAGCAACGGCAATGCACACGATTTGGCGTTGTTCAAGTACGAAAACAGCAGCCTGTTTAAGTTGCACGCGGGTGTGGCGTTCAATAATTCGTCTGCCGACGATTTGTTTGAAAAGCCTTACACGCTTACCTACAAGCATTTAACTTACTTGTGGTTTGCTAAATCCGTCGGCAAAATTGATTTGAGCGCCTTGTATGTCAATGACGCGCTCGAATACGACGCCACCGACGCCGACAAAAAAGCCTACCGCAACACGATGGGCGCCAATGCAGCATTGAAGAAAAAAGACATTCCGCTGTCTTTCCTTGCTACAGCCTATTATCAATTCGGACACGACAGCAAAAACAAGGAATTGAGCGCCTATCTTTTGGCTTTTAATGCGGCGTACAAAATTATTGAACCGTTGTCGGTTGCGCTTGGCACGGATTTGTATTCCGGCACCGCCGTCGATGAAACGGAAAAAAGTACCTCGTTCAATAAACTTTACGGCACAAATCACTCGTTCAACGGTTCGATGGAGTATTGGACGACCCCGCCTGCACAAGGTTTGGTCGATATTTTCGGCGGTTTGACTTATAAACCGAACAAAAAATTCGATGTCAACGCTACATTTCACGCCTTTTCGCTTGCCGAAAAACCTGCAACCGGCGACAAAGGATTAGGCTCTGAAGTCGACATCACGGCAAATTATGCCATTGCGCCGCAACTTGCCTTGCAGGGCGGTTACAGCGTCTATTTCAAAACCGACCAGACGGATGTTATAAAGAAAACTGCGAATGTGGATACCCGTTTCCCACAATGGGCATACATTCAACTTACTTATAAATTAAAATAATCATCTAAAAATTAAAGAATTATGAAAAAGATTCTATTCAGTTTAGTTTTTTTGTGTGCAAGCATCGCTATAAGTGCACAAAATGTGAGAATCGCCGCCGCCGCTAATCTTCGCTATGTGATGGAAGAAATTAAGGCGCAGTATGAGAGCGAAAATCCGAAATCGAAAATTGATATAACTTTCGGCTCGTCGGGTACGCTCACGCAGCAAATCCTGAATGGCGCGAAGTTTGACCTCTTCTTTGCCGCCGATACGGATTTTCCGAAAAAGATTGCCGCCGCCGGTTTTGCGGCAGGCGATGTGAAAACCTACATTTACGGAAAACTCGCCCTGTGGAGTCTGACGCTTGATGTGTCAAAAGGTTTGGAAACGCTGACATTACCGGAGGTTAAAAAAATCGCCATTGCCGACCCTAAAAAAGCCCCTTACGGCGAAAGCGCAGTGGAATTGCTGAAAAAACAGGGCTTGTATGATACGCTTTCCGAAAAAATCGTGTGGGGCGAAAATATCAGTCAGGCGGCGCAATTTGCTTTTTCCGGCAATGCCGAATTGGGTTTTATTGCCCTTTCGCTCGCGCTTGCGCCCGATATGCAGAGCAAAGGCAAGTATTATGTTTTCCCGTCGGAAATTTGTCCGCCGCTCGAACAGGCTTGTGTGTCCATCAAAGGTTCGGAAAAAAACAAAGCCGCCGTCAAATTTCTCAAATATGTAATGAGCAAAAAATGCGACGTCCTTTGGCTGAAATACGGATACGGATTAGTGGAATAAAAACAGAAAATGGACGCCGACTTCGTACAAACGCTACTGCTCACAGCCCGATTAGCCGCCGCAACCACCATCATACTTTTGGCGGTGGGTTTGCCGGCTGCATACACGTTGGCATACACGCGGCAGCGCATAAAAGTCGTCTTTGAAGCATTGATTTGTATGCCGATGGTGTTGCCGCCAACGGTGTTGGGCTATTATTTGCTGGTGGCGTTCAGTCCGCAAAACTTTTTTGGGAGTTGGTTGGAACAGGCGTTTGATGTGCGACTGGCGTTTTCTTTCGGCGGCATTTTGGTGGCAAGCCTCATTGCCGGACTGCCGTTTATGATTCAGCCGCTGCAAAACGGATTTGCCGCCTTGCCCGACAGCCTGCGCGAGGCGGCTTATACGCTCGGCAAATCGAAATCCGAAACATTTTTTCGTGTCTTGTTGCCCAATATTAAACATTCCGTCATCACGGGCATTGCGCTGACTTTTGCGCATTGCATCGGCGAGTTCGGTATCGTGCTGATGGTGGGCGGAAATATTGCAGGTGAAACACGCATCGCTTCCATCGCCATTTACGACGAGGTGCAGACGCTCAATTATGCGGCGGCAAATCGCTATTCGTTGATTCTGTTTGCCGTATCGTTTGTGCTTTTGGTGTTGATTTATTCTTTAAAAAAGAGCAATGATAAAAATTGATGTAGAACGAAAAATGCTGACGACAGACGGCGAGCGCACTTTGCAGATAGACGTGGAAATTCCGGCGCAGGAATTGGTTGCCGTATTCGGAAAGTCGGGCGCGGGCAAAACCACGCTGTTGCGTATGATTGCCGGACTGACTGTTCCCGATAAAGGTCTTATCCGCATCGGCGATCGGACTGTTTTCGATTCGCAAAAAAAAATCAACTTACCGCCGCAAGAACGCAATATCGGATTTATGTTTCAGGATTACGCACTGTTTCCGAATATGACGGTAGAAGAAAATATCCGTTTTGCAGCCTCAAAAAAGAGTGAGTTGGTCGGCAAACTGCTCAAAAATTTTGATTTGGAAGAATTACGTCGCCGCAAACCCGACAAACTATCCGGCGGACAGCGGCAACGGGTGGCTTTGGCGCGGGCATTGGCACGTCGTCCTGATATTTTGCTACTTGACGAACCGCTCTCGGCGCTCGACGAAGAAATGCGCTGTTCGCTGCAAAAAGAAATTATCAAAGCGCACAAACTGTTCAACGCCACAACATTGATGGTGAGCCACGACGTCGGCGAAATTCAATCAATGGCTACGAAGATTATTTATGTTGATACGAAGAAATACGAAAATTTGGCATCAACGACATTTGCGTAGAAGCTATCATTATTTTCCCAACAAAACCAAACTGCAAAACTTGTTTTTCGAGATAAATTTCATCAAAACAATACAGATTGCACAAACAAAAACTGCCATCAACGGCGTAATCAGGAAATTGTAAATATAGATATTCACATCGGAAAAATCCAGCATCCGATTGATAAGGGTTTCAAGAATGATTTTTTGAAGGATATAAATCCCCAAAGTATAAGTGCCGACGGTGCTTAAAACGGAAAAATAGCGGTTGCCCTGGTATATTTTATGGAATAACATCAGCCAAAAAACACTGCCGGTCATTCCTGTAAAAAATCTGAACAACGCAATGTCGATGTTAGAAAAATTATAAGTTAATGTTCTTATTTTGAACAATATAAGTGGCGATTGATATATCGTGTAATCTCCATTCCAAAACAGCAGGCAAACAACAAACAGCACGCCTGCAATGGCTAAAATTTTTGTTGAAAAAGTCGCAATCACCTGATAGTTGCGTTTGAGATAAATTCCAATCCAAAAGAATGGCAATAAAAAGTTTTGAAATCTACAGTATGGTGCAAACAACACAAAAACAATACTCAACAAGCACGCTACCCATGCTTTCTTTGCGATTTTCATACAAACATACACGAGAAGATAACTTATAAATAATTCTGTTAAAAACCATAAGGGATGGTATGACGGAATCAGAAGGTGCAATGACATCATATAGTTGGTGTCATGGTGATATATCCGCTCTGCCAAGTCCAACAACACATAGAAAACTGTCCAAATCAAGCTGGGGAATAATAACTGTTTGCTTTTTTTCAACAGAAACTCTTTATATCCCAATTTCAACGAAGACGCAAAAAAGAAACCGCTTATCATAAAAAACAAAGGCATGTGGAAAGCGTAGATAAACGCAAATACCTGATTGTGAAAAAAATCTGCCTCGTTACGAAGATCCTGCAACGAATGTCCCCACAAAACGCAAAATATGGCAAAGCCTTTAAGTGCGTCGATAAATTCTATTCTTTTTCCCATCTGATTTTTTTCTGCAAAAGTAATCATTTATTTTTAATTATTTGTCTGAACCTTATCTATATCACACCTGAATATTCCGGCGGGACATGTGGGCTGTATATCTGAAATTTTTCGTTTTCGCGGTAAAAACCACATTCTCTATCACCGCCACAGTTTGCCGTTCAAAGAGGGAACGGCAATGCGGCAAATCTGTATCAATGAGTTGCTTTAATATTTTTTCCAAATTTCTCAAATTATTTTTTGCAATTCCAAATATTATATATATCTTTGTCCCCCGAATAATCACATTATCGCTCAAAAATGTAAATATGTACCGTAATAACGTAAATACTGCCCCCGCCGTGTATGACGCGAAACCCGCGCCACATACATACATACATACATACATACATACATACAGGACCGCCTAAACACAAAAAAAATTCAAGAAAATATATCGAAGGAACATTCGCGGATTTTGCCGTGGGCGTTCCTTTTTTTATTAACCGTCGAAGACAATGGTTTTCAATCAAAAAAAAATCAAACGAATCATTTGAAAATCAGAGTTTAGACACAAATTTTTTAATCAATGAAGTACAAGTTAATTCAGCGGGCAAACCCGCAAGACAGAAGCCAATCCAAATGGTACGCTTCGCCCGTCAATGACGGAAAAGTGTCGCAGAAAAACATTGCTGCCGACATTGTAGAACTCTCGTCGCTCTCGCGTGGCGACGTGGCTAACGTAATCGAGTCGCTACTCGACACCCTGCCCAAATATCTGCTGATGGGCAAAAGCGTCAGTTTGGGCGACTTCGGCACACTGCGCCTTTCCTTCACCAGTCAGGGCGTGGAAGACCCTCAACAGTTCAACACCTCGATGATTTCTACCCCCAAAGTCGTCTTCACGCCGTCGGTAGATTTTAAGGCGAAAATCGAAAAGGTAAGTTTTGAAAAGGAGGCAACTGCGTAGCCCGCAATGACGGCGCACGTGTATAAATAAATTTTCTCACGTATGTAAATTTATCGCGGCACGTGCGCAGATAATTGTTTAACAAATTTAATTTTTTATCAAAATGAAAAGAAAAATTTATTCAGTGATTTTATTCTGTTCCCTTTTTGTGGGACAGATGTTTGCGGCAAATGAAATTTATTTGCCTACAGTAGCGTATCGTAGTGACGGACAAGAAAAAACCGTTTACGAGTACAATGAAGCCGGATATATGACATCCGGCAAACTCTATGTTAAATTCGGCGGAAGCGACGAGTATTACTTGCAAAACTCGGTAACGTATGACTATCACTGTCTTTCCAACGGCGAGTATGTGCAGACAAAAATGGAAACCGGCGAATACCGCTCGTCTTCCGCCTACGACGCCAACGATATGCTGTTGTGGAAACAGACGGAAACGTTCACAGGCAACCAGTGGGTGTTGCAAAGCCGCACCGAAGCCGTACTCGACGCCAACGGTATCCGCACCGGCATTCGCGAATACAGCATAGCGAATGGCTGGCAAACTTGGCAGGGCTATACCTTTGACAATCAGGGAAGGCAAATCCGCTACGAAGGCTACAGCGGAAGTACTCCAGTTGTTTATACGGCAACTTGGGGCAGCGGCAGACTGTACACCGGCTATATGAGGACCGTAGGCGATGTAAGCATGGTCTATCAAAACATTGTTCCTGTGCTAAACGAACAGTATTTCAACCCGTATGACTTGTTTGGCGCAATCAGTGACGAATCTTCAATGGCAGGCGTTCCCCCCGTCCTGCTGGAACCGTCGTATGTTGATTACGAAATGCACCACCCTTTTTACAGCGGCGAAGTGGTGTATATGGGTAATACTTATGCGCAAACGATAGTACAGGACAATGCTAACAGTGAAATTTCGGAAATTATAAAACTGGGTAATACCGAAATTCAAAAGACAGTTTACAAAACATTGACTAACGGCGGATGGTCGAGAACATTCTACGAAAGCGGCGAAATTACCGAACAGAGCGGCAAAGAATATGATTCTCACGGCTTTTTGAAAAAAGAAAGCAGCGGTTATGGAAATGAAATCACTTACGCCATAGAGTACGATACACAGGGAAGACCGACGAAGGCGACAAAAACATCTGTTTACAATGGCAATTCTTATGTAGAAGAGGAAACCTACACCGCTTGGACAGTGTTAGGTACGACAGGCATTAGCCTTATTACGACCGATGACCCCATAATTTCCACGCAATATTACGATTTGACGGGCAGAGTTGTGCAACAACTGCAACCGTATAAGATTTATATTGCAAAAGATTTACACCGGTCAGGAAAAGCGAGCGCAAGGAAACTTATTGAAAAATAAGAATTATTCAAAAACCGTAAGAGGCTGTATCAAAAGTCGAAAAACCATGTCATTCCTGCGAAAGCAGGAATCTCCTGCAAAATGCTACTATCTGATATTCAAGTATTTGATATTAGCAGTTTTCAAGGGATTGCGGGTCAAGCCCGCAATGACAAGGCTTTTGGGACACAGCCCCTTAAAAAACAAAAAGATGAAAAGAATAAAATTTTTAGCGATAGCGCTAATTTCAGTCGCAACATTATTTACCGCTTGCGACACCAAAGAGGAAGACGATGGCGGGAAAACCGGAGTAAGCAAGCAAATAACATTCGACAAAACGGAATATTACCCGTTTGATGCGGTAGTCGTGCAACTGCCCGAAGCGGCAGCCGCAGAAACCTACAACGGCTCCATAGGCACAAACGCAATCAAGGCGCAACGGATGGACGATTCCACTTTGGTTGTCGCCCTGCCCGATTTAACAGCGGGCGAATATACGCTTTCGCTGCAAATAGGGCAGTCGAAAGCCGAAGGCAAGTTGCAAATCGTGGCTTTGCCCGTCGTCGCAAACCCTGAAGCCGTCATTGATGAAATTAAAACTTCGTTCGACGGATATGTAGCGGCTCTTGCACAGAACGCTCCCGCATACGCACCTGTGCTTACCCAAATGGTAGGCGCATTTAACGAGCACGTCGCCAAGTTGAGCGATGCCGAGCGGCAACAGTTCGCCGCTATCTGGCAGGCACACCCCGAATGGCACGATTACGCCCTTTTTGATGAAACAAATCTGCGTGCCTCGGCTCTTGACAGAGCCAGATGGCTATCTACTTATTCCGTCAAGTTTGTAGTAGCCTGCGGAGCGCTGATTTTCTGTGGCGATACGTTCGTTAAAAGCGTCTATGCCCTGAGTGTTGCTCCGAATCTGCTGGCAGGCGCAGTTGCCGTCGCTTCTGCGGTAGGCGCTGTGGCTTCGCTGTGTGCCGCCATCGACTATGCCGACAGGGCGGAAAAATGCGCCTACGACCTGAAAGAAATCATCATAAACGGCAAAACCTATCCGGCGCTCCGAAGCAGCAGCGAAGGCAGCTATGATTATACCTTGAAAAACGGCGAAACGCTTACATTCAATGTACAGGCTTCATATCACTCCATTACGGCAGGCAGCACGACTTCCGTCGACGGCGTAAGCGCGATTATCGAATCGGCTGTCAAGTTGCAATCGCTGTGGGATAAAATTGCAGCGGGCATTAACACCGTTCGCCAATATGTGAGCGCAGTACCTCAACTGACCAACCGCCCGAAAACGGTAGCGGAACTGACTTCGCCCCTGAATGTGGAAACCGACGCGGCGGATAACTGGTCGGTGCAGATTGTTTCGGGTGATGTTTCGGCACAAAAACAGGCGGATAACTCTTATAAATTTACTACCACCGCAACGAAAGATGTAGCATTTACATTTAAGATTATGGCGGAAGGTGTGGAATCGGAGGTGCTTTCGGGATGGCTAAAAGTAGAGGAAAAAAGCCCTATAGTGGGAGTATGGAAATTCCTTTATCAAGTGCGAGAATGGGATTGGATAGAAGATGATACACATTTTTCAGGCGAGGAAACTTTCGACATTCCTATGTATTATATGTTTACATCTAATGGAAGTATATTATATTCTAACAGTACTTCTTTTGACGACCCTTACTATTACTCAGTAGCCGGTTCTTACTCCCCATTTATAGATTATGGTATTAGAACAGATAATACTTATTATAGTTATGTTGGATATTATATATTAGAATCAGAAACATCTTTAATTATGGTAACTGAACTTGGCAGTTCTACAAATGCTTATAATCATAAATTAACTGCATATCTTACAAAAGTTGCAGAATAAACATATTAAATTAAAAATACAGGAGATTTTAGAGATGAAAAATATTGTTTCTTACATTCAACGAATCGCACTAATGTTGATTATTCCGTTAGTGTTTTGTGCTTGTCCAAGCGAGATTGACGACCCCAAAGAAGAAATCAAGGGTTGTATGGACAGAAATTCTTTGGAATACAATGCCGCAGCAACGGTTGACGATGGCTCGTGCCGTTATTCCAAAGTTACTTTTTATGCCCGTTACAGTGCATTTAACAACATTCCCATTATGCGGATAGATTTATCGGTCGACGGCGAAACAATCGGCAGTATTCAAACAACTTATCCCAATGGACCGGGGAATTGCAGTGCGGTTGGCACAGTACTTTACGAGTTTCAAAACAGCAAGACAGTTGATTGGAACACAATAGTTTATCTGGCAAGTGGCGCAGTTGTTTACGGTTCGGGAACGGTTTCTCCAAGTCGATACAGTGAATGTATAAAAATTAATGTTACACAATAAAAGGAATATGAACCCGCTAAAATCAATCCTTGCAGCGTGCGCACTCTTTGTGTGCACCTGCATTTCGGCGCAGGAAAGTCAGCCAACCAAAGAGGCAACAACAGAATGGTTGCAGGAGAAATTGTTGGAATATTCCTCGTTTAACCATATAAAGAGTTTCAAAATCGAAATTGGCGAATGTGATATAGTGTTATCGGGGTATGAAAATAGCACTGACGTTATCAAAAGCATTTTTCCGACAAATTTCAAAAAAATGGAACGGTCAGAAGATAAAGAAAGTTTTCATTATGGAAAATATGTCTTGAAGTATGACTATAAGGCATATCAGACAATTTTTAAAGGCAAAATACAGCCATACAGCACAGGCTGGCATTTTCTTGTAGAAACAACCCCGCCCGAAATGGCAGCGCGTATCGAAAAAGCCATACGCCATTTGGCTACCTTTTGCAGCAAGTACAAAAAAAGCGAAGACGAGCCGTTTTAATGAAAACAATGTAAAATGATAAAAACGAAACGCTTATGCAAACAGCAAAATCAACCGACCGCTACGGCAACCGCGTAGAAAAGAATCATATCATATTCGTATATTCTCGTATCAAATTGTATCAAAAATGAACAATCCAAATAACAAATATAACCCCGACCTGCACCACCGCCGCAGCGTCCGTCTGCGCGATTACGATTATTCGCAGGAAGGATTGTATTTTATCACGTTGTGCGTACAAAACCGCGAATGTATTTTTGGGGAAATTGTTGATGGACAAATGATTTTGAACGAATACGGACAAATCATTGACAATATTTGGAACGAAATGCCACAACATTATCCGTTTGCCGTTTTGCACAATTACATCGTTATGCCCAACCATTTTCACGGCATCGTGGAAATCACGAATGACGCACGTAGGGGCGCGATTTATCGCGCCCAAAATATCGCAACCAATGATGACCAACGTGCCCACAATGACCAACGCGCGGATTTACAACAGGGCGCGATTGTGGAAGAGGGCGCGATTTATCGCGCCCCTACACAACCCGTTGGTGGATTTGCGGGCGATAAAAACCCGATGTTGCACAATAATGTTTCGCGGTTAATTCGTTGGTTTAAAGGGCGGGCAACATTTGAATGTCGCAAAAATGAAACGATTTATTTCGCCTGGCAACGCAACCTCTGGGAACACATTATCCGCGATTACGCCGATTATGCCCGCATTGACGATTACATTACCAACAACCCGTTACGATGGAAAGACGATACATTTTACAACGAATAATCGCAGGGGCAAGGCGCGCCCTGCCCCTACGGCAACCGCGTGGAAAAGAATCGTATCACATTCGTATATTCTCGTATTTTGTGCAAATCAATTCGGAAGGCGTGATTGAGTACTTGCTGCTTTTTGCAATAAAGAGGAAAAAGAGGAGATTCCGGCACTCCCCACAACTAACCACTAATCACTAACCACTAATCACTAACCACTAATCACTACTCACTCCCCATCGTGATTTCCAGCACGCCGCCTTTGGCGATGTCGTGATACGAGAGATAGGGCAGGCGGTAGCGTTTACCGTTCAAGCGAACGGATTGGATATATTTGTTGGCAGCGCTGTTGTTTTTTACGATGATTTCAAAGGTTTTTTCGTTGCCGACGGCGATGATGGCGCGATCCATCAGCGGACTGCCGAAGACGTATTTACCGCCCGCCGGTTCGACCTGATAAAAACCCAATGCCGAAAGGACATACCATGCCGACATTTGCCCAACGTCTTCGTTGCCGCACAAGCCTGCCGGTTGGTCGTTGTAGAGCGTCGTCAGGATTTGGCGCACGCGGTCGGCGGTTTTATGCTGTTCGCCGAGACAGGCATAGAGATAGACGGTGTGATGTCCGGGTTCGTTGCCGTGTGCGTATTGTCCGATCAGCCCACTGATGTCGGGGGAGGCATTTTCGCCCATATCGCCGGACACGATAAAAAGCGAATCCAACTTCTGAAACATCTGTTTTTTCCCACCGAACAGTTTTGCCAAGCCTGCGGGATCGTGCGGCACTAACCAAGTGTATTGCCAAGCCGTACCTTCGGTATAATCGTTTTCGCGGTGTTCCGACCGGAAAGGATCGAAAGGCGTGCGAAATTTTCCCTGTGAATCTTTGCCGCGCACAAAGCCGGTTGTCGCATCGAAATAATGTTGGTAAGTCCGGCTCATCCAAGTAAAATATTTCGCATCGTCGGGGCGGTTCATCTGCTTGGCGACTTGCGCCAAACTCCAATCGGCAATCGCATATTCCATTGCTTTTGCCAACGATTCGTTTTCTTTGTCAAACGGAATATAGCCGTATTCTTTCATCCATTTTTGACCTCTTTCGTCTAATAGCGCCGACTGTTTCATCGCCTCGTATGCGGCAGTCGTATCAAAACCCCTAAAACCTTTCAAAATGGCGTCGGCAACAACCGGAATGGCAGGATTGCCGATCATACAATCGGTCTCGTTGCCAACCAGATGCCATACCGGCAATTTACCTTGCTGTTGGTAGATATGCAGCATTGTTTGAATGATGTCCGCCATTTTTTCGGGATGAATCAAGGTCATCAGCGGATGGGCGGCGCGATAGGTATCCCAGAGCGAAAAAGTGGTATAATTGACAAAATCGGCATTGCGATGAATTTGTTTATCGGCGCCGAAATAGTCGCCATTGACGTCGCAAAAGACCGACGGCGCCACCATCGTATGATAGAGCGCCGTATAGAAAATGCGTCGATCGCGTGGGTTTTGTGTCTGAAAATCTATCTTATTGAGTTCGCTGTTCCATGCCTCTTGCGCGGCGGATACCGTCCGGTCAAATTGCCAGTCGGGCAATTCTGCCTGCATATTCAACTTGGCATTTTCGATGCTGACGGGCGACAACGCCACTTTTACATAGACGGTACGATCGCTGCGGGTATCCACTGCCGCATATCCGAAACGGTTGTTTTCCTGTCGAAAAGCGCTGATCGGTCGCGAAAAGACCGCCGAAAAATAGATGCGCTGGTTGTTTGCCCAGCCTTTGGAATAGCGATAGCCCGAAATCACCGTATCGTTTTCCTGAAAAATTCGGCTTTCCGACAGCCTGTCCCAGCCGATGCCCTGTTCCAAATCGAAAATGATTTGCGTTTTTTCGGCAGGCGGGAAAATATATTTATGAAAACCGACACGCAGAGTAGCGGTCAGTTCGACGTCGGTGTTATAGCGGTCGAGATGCACGGCGTAATATCCGGCTTTGGCTGTTTCGCGCTCGTGGCTGAACAGCGAATACATCTCGTCGCGTCCTGCTTTGACGTCGCCCACCACCGGCATCAGGGCAATATCGCCCAAATCGCCTATGCCCGTTCCGCTCAAATGCGTATGTGCAAAACCGACGATCGTTGAGTCGGAAATATGATAGCCGGAACACCAATCCCAACCTTTACTGAGATTGACCGGTCCTAATTGCACAAAACCGAAAGGCACATTAGCACCCAAAAAGACATGACCGTGATCGCCGGTGCCGATAAAAGGATCCACATACGCCGTCTTGTCGTCTGTTGCGAAGGCGTTTGCTACAACTGCGCACAGGCAGCCGATAAAAAATAATGTTTTTGTATTCATGATATGTATATTTGAAAATGATAATACAAAAATAGATAAAATTTGCGATAAGTCCGCAATTTTGTTCCGAAAACCAAGAAAAATTCGTAAATTTGAGCGCGTTTTCGCGATATATGATATGCAATGTTACAGAAATCATTTGTTATTCTATTTATATTCAGCTGTTTAGCTGTTCATTCACAGAGCTTGCCGAAGACGGAGATGCGTGCAGTCTGGCTGACCACCAATTATGGTTTGGACTGGCCCGATAAGCCTTATGTTACGCCGGACGATATCAGCGATCAGGAAGATGAGATGATTGATATTATCGACCGTTTGAGCCGCGCTCATTTCAATACGGTGTTTATTCAAGTCCGTTTGCGGGGCAATGTGATCTACAAATCCAAGATAGAGCCGTTAAGTCCTTATATTCAGGGAAATAATGCAGTGAGTACGCGCTACGATCCCTTGTCGTTTGCAATCGTCGAATGTCATAAACGCGGGATAGAATGTCATGCGTGGGTGGTGTGTTACCCGATGGGCGCCGAGAAAATCAAGGGAGAAGACAACCTCTCGCCTGCTTTGAAAAAAAATAAGGACAAGACAAAACGCTACAACGGCGAATTTTATTTAGACCCGGGCAATCCGCACGCACAGACTTACCTCTTGTCGATAGTGGAAGAAATTCTGACCAAATATGACATCGACGGCGTGCATCTCGATTATATCCGCTACCCCGACAATCCGGCGGATTTTCCCGACAACGATACCTTCCGGCGCTATGGAAAGTATTTTTCGGATAAAAATGCGTGGCGTACAGACAATGTCAACCGACTGGTTTATGCAGTCTATGATATGGTCAAATATCGCAAACCTTGGGTGCAGGTGAGCAGCTCGGTACTCGGTTTTTACGACAATTCGGTCAGCGGCGTGTCGCCTTCGCGCTATCGGACGGCTTTGAGCGTGCATCAAGACCCGGAAAACTGGTTGCAAGCCGGAAAACTCGATTTTGTGGTGCCGATGATGTATCACAATGCCGATCTGTTTTTCCCGTTTGCCGACGATTGGCAGCAGCGGACGCACGGACGGCTGTTGATTTCGGGTTTGGGAGTCTATCGTTTGGACGAGAAAGATTTGAATTGGGACAGAAAGGAAATTACGCGGCAGATCAACTACCTGCGCGACCGGCACATCGCGGGCAATGCTTTGTTTCGCACGCGCTATCTGATGAACAATACCAAAGGGATTATGTCGTCGCTCGCCACAGACGATTATCCGCATCCGGCGCTTTTGCCCCCGCTGACGTGGTTGGATTCCGTTCCGCCCGTTCCGCCCGCGAAAGTAGATGCGATGCTGTCGGGCGAATTTCTGTGTTTGAGCTGGTCGCCGCCGCGTCAAGAGCAAGACAAAGAAGTGCATTTCAATGTCTATCGTTCCGAATCGTCGCCGGTAGATATTTCCGATCCGGCAAATTTGGTGATCGCCCGCGTGCCGGGGAAAATGACGTTTATTCCGATAGACCGGCATACCGAAAGCGGTTATTTTTATGCACTGACCGCCACCGATCGCTATCACAACGAAAGTCGGCTCTCGGACGATGTGTTTTTCGTAACCGGCAATTTTGAAAAATAGATAACTATGGTCAAATTAAAAATTTAAGATTTAACAATGGCAAAAAAAAGAAAATTTAAGGGACATAAAGTTCCCAAACAACAATTAAGAAAAAATGTGATTATCCAACGCATAGTAGATTACTTTAATGCAAATCCGATAGAGCCGGTCAATTACAAGCAGGTGAGTGCAGGCATTGGCGCGACGCTGCAAGCCGACCGACTGATGGTCGCCGAAGTGTTAGACTTGCTGCATCTCGAAGAATTTTTGGTGGACGCCGGACACGGCAAATACCGCCTGAAAAACGTTGGCAGCGTGATGGAAGGCACTTTTGAACGGCGCCACAACGGAAAAAATTCGTTTATCCCTGACGGTGGCGGCACTCCGATTTTCGTAGCGGAACGCAATTCGCTCTACGCGATGAACAAAGACCGCGTGAAAGTGCAGATTTTGGCAATGCGCAAAGGACGCGATCCGGAAGCCGTCGTCCTCGAAATCCTGCAAAGGGTTACCGATACCGTCGTCGGCGTGCTGGAAGTCAGTCAATATTATGCCTATCTGATCGTGGATAGCAAGACCTTCTCTAACGATATTTTTATTCCGAGAGACAAACTGAAAAACGGAAAATCGGGCGACAAAGCAGTGGTCAAAATCACCGAGTGGCCCGAAAAAGCTAAAAATCCGGTCGGCGAAGTGATAGATGTTTTAGGCTCTGTCGGCAACAATCAAGCCGAAATGCACGCTATTTTGGTCGAATTTGGCTTGCCCTACAAATACCCCGATGCAGTCGAAAAAGCCGCCCGCAAAATACCGTCAAAAATCACCAAAGAAGACGTGGCGGAACGGGAAGATTTCAGACAGACGCCGACCTTCACCATCGACCCGAAAGACGCCAAAGACTACGACGACGCCCTCTCGCTGAAACAACTGCCCAACGGTAACTGGGAAATAGGCGTGCATATCGCAGACGTCAGCCACTATGTCAAACCCGGAAGCATCATCGACAAAGAAGCATCGGAACGCGCCACATCGGTCTATTTGGTGGACAGAGTAGTGCCGATGCTGCCCGAAAAATTGAGCAACGAACTTTGCTCGCTCCGTCCGCACGAAGACAAATTGTGCTTTTCGGCGGTCTTTGAATTGGACAACGACGCCCGCGTGAAAAATTACCGCATCGTGCGCACCGTGATTCATTCCGACCGACGCATGGATTACGACGAAGCGCAGGCAATCATCGAACGCAATCACCCCGAAAACGACTCGGACAAAATGGTGTTGGAACTCCATCGTTTGGCACAAATCCTGCGCACACGACGTTATGCCAATGGCGCTATCAATTTTGAACGTGCCGAAGTGAAATTTGAGATCGACGAAAACGGCAAACCTTTGAGCGTCTATTTCAAGGAGGCAAAAGAATCAAATCAGCTGATCGAAGAATTTATGCTGCTTGCCAACAAAACGGTTGCCGAAGCTATCGGAAAAGTCGCCAAAGGCAAGAAAGCCAAAACTTTCGTCTATCGCGTTCACGACGTGCCGAATCCCGATAAGCTAACCACTTTTGCACAATTTATCCGGCGTTTCGGATACAAACTGAAAGATAAGGGCGAAGCACGCGACATTTCGCGCAGTATCAACAACTTACTGAATGAGGTGCAAGGCAAAAAAGAACAGAATCTGATCGAAATCGTGGCGATCCGGTCTATGGCGAAAGCCGTCTATACGACCATCAATATCGGACATTACGGATTGGGCTATCCCTATTACACGCATTTCACCTCCCCCATCCGCCGCTATCCCGATTTGATGGTGCATCGTCTGTTGGAACGCTATTTGGCAGGCGGACGTTCCGTTTCGGAAGAAAAACTCGAAGAAGATTGCAAGCACTGTTCCGAAATGGAAGCGCTGGCAGCACAAGCCGAGCGTACTTCGATCAAATACAAACAGGTAGAATTTATGTCGGACAAAATCGGACAGGTCTTCGACGGCGTCATTTCGGGCGTAACCGAATGGGGCTTATACGTCGAAATCAACGAAAATCATTGCGAAGGGATGATCCCGATGCGCGATTTGACAGACGATTATTACGAGTTCGACGAAAAAACTTACAGCCTGATCGGGCATGGATCCAAACGCCGTTTTTCGCTGGGCGACCCCTTGCGGATCCGCGTTGTCCGTGCCAATTTGGAAAAGAAACAGTTGGATTTTACGATGGAATAAATTATGAAGTTTCAATTATAAATTATGAAAAAAGTTTTGATTGTTCTGATGATTTTGGGCTTTACAGGCAGTCTGTGGGCGCAGAATGCCGATACAACGACGGTCGGCGACACCTCATTTTCACCGGTCGAAAAAGTCGTCGCGTGGTATGTCGATAATATGAATTACGGCACAGTTACGCTGTTGATGGCGGTCGAGAGTTCGTTTATTCCGTTTCCGTCGGAAGTGGTGATCCCGCCCGCCGCGTTCAAGGCAAGTCAGCAAGGCTCGGATATGAACATCCTGTTAGTGATTCTGTTCGGCACTTTGGGCGCCCTGATCGGTGCGCTGTTCAACTATTTCATCGCGCTCTGGCTGGGACGTCCCATCATTTACCGCTTTGTCGAAACCCGTTTGGGGCGTATGTGCCTGCTTGATGCGGAAAAAGTGCAGCGAGCCGAAGAATATTTTGCTAAACATGGAAATATTTCGACGCTCATCGGGCGGTTTGTGCCGGTCATCCGACAGCTGATTTCGCTGCCTGCGGGTTTGGCGCGGATGCATCTCGGTAATTTTATGATTTATACTGCTATCGGTGCCTTGGTCTGGAACATCATTCTCGCCGTGATCGGCTATGTCGCACACGGTAGCGCAAGTTTGATTTCGACATACAGCAAAGAATTGTCGTATATCATTTTCGGCTTGGCGGTTTTGTTCATTTTATACCTGTTGTACAACGGATTTGTGAAGAAGAAAAAAACAAAATGACCGTATTAGAGACGAAAGATGTGGTGAAACAGTATGCCGGACATTTGGCATTGGATAAAGTCAATATCCGCGTGCCGGCAGGACAGGTTTTCGGACTGTTAGGTCCTAATGGTGCGGGCAAAACGACTTTGTTGCGCATCATCAATCACATCACGGCTCCCGATGCGGGCGAAGTGCTGTTCAACAACCGTCCTTCACAAGCCGACGACATCTACCGTATCGGCTACCTGCCGGAAGAACGCGGACTCTATCGCAAAATGAAAGCCGGCGAACAAGCCGTCTATATTGCGCGACTGAAAGGACTGACCGCTGCCGAAGCCGAAAAACGCCTGAAACGCCGGTTCGCCAAATTCGATCTGACGGATTGGTGGAATCGCCGCGTGGAAGAACTCTCGAAAGGGATGCAACAAAAAGTGCAGTTCATCATCACGCTGGTGCATGAGCCGGAATTGCTGATCTTCGACGAGCCGTTCAGCGGATTCGACCCCCTGAATGCCGAGCTGCTGAAAAACGAAATTCTCGATCTCAAACAGCAGGGAAAAACGATCATTTTTTCGACGCACAACATGGCTTCAGTCGAAGAACTGTGCGACGGAATTGCGCTGATCGATCATTCGCAGGTGGTCTTGCAGGGCGAATTGAACGATATTCGGCAAAAGTTCAAAACCAATGTCTATCGCATCAAAACGCCGCAAACCCATTTGCAAGTCGCCGACCGGATCGGCACTGTTATCAGCGAAGAAAGTCGCGCCGAGCAACAACTGTTTCTCGTTGCCAAGAATGCCGCTGTTTCCGGCAGAGATTTTCTTTCCGAACTGATCCGCGAGAACGATATCACGGCGTTTGAAGAAGAAATTCCTTCGATGAACGATATTTTCATACAACTGACTAATAAGCAGATACGATGAACAAAACAGGAATCGTTATCCATAGAGAATATACGACGCGCATTCGCAAGCCCTCGTTTGTCGTCATCACTTTACTGATGCCGGTGCTGTTTTTGGCGATCGTCTGGGGAAGCATGATGATGTCGCCCACCGATGCCACCAGCCTTCCTGTCGCCACGATGACAGCAGATCTTCCGAGCCTGCAAGCCGACGTCGATACGGCTTTGGGGATGATTTTCACTTTCCTGATCTATATTTTTATTATGGTTTACGGCGCAATGGTGATGCAGGGCGTGATGGAAGAAAAAACTAATCGCATCATCGAAGTGATGATTTCATCCGTGCGACCTTTCGATTTGCTCTTGGGGAAAATCATCGGCATCAGCTTGGTTGGACTGACACAGTTCGTCGTTTGGGGCGCCTTTTTCACGCTGGGATTTCTGCTGCTGTCAAGTAGCGAAAGCTGGCAATTTATATTAGCTCTAATGTTGGCTATCAGCAATATAGGAGAAATTTTGCTGTTTTTTGTCGCCTTTTTCATCGGCGGCTATCTCCTGTATGCCTCGCTGTTTGCCTCGATAGGCGCCGTTACCAACAGTCACGAAGATACGCAACAATTTTTGATGCCTGTTACGCTGATCATACTTTTTGCTTTTTATGTCGGAATGTACAGCGCACAGCATCCCGACGGCACTTTGGCGTTGTGGGCGTCGCTGATTCCCTTCACGTCGCCGATAGTGATGATGACACGCATTGCTTACGGCTTACCCGCATGGCAATGGATACTCTCTCTCGTTTTGCTCTATGCCGCCGATGGGTTGATGATCGGCGCAGCAGCAAAAATTTATCGAACAGGAATACTTATGTACGGTAAAAAACCGTCGTTAAAAGAAATAATCAAATGGCTGAAATATTAAACCATCCATCGGTAATTATGGCTGATAATCAAGATATTACAGCAGCAGGTATGATGTATATTTTGCAAGGCTACTGGGGAAAATTGCCGGTAGAAGAGGCAAAAAACAAACGTGCATTGATTGCCGCGCTCTTCCGTTCATCGACAGCTTTGGTCGTGTTGGATTATGCGCTGTTCGACTTCACCCGCGTCGAAGAACTCCTGATTTTGCAAAACCGTTTTCCGAAATCACACTTTTTGTTGGTCTCCGAATCGCTGACCGACGCCTTTGTCAAATATGTCTGCCACAGCAGCAAATCGTTCAGTATCTTGCTGAAAGACTCTTCAAAAAGCGAAGTAGAAGATGCTTTGGAAGCGATCAGCATCGGCGAGCGCTATGTCATTCAGCGATTGACCAATCACTTGGAAACCAAACCGGTAACACTGACCGAAGACGATAAACTGACGGCTACCGAGCGCGAAATTCTGCGACTGATCGCGATGGGCAAAAGCGCCAAAGAGATTGCTGCCGAGCGTTTCTTGAGCGTCCACACCGTTTTTACCCACAAAAAAAATATCTTCCGCAAATTGGCAGTCAATAACTTGCACGAAGCCACCAAATATGCCTTGCGAGCCGGCATCATGGACGCCAGCGATTATTATATCTAAAATAGTGGGTAGCGATCACTGATAGCATCACTGCGAGTGATGCTATCAGTTACAATCGCAACAATCATCGCAATCAAAATAATCTTATGAAAATCAACGTTCAGACAAAAAAAAGTTGTATCTTTGCATCCCTGAAATTTTAATCGACAAAATTCATGATACAGCAACTTTTAAAAGAACAAATTCTCATTCTCGACGGCGGAATGGGGACAATGATACAGCGGTATAATCTAACAGAAAACGACTATCGCGGCACACAGTTTGCACACCTGCCCGGACAGTTGAAAGGCAATAACGATATGCTGGGTATCACCCGCCCCGATATTATACAATCGCTGCACAAGCAATATTTAGAGGCAGGCGCCCATATTATCGAAACCAATTCATTTAGTTGTAACGCTATTTCGATGGCGGAATATGGGATGAGCAATTATGTGCGCGAACTCAATTTAGCAGCTGTCCGCAATGCCCGCTTGGTCGTGGATGAATATATGACGGCGCATCCCGACCATCCCCGTTTTGTTGCCGGCTCGGTAGGTCCGACGACAAAAACAGCTTCACTGTCGGCAGACATTTCCAATCCGGCGGCGCGAAACGTTACTTTTGATGACTTGCATGCTGCCTATTACGAACAAATTGCGGCGTTGATCGAAGGCGGCGTCGATCTTCTTTTGATAGAAACAGCGGTCGATACGCTGAACGTCAAGGCGGCACTGATGGCTGCCCAAGAAGCGATGGCTGCCCCGAATAAAACCTTGCCCATCATGGTTTCTTATACTTTGGCTGGGAAAAGCGGACGCATCCTGTCGGGGCAAACTTTGGAGGCGGCACTGACGTCGATTGCGCACGTTCCTCTGTTGAGCATCGGATTGAACTGTTCGTTCGGCGCAAAAGATATGAAACCGTTTTTGAAAGAATTGGGGCGTATGGCGCCTTGCTATATCAGCGCCTATCCCAATGCCGGATTGCCCAACAGTCTGGGACAGTATGACGAAACGCCCGAAACGATGGCACAACAGGTGCAGGAATATCTCGACGAAGGTTTAGTCAATATCATCGGCGGCTGCTGCGGAACCACACCGGCGCATATTGCCGCTATCGCTCAAAGAGCAAAAACGGCAAAAATTAGAGTTCCGGCTTCCGGCTATACCGATTTGGCATTGTCGGGTTTGGAAGCGCTGACGCCCTTTACAATGCAACCGGCGCCTTTTCTTGTGATCGGCGAGCGCTGTAATGTGGCAGGCTCGCGTAAATTTCTGCGTTTGATCAAAGAAAAAAATTATGACGAAGCGCTGACTATCGCCCGCAAACAGATCGACGAAGGCGCACAAATATTAGACGTCAATGTCGATGACGGACTTTTGGATGGCGTGCAGGAAATGACGAATTTTCTCAATCTGATGGCTTCCGAACCGGAAATTGCCGCCGTGCCGGTGATGCTCGACAGCTCGGATTGGCATATTCTTGAAGCCGGTCTGAAATGCTTGCAAGGCAAATCCATCGTTAATTCTATCAGTCTGAAAAACGGAGAAGCCGACTTTTTAGACAAAGCGCGGAAAGTCAGGGCTTATGGTGCGGCGGTCATTGCAATGGCTTTCGACGAACAAGGACAGGCAGATACTTTCGAGCGGAAAATAGCCGTCTGCGAAAGGATGTATCGTCTGCTGACCGAAAAGGCAGGTTTTGAACCTTATAATATTATTTTCGATCCCAATGTGCTTGCCATAGCTACCGGCATCGAAGAACACAATACTTATGCCGTTGATTTTATCCGCGCCGTAGAATGGATCAAACAACACCTTCCGGGCGCCAAAATCAGCGGCGGCGTCAGCAATTTGTCTTTCGCTTTTCGCGGCAATAATTACCTGCGCGAAGCCATGCATTCGGTCTTCCTCTATCATGCCATTCGGAAGGGACTGGATATGGGGATCGTCAATCCGTCGGCAAATTTGGCTTACGAAGCTATTCCCGATGACATACGAAACACGGTTGAAGATGTGATTTTTAACCGTCATGCCAATGCCGTCGAAAAATTGATGACTTTGGCACAGACGCTTTCCTCCAATGCGCAAGAGACAGACACAGGAAAAGCCAAATCGGAAGCCGCGTGGCGACAATCGCCCGTCGCCGACCGTTTGAAATATGCTTTATTGAAAGGCATTGACGAACATTTGGAAGAAGACCTGCACGAAGCGCTGAAACTGTATGCCAAGCCGGTAGAGATTATCGACCAACCGCTGATGGAAGGCATGAACGAAGTCGGCGCTTTGTTCGGCGCAGGGAAAATGTTTTTGCCGCAGGTGGTGAAAACCGCCCGCACAATGAAAAAAGCGGTCTCCATTTTGCAGCCCTTCATCGAAGCCGACCGCCAAGAAAGCGCATCCAAAGCCGGTAAAATTCTGATAGCTACCGTCAAAGGGGATGTCCATGACATCGGGAAAAATATCGCAAGCGTAATTTTGTCATGTAATAATTATGAAGTGATCGACTTGGGGGTGATGGTGCCTCCCGAACTGATTGTGGCAAAAGCCAAAGAGCTGAATGTCGATATTGTCGCGTTGAGCGGCTTGATCACGCCCAGTTTGCAGGAAATGGCGGTGGTCGCTGCCGAAATGGAAAAAGCCGGTTTGAATATTCCGCTGCTGATTGGCGGTGCGACAACTTCGCCGCTGCATACGGCATTGAAGATTGATCCGCTGTATCACAATTTGGTAGTGCAGGTCAGCGATGCATCCCAAGCCGTACCTGCCTCCGGTCAAATGCTGAATCCGAAGACCAAAGAGGAATATATTCGCGACATAAAAGCCCGATACAGCCGTTTGCGCGAAGAACATCGCCCCGAAAAAGAATGGGTTTCGTTAGCATACGCGCGGCAACATCCTTTTTCGGTCGATCATACAAACTATAGAAATCCCAAACCGGCAGTGGAAGGTAGCCTTGTCATCGATCCGATTCCCGTTGCAACGGTGGCGCCTTATATCAACTGGGCGGCATTCTTGGCGGCGTGGAAATTGCCGGTGCGTTATGCCAAATCGACCAATGCGCAAAGCGATGATCCGAAAGAGCAGGAAGCCGTCAAATTGCTTGCCGATGCGAAAACTGTTTTACAGGATTGGAGCAAACACGACCATCACACCATTCGGGCGATTGTCGGTTTCTATCCGGTCAAAGTCGAAAATGAAAGTCTGATCATCGACGGCAAACACAGCGTTCCGGTTTTGCGTCAGCAGGAAAAACGCGAAGACGATCACTACAAAGCGCTGACCGACTTCATCCGTCCGGAAGGCGATTATATTGGCGTGTTTACGGTTACGGCGGGACATCCGGCTTGCTCGGCAGCTTGCACGTGCGCTCATTCCGACGATACTTATCAAGCCATTCTCGAACAGACTTTGGAAGACCGTTTGGCGGAAGCGGCGGCTGAATATTTGCACGAGCAAGTCCGCAAAAAATATTGGGCGTATGCGCCGGAAGAAAATTTGTCGCCCGCCGAGCTGATGAAAGATGCTTACAAAGGAATCCGTCCGGCAGCCGGCTATCCGTCGCTTCCGGACGTGTCGCTTAATTTTGTGATCGACCGGCTGTTGCAAATGGAACGTATCGGCGTCCGGCTGACACCCAATGGCGCAATGAATCCAACGGCTTCCGTATCAGGACTTTACATTGCGCATCCGGAATCGGTTTATTTTTATATCGGAAAAATTGCCCCCGACCAGTTGGCGGATTATGCAACCAAACGCAACGTTACGGTGGAAGAAACCAAACGCTGGCTGGGGATATTGTAACCCCTGAATTGCAAGTTGTTTAGCAGTATTGTTTTAACAGCTGTGTTTCCGGCTCTAATTTCAAGCGTCGGATGGCTTTGTCTTTGATCTGACGGACACGCTCACGGGTCAGACCTTCTTTGTAGCCGATTTCTTCGAGGTTCATTTCGTTGCCAGCCAAGCCGAAACACAGCATGACAATCTTGCGTTCTCTGTCGGAAAGCAATGAAAGGACGCGATTGATGTCTTTTTTGAGTGATTCCTGCATCAAATCTCTGTCGGCGGCGGGAGCGTCGTCGTTGATCAACACGTCGATCAAACTGCCGTCTTCACCTTCGACAAACGGTGCGTCAATCGAAGTATGTTTGCCGGAAAAAAGCAATACTTCCGACAGTCTGTCCGCCGGAATATCGGTTATGTCGGCAAGCTCTTCGACGGTCGGCGTCCGCTCGTTTTCCTGTTCAAAACGCGCTTTGATTTTTGCACTTTTGCTGGCATCGTTCACTCGGTTCAGCGGCAAACGCACGATGCGCGACTGCTCGGCGATAGATTGTAAGATAGATTGACGAATCCACCATACGGCATACGAAATAAATTTGAAACCGCGCGTGGCGTCAAACATTTTGGCGGCTTTGATCAAACCGATATTGCCCCATTGCACCAAGTCTTCGAGAGCGATTCCCTGCGTCGCATACTGTTTTGCAACGGAGACCACAAAGCGCAAATTGGCATTCACCAGAGTGTCCAACGCTCGTTGGTCGCCCCGCTTAATGGCTTCCGACAGTTCTACTTCTTCGTTGGGAGAAACGAGTGGATAGCGTCCTATTTGTTTCAACCACGCATTCAGCGATCCGCTCTCGCGTGGCGTAAGTGATTGACTGATTTTGAGTTGTCTCATATTGCTAAAACTATTATCTTGAAAAAAGTCGGCGAAATTACAAAAAATATTTTATACCTGCAAGTATATTGTTATAATTTAATTATTATTACAATTAATTATTGTTTCTGTAATCGCCTTCCATTTTAATATACAATGATTTTTTGCAGCCCGACGCCTTCATTGTTCTGTACTTGTACGAGGTAAACGCCTTGCTGCAACGGAACGATTTGTTTGCCGTCGCTGACGGAACGATAGATTTGCCTGCCGCCGATATCGAAGACGGTAATTTTCGCTGCTGTTTTACTGTCGATTCGGATGCCGCCGCTGACCGGAACGATTTGCGTATGGTCGGCAGAAATGCTGCGGATGCCGTCGGAGCCTTCCTCTACAATATTGGGGAAATCTGTCCAAAGGCTGGTGGTTTTATAAGTATCGACGGCGCCCTGCGGAACATAAACCACGCATGCCGACTTATTAATATTGTAAAAAGTCTCATTGGTGATGGCGGGCGGTGTCGCCATATCAATATGAATTTCTTTCAGCGCGAGGCATAGCCCGAAAGCATAATCCTTGATCGAATCTACCTGATTGCCGAGCCTTATTTTTTCCAATGAGCCGCAGGAAAGGAAGGCTCTCTCGCCGATCACGCTGATATTGTCTAATGTAATATTGGTCAAACCGGAATTTCTGAAAGCTTCGTAGGGGATGCTTGCCATTTGGCTGGGCAGGGTGATATTTTTCAATGTTTCACAATAACCAAAAGCGCTTGTGCCCAGTTCCGTTAAACTTTCCGGCAGGACGAGGCTCGTGATTCTTTGGCAATAAAAAAATGCATTGGTGCCGATCCGTGTCAAATTGTCCGATAAAGTGATGCTCGCCATGTTTCGGCAACTGGAAAAGGCATAATTGCCGATGGCAGTAATGCTGTTGGGCATCACGACCGATGTTAAGCCGAAGTCGCCGGCGAAAGCAGAAGAATCAATTTCCACCACAGGATAGGAAACATCCTGAAAAACCACCGTGTCGGGAATGACCACCGCCCCCGAATATTGAATTTCGGAGTCGTTGTGGCAAGTAACTTTCACGCTGAGACTGTCCGGCATATAGTTGTAATAAATCACTGTGTTATCTGCATTCACGGCAGAAAAATCGTATGCATACGCACAATAAACGATGCACGACAAACACAAAAGAGCAAAAGAAGATAAATTTTTTCTCATCGAAATTCCACTTAACCGTGATGTGGACAGGGCTGAAATTGTTTATTAATGTATTTAATTCGGCTGCAAAATTAGCAAAAAATTTTCATTACAAAGCAAATCTATTTGGCAGATTACAATATTTAAATTACCTTTGCACTTTCTTTTGGAATATACATCAAATTAATAAATAAAAAACAGCTATTCTATGTATTGGTTAATTAATTCATCTATTGGCAGGAAACTCGTCATGAGTCTATCGGGCGTTTTCCTGATTCTGTTTTTGCTGTTTCACGCATCCATGAACATGGTTTTGGTTTTTTCTGCCGAAGCTTACGACGGGATCTGTGAATTTTTGGGCGCTAACTGGTATGCCATCGTTGGTACGGCGATCTTGGCAGGCGGATTGGTGGTTCACATCGCCTGCGCCACCCTGCTCACCCTGCAAAATCAAAAAGCGAGAGGAACGGACAAGTATGGTTCCGCCAACAAAACCGAAACCGAATGGGCAGCCAAAAACATGTATGTCTTGGGCTTGATCGTTTTGCTCGGTTTGGCAGTTCACTTGTTGAACTTCTGGTACAAAATGCAGTTGGTCGAACTGCTCGGACACGAACCCGAACAAGGTTCGCAGTTGGTAATCGGATTGTTTAGCAATTATCCGGTTTACACCCTCGTTTATCTGATTTGGCTTGCGGCAATCTGGTTTCACTTGACGCATGGCGTTTGGAGCGCTTTCCAAACCATCGGTCTGAACGGAGCAACATGGTTCCCGCGCCTGAAATGTATCTCGACAATTGTGGCAACGCTTATCATGCTGATGTTTGCGGTAGTGCCGATCTATTTTTCTATTTACGCTTTGATTTTTTAAACGATGAATATTATGACACTCAATGCAAAAATCCCACAAGGCGCACTCGCCGATAAGTGGACAAACTATAAAGACCACCAAAAATTGGTCAATCCGGCAAACAAACGCCGCTTGGACATCATCGTCGTCGGCACCGGACTTGCAGGCGCATCGGCAGCCGCTTCGCTCGGCGAACTCGGTTTCAACGTTCTGAACTTCTGTATTCAGGACTCGCCGCGCCGCGCTCACTCGATTGCCGCACAGGGCGGTATCAATGCAGCAAAAAACTATCAAAACGACGGCGACTCGGTCTATCGCCTGTTCTACGATACCATCAAGGGTGGCGACTATCGTGCCCGCGAAGCCAATGTCTATCGTTTGGCGGAAGTTTCCAACAACATCATTGACCAATGTGTTGCGCAGGGCGTTCCTTTCGCCCGCGAATATGGCGGCTTGCTCGACAACCGCTCATTCGGCGGCGCGCAGGTCTCGCGTACTTTTTATGCCAAAGGGCAGACCGGTCAGCAGTTGTTGCTCGGTGCCTATTCTGCGTTGAGCCGCCAAATTCACAAAGGATCGGTCAAGATGTACACCCGTCACGAAATGTTGGATTTGGTGTTGATCAAAGACGAAAACGGAGTTGAACGTGCACGCGGCATCATCGCCCGCAACCTGATCACCGGAAAAATAGAACGCTTTGCCGCTCACGCCGTAGTGATCGCTACCGGCGGCTATGGCAACACCTTTTTTCTCTCCACCAATGCGATGAACTCCAACGGCTCGGCTGCGATGCAATGCTATCGCAAAGGGGCGTTGTTTGCCAATCCCGCATTTGCGCAGATTCACCCGACATGTATCCCCGTTCACGGCGAATTTCAATCGAAATTGACCTTGATGTCCGAATCGCTCCGCAATGACGGTCGCATCTGGGTACCAAAAAAAATTGAAGATGCACAGGCGATCCGCGAAGGGAAACTGAAACCGACGCAAATTGCGGAAGAAGACCGCGATTATTATTTGGAACGTCGCTATCCGGCTTTCGGAAACCTCGTTCCCCGCGACGTGGCATCCCGCGCCGCCAAAGAACGTTGTGATGCAGGTTTTGGCGTCAATAATACCGGATTGGCAGTCTATTTAGACTTTTCGGAAGCTATCAATCGTTTGGGCGAAGATGTGGTACGCGCACGCTATGGTAATCTGTTTCAAATGTACGAAAAGATCACCGCTCAAAATCCCTACGAAACGCCGATGATGATCTACCCTGCTATTCACTACACGATGGGCGGCATCTGGGTCGATTACGAACTGATGACCACTATTCCCGGTCTGTTCGCTATCGGAGAAGCCAATTTTTCGGATCACGGCGCAAATCGACTCGGCGCATCGGCGCTGATGCAGGGCTTGGCAGACGGCTATTTTGTGTTGCCCTATACGATTCAGAACTACCTGTCCGACCAGATCAGGGTGCCTCGTTTCAGTGTGGATTTGCCCGAATTTGCAGCGACAGAAAAAGCTGTTGAAGACAAAATTGCCACTTTGATGAGCATCAAAGGCAAACGCTCGGTCGATTCGATTCACAAAGAACTCGGACACATTATGTGGGAATACGTCGGAATGGGACGTACAAAAGAATCGCTCGAAACGGCGCTCGTCAAACTGAAAGAAATCAAAAAGGAATTTTGGTCGAACGTCCGCATCCCGGGCGACCCCGCCACGCTCAATGTCGAACTCGAAAAAGCCCTCCGCGTCGCCGACTTCATAGAAATCGGTCAGTTGATGGCGCTCGACGGACTCAACCGCAACGAATCGTGCGGCGGACACTTCCGCGAAGAATATCAAACGCCCGAAGGCGAAGCCCTCCGCGACGACGAAAACTATTCCTACGCATCCTGCTGGCAATACGAGGGCGAAGAAAAACAACCCTC
>JAISUM010000007.1 GCA_031272095.1 Candidatus Symbiothrix sp. | reverse complement strand
GTACGGCTTCGGCAGTTCTTGGCGCGACGACTTTTCTTGTCGGCGGCGCGGTGATGCCGCTTGCAGGTATTGGCGATATTCTTGTTTCGACGGCGGTTGTAATGAGTGCTTGCGCCTTGCTGGTAGGAGGGATATTCCTTAAAATCGACAGCTACAGATAGTAAAAATGATTATGCCAACCGTATCGTTGCAGGTTTTTCAAACGCTGACGGGACAGGGAAAAGATTTTGAAGAAACAGTTTAGTGCGCTCCCGGTCATTGTCGCTTGCCCTTTCGCTGTCTTCCATACAAACAAGCTTGGGATGATATTTGTCGAAATAGTGCTGATAGTTGCGCCGCTGTATTCTCACCACGCACGATTCTCTCCGTTTAATCGGACGCAGATGCCCGTGTCCGACTGCCAACGCGTAGTACAAAAAAATCACGCGCATAATGTCGTTACGGCTTCGGGTATGATGGGTAATGGTCGCCCCGATTTCGTCGGCAAAAACCGTTTCTACCACATCGCGATAATCGTTCTTGCAATAGGCGTCAATGTTATGATGCGGCATCCCCCAGTAGCGTTTGCCGAATTTCTTTTTCACCAAATCGCCGGAAATCAAGATGGTTTTTCGGTAAGTAGATAATTTTTTGCCGACTATTTTTTTTGCAAAATACCGAAGTCGCGCAAAAGGGTAGGGACGCAGGCGGACAATCGGATAACCATCGGCGGCAAAGAAATCTTCGGGCGCAACGGCGGCATTGAAAAACATATCGTCGTTGGCATACAGAAAATGTTCCGAAAGGTCGGGAATTTTATACAAAAAATGTTCAATAATGACCGAATTGTAACAGGGTTGCGCTTCTTTCGGCAAAATTTCAGTATGATCTACCATTTGAATTTTCTGATTTGTAATATCCAACCAATCAGGAACTTGATTGTCGGTAACGATAAAAATTTTGCGTATCCACGGGGCATATTTTTCGAGCGAGCGCAACGAAAATTTCAGCTCGTCGTTATCTGCAAAACGTCCTTTGCAGTTCACATCTTTGCGAAAAGCTGTTTTGCCCAAAAAGGCATTTTTCTTTGCAAGCCATTCGGGGTCGCTACCGTTCACCCAAAGGTAAACGATGTCAACGGGAAAGTTCGCGGCATATTTTTTCATAAATCAATTATCTAAAATCCTCATTTGCAAATAATACAAAGTGCAAAGGTAGTAAATAATTTTGAAATAATGATGAGTGGTGAGTGCTAACTGATAGTATCACTCCGAGTGATGCTATCAGTAAAGACAGCCCCTTTCCTGCAAATACGATTTTTTTGCTTGCTTTCGGCGCATCATAAATAAAAACAAGAACAGAATGAGGACGGGGAAAAAGCAACACAGCACGCCATTCAAGACACGGATAAGTCGGCAATACGTCGTCGGGTAGAGCATTTTGCCGAGTTGCATCTTTTTCGACAGGAAATTGTCCATCCGGTTGGCTGTGAGGCGGGCTTTGTCCGACAGATCGTTTTGCGCCATCAAACCGGCGAAAGTTACAAATTCCAACGGATAGTTTGCCCTAAGGTCTAACAAAAGGCGTTCAAAATCGGCGAGCGTGAATTGGTCGTCAAAATTGTATCTGTGAAAATTCAGCACAATCAGCCCTTTGCGGTGGCGGTTGTTTTCGATGGCAGCCAATAATTTTGTCGGTTTGGCAACGGTGCAGGGATAATAATTGATCCGGTTGCTGCTCAAACAGTCGCTTTGATCGACCGCTGCCGAAATTGCTTTGAAATGACAGTTTTCCAAGACTTTCAACGTATTGTCGTCGTAGGCATTCCAGGGTGGCACGAAAGTAACAATATCGTAATCCAAAACCGAATCCAAGAGCTGTTTGCCTTTGGCGATACGCCGGTATTGTTCCTGATAATCCACGCCGTTAAATTCGCCGTAGTGGTGGCTGTCGGTATTCCACAGCACATGCTTAAACCCGTGCAGAGCAACCTCAATAGAGCGGTCGGCGAGCGCTTGTTTCAGCGTCGAGAAAAATTGCCATGCCGTATCGCAAACAAACCGTTCGTCGGTGGTACAAGGAATGACCGCCACCGTAAAAGGAATTTGATTCCGCTGTAACATGGTAAACAGAGAATCGTTGAAAGCATTGCTTTGCAAACGGGGATCGTCGTATCTCAAAGCCACTTTGATGGGTGATGCGTCCAATGCCGTAGCCAACAATAAAAATACAATGCACATCATCATGTTTTTTTTCATTGCACAAATATCATCTCATATTAATATTGCGACAAAAGTACGACTTATCGTGCAAATAAAAGAAGGCAGGATGTTAAATAATATTAAACAATGATATAATGCCGCCTGTTTCGAGCGCCATCATTTTTTGATATAGCCACGATGAAAGAGGTGCAATATTTTTTGCAGTCAAAAATTTTGCTTACCTTTGTAGCATGTTTTATATCTAACACACGAATAAATATGGCACAAGTAGCAGGCATCACAGTAGAACGATCCAGCGCGGGAAAGCTGACCTACGCAAAAATCAACGTCCGGAAACATCCGGAGATCATCCCGTTTTTGCAGGAACGCGGCATCAGTACGGAAAAACCAATCAAATGGACATCAAAAATGAAACGAAGTTTTGCACAGGCAAAAAACGGAGAAATAACAGAAGTTGATTTAAATAATTTCTGGGATGTATAAGATTTTTGAAACCAAAGAAGCAAAGAGAGATAAAAAAATAATTTTGAAATCCTATCCGAAAGTAACTCAAAAAAAATTAGAATATTTCGTTGCTGATATATTGTCAGCGCCGAGAAATAAAAACACTGTCGGATGTCCGGAAGAATTAAAACATGGGCGCGTTGAGTTGTGGTCCAGTGAATTGACACCAAAAGATCGTATTGTTTACGGAATAGAGCCGGGTATGAATTACGATATGCCGGAAGAAAAGGAAATCATTGTGTTTTATCAATATTCTGGACATTATCAGGATAAATAAATTTAATTTAAAAACAAACAAAACGGTTTTTTGTTTTTATACGAAGAAATGCGTATCTTTGCCAAAACTTTAAAATACAAATCATCATGTATTTATTAGGATACGACATCGGGAGTTCTTCCGTCAAAGCATGCTTGGTCGAAGCGGTATCCGGAAAAATCATCGCCTCCGATTTTTTCCCAAAAGAAGAAATGCCTATCATTGCTCAACAAGCAGGCTGGGCGGAGCAGGAGCCTGAATCGTGGTGGGCAAACCTGAAACTTGCCAACGAATCTGTGCTTCGACAGGCGAAAGTTGCAAAAGAAGACATCAAAGCCATCGGCATTTCGTGGCAGATGCACGGTTTGGTGCTGACCGATAAGCATCAAAATGTGCTTCGTCCGGCGATTATCTGGTGCGACAGTCGCGCCGTCGCTTACGGAGAAAAAGCCTTTGAAAACATCGGTCGAGAGCGGTGTCTGTCGCATTTGCTCAATTCACCGGGGAATTTCACCGCCTCAAAATTAGCCTGGATAAAAGACAATGAGCCGCATATTTACGAAAAAATCGACAAGCTGATGCTGCCGGGCGACTATATCGCGATGCGCCTGACGGACGAGATCAGTACGACGGTTGAAGGGCTGTCCGAAGGCATTTTTTGGGATTTTAAAGAAAACCGTCTGTCCGACGACGTGATGAATTATTTCGGATTCGAGCGGAGTTTTATTCCCGAAATTCGCCCGACGTTCGGTATTCAAGGCAAAGTTTCCGCCCGGGCAGCCACAGAATTAGGCTTGCAGGCAGGCACACCGATTGGTTACCGTGCAGGCGACCAGCCCAATAATGCCCTTTCGTTGAATGTGTTTCATCCGGGTGAAATTGCTGCTACGGCAGGCACTTCGGGAGTGGTCTATGGCGTTTTGGGACAAGTCAATTACGATCCTTTGTCTCGGGTGAATACCTTTGCGCATATCAATCATAACCCCACCCCGTCCATCTCCACAGGAGAGGGAGAAACACGGCTCGGCGTGCTGCTCTGCATCAACGGCACAGGCATCTTAAATTCGTGGATAAAGAAAAATATTGTCGATAAATCGTTGAGTTACAATGATATGAATAATTTGGCGGCACAATCGCCCATCGGCAGTAAAGGAATTTCCATTCTTCCGTTTGGGAATGGCGCGGAACGGATGCTGGGCAACCGCGAAATCGGATGTTCGATTCACGGCGTCAATTTCAATATTCACCGGCAGCAGGATATGATTCGCGCCGCGCAGGAAGGCATTGTGTTCTCGTTCCGCTACGGGATGGAAATTATGCACAATATGGGAATGAACATCCGCGTGATTCGCGCCGGCAATGCCAATATGTTTTTGAGCCCGATTTTTCGACAGACCTTAGCGAGCGTCAGTGGCGCGTCGATCGAATTGTACAACACAGACGGTGCGGCGGGCGCTGCCAAAGGCGCAGGAATAGGCGCCGGTATTTACGCAGATCACCAAGAAGCTTTCGCAAATCTTGAAAAAATTGCCGTCATCCAGCCCGAATTTGAATATGCAGCACAGTATCAAGAGGCTTATGAACGGTGGAAAACGCATCTTGAATATCAAATCAATAACACATTTTAAATCATATTACAATGATTACAAAAGAGTATTTTCCGAACATCGGGAAAATCAAATTTGAAGGAAAAGACAGCAAAAATCCTTTGGCATTTCGTTATTACGATGCCGAAAAACCGGTTTACGGCAAACCGATGAAAGATTGGTTTAAGTTTTCGATGGCTTGGTGGCACACACTTTGCGCTGACGGCAGCGACCCCTTCGGTCCCGGCACCAAATCTTTTGAGTGGACAAAAGGCGCCTCTCCGATCGAAATTGCCAAACAAAAATTGGACGCAGGCTTTGAGTTGATGCAGAAAATCGGCATTGAATACTATTGTTTTCACGACATTGACTTGGTCGCCGAAGGCAATTCTATCGCCGAATACGAAGCCAATCTGAAAGCCGTCGTTGCGTATGCGAAACAGAAACAGGCGGAAACAGGCATCAAACTGCTCTGGGGTACAGCCAATGTGTTCGGACACAAACGCTACACCAACGGTGCGGCAACCAATCCCGACTTTAATGTAGTGGCACGGGCAGCCGTTCAAATCAAAAACGCCTTGGATGCCACCATCGAACTGGGCGGCGAGAATTATGTTTTCTGGGGCGGTCGCGAAGGCTATTATTCGCTGTTGAATACCGATATGCAAAAGGAGAAACGCCATTTGGCAAACCTGCTGAAAGCCGCCCGCGATTATGCCCGCGCAAAAGGTTTCAAAGGCAATTTTCTGATTGAACCGAAACCGATGGAACCGACCAAACATCAATACGATGCGGATGCGGAAACGGTGATCGGTTTTCTTCGCGCCAACGACTTGGACAAAGATTTCAAGCTGAATATCGAAGTCAATCACGCGACGCTTGCCGGACATACTTTTGAACACGAATTGCAATGCGCCGCCGATGCGGGAATGTTAGGCTCGATCGACGCCAATCGCGGCGATGCGCAAAACGGCTGGGATACCGACCAGTTTCCGATCGACAGCTACGAACTTGTTCAGGCGATGCTGGTGATTCTCCGCAACGGCGGATTACAGGGTGGCGGCACCAATTTCGACGCCAAGACACGCCGTTCGAGCACCGATTTAGACGATATTTTTATTGCGCATATTGCGGGTATGGACGCTTTTGCCCGCGCTTTGGAAAGTGCGGCGGCGATTCTCGAAAAGTCCGAAATTCCGGCGATGCTGGAAGCGCGTTATGCCGGTTTCGACAGCGGAAAAGGCAAAGCATTTGACGAGGGCAAACTGTCGCTCGAAGATTTGGTGGCTTATGCCAAAACGCAAGGCGAGCCTGAAATGATTTCCGGCAAGCAGGAGTTGTACGAAGCTATCGTCAATATGTATCTCTGAACCGTCAGTGCGTTTACAGCAGAGATTTGAAATAGGCTATCGTTTTGATCAGTCCGGTTTCCAAGTCGATTTTCGGTTGCCAGTCGAGTTTTTCTTTGGCAAGCGAAATATCGGGTTTACGTTGTTTCGGATCGTCTTGTGGCAGGGGTAAAAAGGTGATTTTTGACTTGGAATTTGTAAGTTGAATCACTTTTTCGGCGAGTTCGAGCATCGTAAATTCACCCGGATTGCCGAGATTGACCGGTCCGATAAAGCCCTGCTCGTTGTTCATCATTTTTATCATTCCTTCAATCAGATCATCACAATACTGAAAAGAGCGGGTTTGAGAGCCATCGCCGAAAATTGTAATATCCTGATTTTTAAGCGCTTGTACTATAAAATTTGACACCACACGACCATCGTTCGGATGCATACGCGGACCGTAAGTGTTAAAAATTCGGATGATACGGACATCCACTTTGTTTTGCCGGTAATAATCCATAAACAGCGTTTCGGCGCAGCGTTTGCCCTCGTCGTAGCAGGAACGGATGCCTATCGGATTCACATTGCCCCAGTAACTCTCGACCTGCGGATGGATGGCAGGATCGCCATAGACTTCGGAAGTGGATGCCTGCAAAATCTTCGCCTTGATGCGTTTTGCCAAACCCAGCATATTGATAGCGCCGGAAACCGACACCTTCGTGGTCTGAATCGGGTCGTGCTGATAATGCACCGGAGAAGCAGGACAAGCCAAATTGTAGATTTCATCGACTTCGACATACAGCGGAAAGCAAACATCGTGGCGAATAAACTCGAAATAAGGATTGTCCAACAAGTGAACAATATTGCGTTTCGCGCCCGTAAAAAAATTATCCACGCAAATCACTTCGTTGCCATCGTTCAGCAGCCGTTCGCAAAGGTGTGAGCCGAGAAACCCCGCACCACCGGTAACAAGTATTTTTTTCATCGTATTGTTTTTGAAAAAATTTATATTGAGGGGGCAAAGATAATGCTTTTTTATGAAATAGCGAAATTTTAATTAGTGCTTATCTTCCCAATAATACTAACAGTACATTTATATCATTTGGTGAAACGCCCGGAATGCGCGACGCCTGTGCAATAGTTTCGGGATTTATGCGCGTGAGTTTTTGTTTCGCCTCCGTCG
>JAISUM010000131.1 GCA_031272095.1 Candidatus Symbiothrix sp. | reverse complement strand
GATACACGCTTCCGGCATTAACCGTCTGAACTACAGTCGAATCGTCGTAGGTAAAAGTGAAAGTAACGTTAGTATTAACTTTTGCCGACACATCGACTGCAAGATACGGATCTCCGAACAGCCCACTATTCGGCGTCGTTGGATCATTATCTGCGTTATGATTTTTCCCGAACGCTACATAGAACTCTGTGCCGGTGGTGTTGGAATCGTAGCAGAGGTCGGATTCGGCTAATTTGACGCAACGCACACCGCGACCATCTACTTTATTGAACTGACTGCCTCCGCTGTTGACATCGTCTGTCCGGAAGAATGTTTTATTAAAAGCGAAACTGTGCGCATAAAGATTATTCGACGCAGCACTGCTTGTTCCTTCTTCATCGCTACTTGTCCAAAGTCGTCCTTCCACGTCCGAAAATGCGGTTCCGATAAGTCCGGTTGATCTGTCGCGCACACCTGCCGTAACAAAGATGGCGTATTGGTCTGAAGCCGAATTATTTCTTACTATATATCCTCCACCCCAATTTTTTGTAAAGGAATTGGCATCGCTCTGTTTCCAAGTGTTATTTGTATCGATGGATGCAGACCCCCAAGGAAGTTGAATACCGGGGGCAGAATTATACAGTTTTGTAATCTCATCCCTATTCATCACTCTCCATCCTGCAGGACAAGGATCGGAAGATGTTTTAATATCGCCTCTCCACAGATCTTCGGAATCAGCAGCCGTCAAAGTCCATTTAACTTCGGCGCTGCTGTAAATAAATTTACCAAAAGCCGCGCTGGTATTTAATACCTGATGATCTACTCCATAGTCGCCTGCAATCAAAGGTGTTCCTTGGTTATAAAGCGCGGACGACAACGGAGATGGCGGATTATAGATATCGATTTCATTTACCGAATTTTTTCGCCAAGTAACCCGCTGATGCCCATCCTTTTGCCGTCCCCACTGATAGAGGTCGCCGAAATCGCAGGCGTCGTTGGTGATGCCGTCGTTGATCGAATCAAGTTCGGCGCCAAGGTTGGCGTGGGCGATGATCAGCGTGTCGCTTGCACCTGATCCGGTTTTCAGTTTCACGGGGATCAAGCCGGCATTGGCAGCAGCTTTGGCGTGAATTTCGGCGCTTGTTCCCAAATGAACAAAGGTGATTGTGGCAGTTCCGCCATATAGCGTTGCCGTTATCGCCGGCGATGCCGCGTTTTTGACTTCACATTCATATTGTGCTTCAATCAGGTCGGAAGTGGAATAGGTCGGAGAATTGAAACGGAAAGGAGGGATCACATGCACGCTGTCAGTCGTAGATAACGTTGTCCATGCACCCCAAGCGCCGTTATTGATGCGAACACGTTCTCGCCATTTATATTGTTTTTGTTTGCCATAATCGACTGACGTTGTCGGCGACACCCACAGTTTTTGCGTTTGATAGGTGTACATCAGCGCGACGCAGCCGTCGATCTGGTAAGTGGCAGACAAGGGCGTTGCACATTCCGGCACCGGACAGCCCGCCGGATGCCAAGTTGCGCCATCCCAGACATACAAACACGGTACCAAAGCGCTGCAAGGATCATTTGTCCGGTTATACACCACCATCCCCGTTGCCGTTTTATCAACGTCTAATCCGTAAGTCAATGCATCGCCCAGATACAGTTTTGAAGTGTCGGGCAAATCGACCACCGTAAGTTTCAACCCAAGCGTGTCATAAGTTTCTCTCGGTACGTCTTGTGTCGTTGTACGAAGATGCAAAAGAGCGCCTCTATGCGCTTCCTGCCTTGTCCCAACCGTAATCTGGGACATTGTTGTCATACTTGCCAAAAGGCAGACAACAGCTAATAAAATCCGGAAAGTTTTCATTGTGATTATAATTGATTATAATGTTTGAACCTCATGCTTCATCTTACTGTGTGTTACAGCGCACTGCAAAGGTAGTGATTATTTTTTTATCTCCAAATTTTTTAAGGTTTTTTTTCTGATGCAGTTGTCTTAAAACTAAAAAAATCATATTAATCATATAATAATCACAGTTCAGACAAAAAATTCGTATCTTTGCACCCTATAAACTTAAAAATGAAAGTAATATGCGTATTATTGTATTGATTTTGATGACGGCTCTGATGCCGTTGGTTTCGGCTCAAAACGAGCAGACGGTGATTTCATTTCGGGCAGGCGACTGTACCGTCAGTGTGCTGTCGGAAGGTGGCGGGCAGGGCAATGCGGGTTTGCTGAAAGGCGCTACACCCGAACAACTGCAAAAATATCTGCCCGACGGCGCGTTTTCGTTACAAACGCAGGTGTTCCTTGTTCGCACCCCCGAACAGAACATTTTGATTGACGCCGGACACGGGAAAAATCTGTTTGCTAACCTCCAATCGCTTGCTCTCGAAGCCTCGCAAATCGACGTCATCCTGCTGACGCACATGCACGGCGATCATATCGGTGGTTTGTTACGCGACGGCAAAACAGCTTTCCCCAATGCCGAGCTGTATATCGCGCAAGCCGAATATGATTTTTGGAACAACAATGGCGACAGAGGCGCTTCGCAACGCAAAATTTTTGAGATCTATAAAGAAAAATTACATCTGTTCGTACCTGCCGAAATCGAAAATGTCGCCCACACGCCCGAAATTGTCAAAGGCATCAGCGCTGTTGCCGCTTACGGACATACGCCCGGACACACCGCCTACCAACTACAGTCGGCAGGTGAAAAATGGCTGATCTGGGGCGACCTGACACACGCCTTGCCCATACAAATGCCTTGCCCCGAAGTTGCTTTGTCGTTCGACACCGACACCGAAAAAGCCATCGCCTCGCGCAAAAAACTGCTCGAATATATTGTCGGCAACCGGATTACGGCAGGCGGCATGCACGTTCCATTTCCCGCCATCGGTACACTCAAACGGCAGGGCGACGGCTATGCTTTTTCCCCCATTTGCCTCTGCGAAGGCATATAATTTCGCAACAATTTTTTATAAACGCTTGCAGTTACAAAAACTTTGCGTAAATTTGCAACTCTCAAATTCTAATTATATGAAAAAGAATGTATTGTGTTTCTTGACAATGGCGATAACTTTCGGCGCAACGGCGCAGGAAGTTGTCCAATGGCGGTACGACCGCACAGGGAATTATCCCGAGAAAGGACTGCTTAACGCTTGGGGCGAAGATGGTCCGCAGTTACTCTGGCATTACGACGGACTGGGCGAAGGACATTCGTCGGTCGCTGTTTCGGTTGCCGGAAAACTCTATGTTACCGGCATGACCGACGGAAAAGGCTGGATTTATGCGTTCAGTCCCGATGGTAAGTTGCTGAATAAGAAGGAATATGGCGACGAATGGAGTAAAAGTTACAACGGCACACGAGGCACGGTAACTCCCGACAAAGACAAACTTTATTTTATTTCCGGGATGGGCGAGGTCTTCTGTCTCAAAGAAAACGACTTGTCGCTCGTCTGGAAAAAAAGTTTTATGAACGATTTCGGCGGGGAAAATATCACTTGGGGAATCTGCGAATCGCCTCTGATAGTGGAAGATAAGGTGATTGTTTCGCCCGGAAGATCGAACAATATCGTGGCGCTGAACAAAAACACCGGCGAAGTGGTCTGGACATGCGAAGGCGAAGGCGACCTTTCTGCCTATTGCTCGCCCATCTACATTGCCGATCTTCCTGTGCCACAAATTGTTACACACATGCAGAAATACATCGTCGGCATAGAGGCAGCTACCGGCAAAAAATTATGGTCGTATGAACACGTCAATCAGCATGGCGTTCATCCGAATGTAGCCTTATATGCTGATAATCAGCTGTTTATCACGAGCGGATACGGCAAAGGATCGGTGATGTTGCAGCTGAAAGACGGCGGCAAAAGTGTCGAAAAACTCTGGGAAGAGCCGCAATTAGACTCGCGCATCGGCGCAACCGTCAAAATTGGCGATTATATCTATGGTTCGGGCGACAAAAACCGGTTCTGGTTCTGTCTCGATTGGAAAACCGGCGAAATCAAATACAAAGACAACACTTTGGGAACGGGCGATGTGATTGCCGCCGACGGCAAACTCTACTGCTACAGCGAGCGCGGCGAATTGGCATTGGTAAATGTCAATCCCGAAAAATTTGACCTCGTAAGCCGTTTTCCCGTTACGCTCGGCACCGATCAGCATTGGGCGCATCCGGTTATCTATCAGGGAGTTCTCTATCTGCATCACGGCAATACACTGATGGCTTATAAGGTAAAATAATCGTAACGCCGCCCTTCGTCATAAATCAAAAAATTAAATTTTCGTATGAAAAATAAAACCTGTGTTATTATGGCATCAATCGCCTTGTTGGCAGCCGCTTGCGGCGAAAAGTCCTCTGAGGAGGCACGAATCGGAAAATCGCAAATCAAAGTCGAAAACGGACTGATGACACCCGAAGTACTCTGGGCGTTCGGACGGCTCGGCGACTTGAATGTGTCGGCGGACGGCACAAAAATCGCTTACGGCGTGCAGTATTATTCGGTGGAAGAAAACAAATCGAACCGCGAAATCTTTGTGATGAACGCGGATGGAACTGAAAATAAGCAGATTACCTCCTCTGCAAAAAGCGAATACGCCGCCAAATGGGTGAAAAACGACAAAAAAATCGCCTTCCTTTTCGACGGGCAAATTTGGGAAATGAACCCCGACGGCAGCGGTCGAAAACAAATCTCTGACATCGAAAACGGCATCAGCGATTTTCTGTATTCGCCTGATAATCAGAAAATTCTGTTTATTTCAGATGTGAAATACGGCGAGCGCACCGTTGACAAATATCCCGACCTGCCCAAAGCATCAGGGCGGATTGTCAACGATTTGATGTACAAACATTGGGACGAGTGGGTGGAAAGCGTGCCGCACCCGTTTGTAGCCGATTTCGACGGCAAAAAACTGACGAACATCGTTGATATTCTCGACGGAGAACCCTACGAATGTCCGATGAAACCCTTCGGCGGCATCGAGCAATTGGCGTGGTCGCCCGACTCGAAAACCATTGCCTACACCTGCCGCAAAAAAACAGGCAAGGAATACGCCATTTCCACAAATTCGGATATTTATTTATTTAATGTTGATAATTGTAGAGACGCACAGCCGTGCGTCTCTACCAACCTGACCGAAGGAATGATGGGTTACGACATTAATCCGGCTTTTTCGCCCGACGGAAAATTTTTAGCATTTCAGTCGATGGCGCGGGACGGCAACGAATCCGATAAAAATCGGCTGATGGTTTATAATTTTGAAACAAAAGAATTTGCCGATTTAACACAAAATTTCGACCAAAGCGTGGAAAGTTTTATTTGGGGCGGCTCTGCCCGTCATTCCGCGCTTGACGCGGAATCCACTGCAAATGAGGAGATTGCGGGTCAAGCCCCGACAAGTCGGGATAAACTCCGCAATGACGGCGGTGATGGCTGGACAATTTATTTCACAAGCGTTTGGCACGGCGAAACTCACATTTACAAAATAGCCCGTCATTCTGACGCAAGTCAGAATCCCCTGAATAAAGTTGCGGGTCAAGCCCACAATGACGGGGACTTCATTCTCACGCAAATCACCAACGGTCAGTATGATTACGAGCAGATTGCGCTTGCGGGCAAGGGCTTGATTGCCACCCGCCATTCGATGCAAATGCCCAACGAAATTTATGCAATTAATGAGAGTTCGGGCGAGGCAACGCAGGTCTCGTTTGAAAACAAACACATCCTTGACCAACTGAAAATTGCGGACGTCAAGCCGCGCTGGACAAAGACCACCGACGGAAAAGATATGCTTTCGTGGGTGATTTTTCCGCCCGATTTCGACCCTGCGAAAAAATACCCGACCCTGCTTTTCTGTGAAGGCGGACCGCAATCGCCCGTGTCGCAATTCTGGTCGTACCGCTGGAATTTTCAGATTATGGCGGCGCACGGCTACATCATTATTGCCCCGAACCGTCGCGGACTTTACGGCTTTGGGCAGGAATGGCTCGAACAGATTTCGGGCGACTACGGCGGGCAAAATATGAAGGATTACCTCTCGGCGATTGACGATATTGCCAAAGAACCCTACGTTGATGCCGACCGTCTGGGCTGTGTGGGCGCAAGTTACGGCGGATTTTCGGTGTACTGGCTCGCCGGTCATCACAACAAGCGTTTCAAAGCGTTTATTGCGCACGACGGAATGTTCAACCTCGAACAGCAATATTTGGAAACCGAAGAAATGTGGTTTGTCAACTGGGATTTGGGCGGTGCGTACTGGGAAAAAGACAACGCAACGGCGCAAAAATCGTTTTACCAATTCTCGCCGCACCTGTTCATCGACAAATGGGATACGCCGATTTTGGTAATTCACGGCGAGAAGGACTACCGCATCCTTGCCTCGCAGGGAATGGCGGCGTTCAACGCGGCGGTGTTACGCGGTGTGCCGGCAGAGATGCTGATTTTCCCCGACGAGAACCACTGGGTACTCAAGCCCCAAAACGGCATCCTCTGGCAACGGACGTATTTCGAGTGGTTGGACAGGTGGTTGAAAAAGAAGCAAGACTCGTAAAAGTCTTGCTTCACCACATAATTATTTGAATTTCATACATCAAACATAGTCTATAATATTAGAACAGAGATAAATAAAGAAAAAACAGGGATTACGCCAAATAACATAGTCAGTCTTTTTTGATCTCGCCGTTAATCAGAAAAAAGCAGTTGATTAAATAAAGTTTGTCATAGTCGGGGTTCATCCCTGTATGTTTTACGAGTGCAAAGCTACTGCCTTTTTTGCAGTCAAAAGTTGCTTATGTTAAAAAAAAACTTTTTGTTATTGACTAATTGCGCCAAAACTGCCGCCCTCATTGTCGAAAATGACAAAAAAGCCATTTCCGGTTGATTTTTTATCGAAAAATGACAAAAAACGAGAGCGCTGTTTCAAAAATACAATCGACAAATTGTTTCCGTTTTTTCCTCATAATTCCCAATTATTTACTACCTTTGCAGCTGCAAACAACAATAAACTTATAATTACAAAGAAATATGAGAAAGTACAATTTTAATGCAGGTCCGTCGGTGCTGCCGCAGGAAACGGTTGTAAACACTATGAAGGCGATGCAGGATTTTGAAGGTACAGGCATCGGTTTGATGGAAATCAGCCATCGAACCAAAGGTTTTGAAGCGGTAATGAACGAAGCATCCGATTTGTTCAAAGAGCTGTTAAACATTCCCGAAGGCTATTCGGTGATTTTCTTGGGAGGCGGGGCAAGTCTGCAATTTTGCATGGTGCCATATAACCTGCTCGAAAAGAAAGCCGCTTATCTGAACACCGGTACTTGGGCAAGCAAAGCCTTGAAAGAAGCCAAATTGTTCGGCGAAACCGTCGAAGTAGCCTCTTCCAAAGCTGCTAACTTCACCTATATTCCGAAAGATTATGTCATTCCGACCGATGCGGATTATTTCCACATCACGACCAACAACACCATTTTCGGAACGGAAATCCATACCGATTTGGATTCGCCGATTCCGGTGGTCGCCGATATGTCGTCCGATATTTTTTCGCGTCCGGTAGATGTGTCGAAATACGGTTTGATTTACGGCGGCGCACAGAAAAATTTGGCTCCGGCAGGCGTAACTTTCGTCATCGTCAAAGACAGTCTGCTGGGAAAAGTCAGTCGCCAGATTCCGACAATGTTAGATTACAGAACGCACATCAAAGACGGTTCGATGTTCAATACGCCGCCGGTAGTGCCGGTGTATGCAGCCGTTCAGACTTTGCGCTGGCTGAAAAATCTGGGTGGCGTCGAAGCGATGTATCAACTCAACAAAGAAAAAGCCGGTCTGCTCTACGAAGAAATCGACCGCAACAAACTGTTTCATGGTACTACTGCCGTCGAAGACCGCTCGCTGATGAATATCTGTTTCGTGCTGAACGACGAATACAAAGACTTGGAAGACGAGTTCTATCAGTTTGCGACGCAGAAAGGTATGGTCGGCATCAAAGGACACCGTTCGGTAGGCGGATTCCGCGCCTCTACCTACAATGCCCTGCCGAAAGAAGCAATTGTAGCGTTGATCGACGCAATGCAGGAATTTGAAAAAGCGCATTAAAAACAATATTTGATTTCGCAGTCGCCATGACGATACATAATTTAAGCGAACAGAACAGCATTTTGCATCAGTTTTTTGCCGAAATCAGAGATGTGCAAATCCACAGCGACCGGATGCGTTTTCGGCGAAATATCGAGCGCATCGGCGAAATCATGGCTTACGAAATCAGCAAAACGCTGCAATACAAACCGGCAAATATCACTACTCCGTTGGGCATTGCCCGCATTCCGCTGATCAGCGATTCGGTGGTCTTGGCGACGATTATGCGGGCAGGTTTGCCTTTTCATCAAGGTTTTCTCTCTTATTTCGACCACGCAGATAACGCTTTTGTCTCGGCGTCGCGCAGGTATAATGCCGACCATAGCTCGTTTGATATTGTGGTGGAATATCTTTCCTCCCCTTCGATTGAGGGGAAAACCTTGCTGATCGTTGATCCGATGCTTGCCACTTGCGGCTCATTGGAATTGTCGTACAAGGCGCTCTTGCAACGCGGAACACCGAAAACCATTCATGTAGCATGCGTGATTGCCAGCCAACAAGGTATCGAAACCGCCCAAGCCGTTTTTCCGAAAGATAAAACCACAATTTGGGCAGGCGCTATTGATCCCGATCTGAACGATAAGGCTTATATTGTTCCGGGGCTGGGCGACGCCGGCGATTTGTCATTCGGCGAAAAAATATAATCAATCGAATGATAGGATGAGCGGACTAATGGTGCGCTTTCGACGTGTCGGAAACCCATTGACAGCGCAATTTGTTTGTATTCCGAAAATTTGTCGGGGTGGATATATGCCGCCACCGGCAAATTCTTTTTAGACGGTTGCAGGTATTGCCCTATCGACAGCAGACTGCATCCCGTTGCACGGAGGTCGCGTAATGTTTGCAAAATCTCTTCTTCCGTCTCCCCCAAACCCAGCATCAGCCCCGATTTGGCAGGCAGATCCGACGCGGCTATTTGTCGCAAAACCGCCAAACTCGTTTCGTAACGCGCCACACTTCTCGCCATCGACGTCAAACGGCGGACGGTTTCAATATTGTGAGAAATAATATTGGGGCGGGCGTCGATAATCTGTTGCACCAAAGTCGGATTGCCGCGAAAATCGGGGATCAGCACTTCTATCGTTGTTTGCGGATTCAGTCGGCGGACTTGCAGGATCGTTTCTACCCAGTGCCCGGCGCCGCCGTCGGGCAAGTCATCGCGGTCCACCGAAGTCAGGACGGCGTGTTTCAATCCCAGCGCTTTGACCGATTCGGCAACCTTACGCGGCTCGTCGGCGTCCAAAGGAAGGGGTTTTCCCGATTTGGTATTGCAAAACTTGCAGGAACGGGTACAAATATCACCTGCAATCATCAAAGTTGCGGTGCGGCGATTCCAGCAGTCGCCCAGATTCGGACAGCGCCCGCTTTCGCAAATTGTGTGCAGACACTGTCCTTTCACGATCCTGCCGGTAGCAGCGAAATTGGCATTGTTGCCCAAATTGCTGCGCAGCCACGCAGGTTTTCTGATGATTTGAGAAGTCATTATCTTAAAAAATTTTTGATACAATTTCAGGAGTGCAAAGGTACGTTATTATAGTTGAGAGGATTTCAGCAACACCTTGGCGTTTTCAATAGCGGCGGAAGTGATAGCCGAGCCACTCAACATTCGTGCAATTTCGCCGATGCGTTCTGTGGCATTCAAGAGGCGGATATTGGTTTCAACCGTTGATTGGTGTTCCTGTTTATAGACCAAAAAATGCGCGTCACCCTGCGCAGCAATTTGTGGCAGGTGCGTGATGACGATCACTTGCAAGTCGGATGCCATTTCGCGCATAATTTTTCCCATACGGTCGGCTATGTCGCCTGAAACGCCGGCGTCTATTTCGTCAAAAACGATGGCAGGCAATGCCGTAGCACCTGCTATAAGGGCTTTTACGCCGAGCATCAAACGCGATATTTCGCCACCGGATGCGGTATCGGCAACGGCTTTGAGCGGCATATTTTTATTTGCCGAAAACATAAAACATACATCGTCGGCGCCCGATTTGTCAAGATGATTTTTCGGCGTAATCCGGCATTGAAACTGCATCGAAGGCATTCCCAGCACGCTGACACGCTCAATCAGTCGTTGTGCTAATAGCTTGGCTGCTTTATGGCGCGTGGCGCTCAATTCGGATGCGGTCTGTTCCACATGTTTAAAAGTTTCGTCGGTAGCCGTTTGCAGTTGTTCGATTTCGTGATCGTAATTGGCAATGGCGGTCAGTTGGCGGTTCAAATCGTCGCGCAGGGCAATCAGTTGTTCCGCATTTTCGGCGCGATGTTTTTGTTGCAGTGCATACAGCAGGTCGAGCCGAGCGATGATTTCTTGCAAACGAGCCGGATTGGATTCCAAATTTTCCTGATGGCGGGAAATTTCCATCGACAGGTCTTTCAGATCCAAATAGATCGACTGCAAGCGTTCCGACATGGCTTGAGCGGGGGTAAATTTTCCGGCGACGCCTTGCATTTCAGAGACGGACGTTTTCAGGGTGGCGAGCATTCCGCGTTCGCGACTGTCGTCGGTCAGCGCCGTATCGAGCGCAAAAAGAACCGCCTTGATTTCTTCAACATGCGCCAAAGTTTGCTGTTCTTCTTCCAGCGCCGCCTGTTCGCCGCCTTTCAGATTTGCCTCGTCTAACTGTCGGTATTGAAAAGTCAAATAATCGAGTTCGGAGGCTTGTTGCGTGGCTTTTTCACGCAGTTCCGACAGCTGTTTGCGCAAATCGGTATAGCGGTTGTATTCTTCGAGATATTTCAGACGCAAAGACTGATTGGCAGCCAAGGCGTCGAGCGACTGCAATTGAAAGGCGCTTTCACCCAAAAGCAGGTTATGATGTTGCGAATGGACGTCTATCAGTGCGTTGCCCAGCGTCCGCAGGTCGCTCAATCCGACCGGACAGTCGTTGATAAAGGCGCGGGAATTGCCTGTGTTGCGAATTTCGCGGCGAAGGATACATTGTTGTGCGTCGTAATCCAAGTCGCGTTCTGCAAAAAAAGTTTCCAAACGGTATGCCGAAATGTCGAATATGCCTTCGATGACGCATTTGTTTTCTCCCGGCTTGATGGCTTGAATATCCGCCCGCTGTCCGAGAATCAGCGACAGCGCACCCAAGATGATGGATTTTCCGGCGCCGGTTTCGCCGGTGATCACCGACAGTCCTTGCGCAAATTCGATTTCCAAATGGGAGATAAGTGCGTAATTTTGTATGTATAACGATTTCAGCATAATTTATTTATTGAGTGGGGCTAATTTCGTGCCGGCAGTCGGGAAGACATTGCGCAGCAGTTCGTAAGTTGATTTTTTTTCTTCCTGATTGGCTTTCTCGGCAATCGAAACGATTTCTTCTAATTTAGCGTCGGCAAACATTTGCAGCAGCAGGGAAGACGAGCGCACCTGTCGGATGTCTTTCAGTATCGGCAATGCTTCGAGGATCGTTGTGCGCCCTCTGTCGGCATTGGCAGCCATTTCGTCCAAAGCTTTTCGGTGATAAGTGTACCATAATTCGCGGTATTTTTTCAGCGATTCGTCCATAAAAGCGTTGATCATTGACGAGCGGCTTTTGTCGTCGTCGAAAGCCGACCATCCCTTCCAGTTCGACGATTGCGCCACCGCTGCCACATTTTGCGCTTCACGGAAAAAAGCGCTGCCGCCCATCGGTGAAAAACTGTCGAAATCAAGCGCTAAAATCAGGTTGGAATAAAAGGCGATCACCGCGACGAGATTGCTCTGAATCATATTTTGTTGCATTTCGATCACTGCATTTTCCATATATTCAAATTCGATCTGCACATCGCGATGATTGAGCAAAACGGTCGTATAAGAGGCATTATAGACCGGTCGGCGCGACTGCACATATAGCTCGGCTTTGAATTGATTGGCAGATGTTTCTTCTAAAATGATCAGCGAAAAACTGCACTCAATCCGTTCGCCGGTGGCAAAAGTGGTCGAACTCCATTTGGTGCCATTGATAAACTGCGTCAGAGAGCGTTCGAGCGATGTGAAAATCGTCTTGTTCGTCCCTTGAATACGGTCGCTGTTCACGCTGACTTTGGCGTTCAGTTCCTGTGCGCCGACAGAAATCGTCCCGCACAACATAAACAACAAAAGATAAATCAATCGCCGAGCTGTCATTTTGTTATGTTTTAATTTTAACGAGTGCAAAAATACATGAAATAATTGAATTGCACAAAAAAACGTCTGATGAAAACGATTTCTTTTATTTTTTTATCATATCACATAATTTACATAATTTACAAAATGTATGAGATTATATGCCGTTGCTGCGCCCACAAAATATCTGTCTGTGGAAGAATAAATGTGAAAAAACGGAACTTCCTCAATGCTGTTTTTTATCGAAAATAAATAAAAACTACCCTCTA
>JAISUM010000129.1 GCA_031272095.1 Candidatus Symbiothrix sp. | reverse complement strand
TTTATCACGATGGCAGGCGGCGCCTACATCACGGCGTTTGTTATCAATCTTTTGGCGAAAAATTTCGGCGCAAAAGAAGATTTGAACAAGGCGTTTTCGCTGGTGGCTTATGCCTACACGCCGGCAATGGTGGGCGGCATTTTCTACATCTGGCATCCGCTGAGCATTTTGGCATCGCTGGCAAGCATCTACTCGCTGTATTTGCTTTACATCGGTTTGCAGCCAATGATGCAGACACCCGACGACAAAAAGACATCTTACTTTGTGGTAAGTTTGCTTTGCCTTGTCGGTGTATTTATCGTACTCGGACAGATACTTGCGGCAGTGTTCGCAGGACTGATTGGCGCGGCGTACAGGTACTAAGTGGTTAGTGATTAGTGATTAGTGGTTAATTAATCACTAATCACTTTTTTTATTGCCGAAAACGTTAACAATGACAGGTTGCGTTTCAGTAAAACGAGCAACCATAGGCGTTAAACCCACCGCGCTTGCTAATGTGTTCGACGGCCTCAGCGTGCCATGACGAGCTTTTGAGACAGCCTTTTATTTTTAGTATGTTTGTCTAAATACACTTTACTCGGTAGAAATTTTAGTTTTTCCGTTGCACGAAGATGATTTTATTGAGAATGTCCGATTATACCCGCGAATGGTTCGACTGGTTGGAATTGGACGAGAAGTGGCTGCCGAAACTGACGGAATCGTTGAAAAATATTGAGATAGACGGGTTACTTCGTCAGATGAGTTGGGAGGAGCAAATACCAAGTTTGGCACCAAGTTGGCTTGAAAAAGGCACTAAGTTGAAAGAATTAAAAATATCTGGTAATCAATCAATTAAATCAAACGAGGCACTAAGTTGGACTGAAAAAGGCACTAAGTCACCAAATAAGAAGTTATATTATTTGATTGTTACTTTATTGCTATCGGGCATTCCTCAGTCAATAGATGAACTTATGGCTGTTTTCGATTATAGAGATAAGGGAAAATTTCGTCAAAACTATCTGAAACCATTGGAATCAGTCGGTTTTATCACAAAAACCAACCCCGACAAACCAACTGCTTCCAATCAAAAATATGTAATTACCGAAAAAGGCAAACGATTTTTAACAGGACAGGAATTTTAAGAATATGCAAGATAACTGGTTGATAACGCCCGAAATAGCGTACCGATACGACGGATACCGCGTACTGAATTTCAGGTCGGACGCTATCAACCCAAAGCGGCTTACCGACAACAATATTACGGCATTGGCAACATCCCCCTACATTTTTTCCGGCGCCTCTATCCCCAGCAAACTTAAACCTGTGTAGAGAACTTTTCCGACATTGCGCGACAAAATCAGGCGCAAGTTGCGGACGTCTTCATTGCTCTCTTTCAAAATCGGAAAATCGTGATAAAATTGATTGTATTCTTTTGCCAAGTCATAGACATAATTGGCGATCAAGGCGGGACTGAATCCGTCGGCGGCTTCTTTGACGGCGGTTGGAAATTCGGCAAGCGCCTGAATGAGCGCCGTTTCCTTGTCGGATAGAGGCGTTGCAGGCAACAGCGCCGCCGATGTCGCCGATGCTTTTCGCAACACCGACTGAATCCGTGCGTAGGTATATTGAACAAAAGGTCCGGTATTTCCGTTGAAATCAATGCTTTCTTTCGGATTGAACACCATATTTTTCTTTGGATCGACTTTCAAAATGAAATATTTTAAAGCGCCCAAACCGACCATACGGGCGATGTCCTGCGCCTCTTCAGGCGTACAATCATTGAGTTTGCCCAATTCTTTCGACATATCGGCGGCTGTCTGCACCATCTCGTCAATCAGATCATCGGCGTCCACAACTGTTCCTTCGCGCGATTTCATTTTTCCTTCCGGCAATTCGACCATTCCGTAAGAAAAATGCACCAAATCTTTGCCGAACTCAAAGCCCAGTTTATCCAGCAGCAACGAAAGTACCTGAAAATGATAGTTTTGCTCATTGCCCACCACATAAATCATGCGGTCGATCGGATAATCGGCAAATCGCAAACTTGCCGTGCCGATATCTTGTGTCATATAAACGGAAGTGCCGTCGGCGCGTAACAACAATTTTTCGTCCAAACCGTCTGCTGTCAGATTTGCCCAGACCGAACCGTCGTCTTTCCGATAAAAAATGCCTTTTTGTAAGCCTTCCAGCACCTTTTCTTTGCCTGTGAGATAGGTTTGCGATTCGTAATAAATCTTGTCAAAATCGACGCCCATCCGTTTGTAGGTCTCGTCGAAACCGGCATACACCCAGTCGTTCATTGTGCGCCACAAGGCAACGGTGGCTTCATCGCCGGCTTCCCAGCGCCGCAACATTTCTCGGGCATCCGCCATCAAGGTCGATTGCTGTTCGGCTTCTTCCTGCGATAAACCTTTTGCTTTCAAGTCATTAAGCTCTTTTTTGTACTCCTGATCGAAACGCACATAATAATCGCCAATCAGGTGGTCGCCTTTTTTGCCCGACGAGGCAGGCGTTTCGCCATTGCCCCAGCGTTGCCAAGCCAGCATAGATTTACAAATATGGATGCCGCGATCGTTGACAATATTGGTTTTGACGACTTTGAAACCGTTCGCTTTCATGATTTCGGCGAGCGAGTAGCCCAATAAATTATTGCGGATATGCCCCAAATGCAGCGGCTTATTGGTGTTGGGCGACGAATATTCTATCATCACCAAAGGCGCATTTTCAGCCACCGGACGAATCCCGAAATGTTCTGTGGTATGGACGTCATTCAATAGCCGAATCCAATAATTTGCCGATAAAGTCAGATTCAAAAAGCCTTTGATCACATTAAACGATGTGATTTCGGGAATCTGATTTTGAAGATGTGCGCCGATTTCCTGCGCCGTCTGTTCGGGATTTTTGTGCGAAATTTTGAGCAGAGGAAAGACCACCAATGTCAAATGCCCCTCAAATTCTTTTTTCGTTTTTTGTAACTGAATAGCTTCCGGCGCAATATTTTGTCCGTATAATTTTTCGATTTGATGATGAATAGATGTTTGAATCTCCATTATGGTAATACAATTTTATAATTATGATTGTTTGTTTTTACAATATAAAGTCCTGACGCCAAACCATTTAAGCTGATCACATTGTCGCCTGAAACGGTTTTTTGTTGCACTACTTGCCCCGCCGGATTGTAAATTTTGATCTTGTCGGCAGAAATATTTCTTACAAATAGCTGATTTCCAATCACATAGACATTTTCTTGTGGGGCGATATACTTTAAGCCGACGCCGGTCAATATGACTTCTTGTTCATTGGAGGCTGCCGAAACGCCGTTTTCACCCTCTGCAAGCACCGTATAATAATAGATGTTGGCGCTCAAGCCTTGTATGGTGAAAGAGGTGTTTTCGGTGGCAAACGGCGATCCGGCGATGGGATATTTTTGACTGCCGCCTTGTGTGATGGCAATGTCGTCGATGAAAAAGCGGGAATTACTTGCGGCGCCACCTTGGAAAGTGATTTTCGACGTTGCTGTGCCGCCTGTGATCGCGACGGTGTATTCGGTAAATGCGCCTTTGGTCAGTGCAACGGAAGTTTGCGACAAACTGCCACCACCCGAAATACTGAGGCTTAATTGGACGTTTTCGCTGCTACTGTTCCATGCTGCTGCACGGAAAGTCAGCGTCGCATCGCCATTCAAACCTGCTAATGCAGGCGTTGTGATGATGCCTTGATTTTTCGCCGTGCCACTACGCAGACATGCCGATCCTGCCCAAGTGTTGGTGAACGTCCAACCTGCATCGGCGTATGCTTCGGGAAGGCTGACTTGCACGGAAATGCCACTCCAAGCATTGTCGTTACCGCCGCTTCCCTGACAATCAGCAAAATCGGCGGATAAAATTTCCTGCAATGCCGTTCCTTCTTTGGTATAGATATTCACCCAATAAGACAGAGCGCTTTCGACTTCTTCCCAATTGGCAGTGAACCCGTTGGCGGAAATATTGCTGGCTGCCAAAGCGACAGGCGCAGAAATATCGGTCGTGCCACCGCCGCCAATCACCTGAATATCGTCGATAAACACCGGATCGTAATAAGTGAAAAACTGAATGATAGTAGTCGCTGTGCCGACAGCGCTAAATTCGACGGAATATTCTTCCCAGTCGTTGGAAATTTCGATGGTTTCGTAGCCTCCTAAACTTTCGTCATCGAGGTCATACCAATATACAAAAAACACGTCGCCATCGGCATAAGTGGATTTGGCTTTGAATTTGACGGTGAAACTGCCGCCATTTCCGGTTAAATCCAATATCGGAGTTTCTATATAACCGGTATCTTCTTCGTCGTCTTCGTAAGGCACCATGCCCAAATAAGCTTTCCCGCCTGCCTGATAGACGCCGTAACCGTACCAGTCAGCCTCTTGCGTGTATTTCGACGGAATTTCGCCGGTCTCGGAATCGCTAATGTCGGCCGCATCGGGCGAACTTTCGCTTCCGGCAGTGAATTTGCTGAAATCTTCGGATAGAACGACGAAACTATTTGTCTGCGCAGTGAGCGAAAAAAGGCTTACCATGCAGCATAAAAGAGACATAAATAGATTTTTTTTCATGATCTGTTACTTATTAATTAAAATTGATGGGCAAAGGTAGTTAAAAAACGGCAAATTATTTCTATCTTTGCAGCAAAAATAAATATAGACGTCAGTTAAGTGAAAAAAATTTATGCTTGGATATTCCGATTAGCCGGTTGGCGAACTGCCATTCACGCGGAAATATTGTCGAAATGTGTGATTTGTGTTGCCCCTCACACAAGTAACTGGGATTTTATATGGGGAATGTTGCTATTCAAATCTATTGGCGGCAAACCAAATGTGCTGATGAAAAAAAGCTGGTTCGTTTTTCCTTTCAATATTATATTGAAAGCTTTGGGAGGCGTGCCGGTGGACAGGACAAAACACAGCTCGCTCACAGAACAGCTATCCGAAGAGTTTCGGCAACGCTCACATTTTCAGTTGGCAATCGCGCCGGAAGGTACCCGCAAAAAAAATCCGCATTGGAAATCAGGCTTTTATTATATAGCGCGGGAGGCGCATGTGCCGATTACATTAGCTTATTTGGATTATGCCCAAAAAATTGTAGGCGTCCTCGAAAACTTTTTGCCGACCGGCAATGTCGAAAGCGATATGGAACGCATCAAACAGATGTATAAAAATATCGTCGGAAAAAAACCCGCGCAATTCGCAATATAGATATTATTTATCAGTCTATCAATCACATGATTTGGCAAAGTTGATTCTTTGCCCTACCTTTGTCGCATCAAAATTAAAATAAGAAGATCATGTTAGAACAAACATTAAAAGATCAATTAAAAACTATCTTTGCCGATTTGTCGGCAGAATATCTGTTGGATGCGCGAATGCATGCCAATCACGATAACCGAACGGAAGTGATAGCGCTATTGAACGACGTTGCCGCATCGTCCGATAAAATATCAGTGCAAGTAAACGACGGCGAAAATCTCTCAATCTATGTCTCGAAAAACGGACAACGACAGGCGTTCAGCTTTCGCGGACTACCCACCGGACACGAATTTACTTCTTTGCTGTTAGCGATTTTGAACAGCGACGGTAAAGGCAAAAATATCCCTGACGAAACTATCTGCCGACGGGTGAAGGCATTGGGCGCCGCCAAATTGACAACGTATGTGTCGCTGACTTGTACGAATTGTCCCAATGTGGTGCAAAATTTGAATCTGATGTCGATTCTCAACCCGAATATTACACACGAAATGGTGGATGGCGCTTTGTTTCAAGACGAGGCAAATGCTTTGAACATCCAAGCTGTGCCGTCTGTTTTTGCCGACGGGCAACTCCTGCATGTGGGGAAAGCCGATTTTGGCGAACTCTTGAGCGCTTTGGAGGCGCGTTATCAAGTCGATCAACCTGCCGAAACAATTACGCATCATTGTGATACGGTCGTAGTAGGCGGCGGACCTGCCGGAAGTGCAGCGGCGATCTATCTGTCCCGCAAAGGATTGAAAGTGGCAGTCGTGGCAGAACGCATCGGTGGTCAGGTCAAAGAAACAGTAGGCATCGAAAATCTGATTTCGGTAACGCATACTACCGGCGAAAAATTGGCAGCTGACCTGCGCCGTCATTTGCAAGCTGCTTCCGTAGAGATTATGGAACATCGTCGAGTAGAAAAAATCGATTTGATGGAAGACGGCGCCAAGCTCGTTGCGACGGAAAACGGCGAGCAGTTCATCGCACCGATAGTCATTGTGGCGACCGGCGCAAGCTGGCGAAAACTGAATGTGCCGGGAGAATCGGACTATATCGGTCGCGGCGTGGCTTTCTGTCCGCATTGCGACGGACCGTTTTATACTAATAAACATGTAGCGGTTGTCGGCGGCGGAAATTCGGGTATTGAGGCGGCGATCGACCTTGCCGGCATCTGTTCAAAAGTAACTGTATTTGAATTTATGGACGAACTGAAAGCCGATAAAGTCTTGCAGGACAAAGTCCACTCGCTGCCGAATGTGGAAATATTTGTCTCGTCGCAGACAACGGAAGTCATCGGCAACGGAGCCAAAGTAACCGCTTTGCGCGTCAAAGACAGGAAAACAACAACAGACAGGATAGTAGCGTTAGACGGCGTCTTCGTGCAAATCGGATTGTTGCCTAACAGTTCGATAGTCAAAGATATAGTTGCCACCAATCGGCAAGGAGAAATTGAAATTGATGCACACTGCCGTACTTCGCAAGCCGGAATATATGCGGCGGGCGATGTTACAACCGTCCCATACAAACAAATCATTATCTCTATGGGCGAAGGTGCAAAAGCAGCGTTATCGGCTTTCGACGATCGGATCAGGCATTAATGCCGACAAAAATTATTTTTTAGCCTTCAGCAAATCCCTGATTTCGGTCAGCAAAGTTTCCTCTGCGGTAGGAGCAGGCGGAGCGGCAGGCGCTTCTTCCTTCTTCTTCTGGAAACTGTTGATACCCTTGATCATCAGGAAAATAGCAAAAGCTACGATGATGAAATCAACAATGGTGTTGATAAAGGCGCCGTAACGCAGAACAACAGCCGGAGCCGTTTCAATGCCACCGGCATCAACAACCGCCGATTTCAGGGTAAGGGCAAGATTGGAAAAATCCGCATTGCCCAACAATAAGCCTATCGGAGGCATAATGACATCATTGACAAACGAGGTAACAATCTTACCAAAAGCGCCGCCGATAATGATACCGACAGCCATGTCCATCACATTGCCACGCATGGCAAAAGTCTTAAACTCTTGAATAAATCCCATATTGTTCAAATTTAAATTGGTATTTGTATGCAAAAGTAGAAAAAAGTTTTGTAACTTTGCAGCCTCAATAACAATTTTATTCATGAAAAGGCAAAATTTTTTCTCTATCGCACTTGTTTTGCTATCATTAGTAGCAATATTTTCGGCTTGTTCCGCCGCTAAATCATGCGGTTGCGAACAAAGTTCCAATTATAAAAAAAGAAAATCATCAGTTTTCTTGCATTATTCGGAAAAAATGACTACCTTTGCGGCGCAAAAAGAAACAGGTTATTTATTAATTCTATAAAAAACAATACAAAATGATTAAAGTAGGTATTAACGGTTTCGGACGTATCGGACGTATGGTATTCCGCGCCGCAGTTTATAACTTCGCAAACGACATCGAAGTTGTAGGTATTAACGATTTGCTCGCACCCGACTATTTGGCATATATGCTCAAATACGACTCTGTGCACGGCGCTTTCAAAGGCACTATCGCCGTCGAAGGCAACACCCTGATTGTGAACGGTAAAAAAATCCGTCTGACCGCAGAACGCGACCCCGAACA
>JAISUM010000122.1 GCA_031272095.1 Candidatus Symbiothrix sp. | reverse complement strand
TAATAATGAGGTAGGAAAAAAAACACGCAAAATCACCGTTCAGACAAAAAAATTTTGTACATTTGCAGTTTAAATTAAAAAAATCTACTCAACACAAAATAAAACGCTGTTATGGAATACAGATTATATAATGGACAATGTTGTATCAATAGCAAAGGATGCTGTCGGCATTGCAATAAACTAAATACTTACAACTGGCTATGCGACATCCCGGAAGCACAACAGGCAACCGATTATGTCGAAGTGCAGTTCAAAAATACCCGCAAGGCTTACTACCTCAACAGCAACAAATTAGAGCTGTCGCAAGGGGACGTCGTCGCCGTCGAAGCCAGTCCGGGACACGACATCGGCACCGTTACCATGACCGGGAAATTGGTGCTGTTGCAAATGAAAAAACACCGCGTCCGCAACAACGAAAACGAAGTAAAACGGATCTATCGCATTGCCAAACCTGCCGACTTGGAAAAATACGAAGAGGCAAAAGCAAAAGAACACGCCACGATGATCCGCTCGCGAAAAATAGCCGAAGCATTGAATTTGCAAATGAAAATCGGCGACGTGGAATATCAGGGCGACGGCACCAAAGCCATTTTTTACTATATTGCCGACGACCGCGTCGATTTTCGGCAGTTGATCAAAGATTTGGCAGAAGCTTTCCGCGTCCGCATCGAAATGAAACAGATCGGAGCGCGACAGGAAGCAGGACGCATCGGAGGCATCGGACCTTGCGGACGCGAATTGTGCTGTTCGGGCTGGATGAACAATTTCGTATCGGTTTCGACCGGCGCCGCCCGTTTGCAAGACCTCGCACTCAATGCACAAAAATTAGCCGGACAATGCGCCAAATTGAAATGCTGTCTCAACTACGAAGTGGATGATTATATGGAAGCGCAACGCGATTTTCCGTCCCGCGAAATCCCGTTGGAAACGATGGATGCTACCTATTATCATTTCAAAACAGACGTCTTCAAAAAACAAATGCAGTATTCAACCGACCGACATCTTGCCGCTAATGTCGTTACGATTTCGCCGGCACGTGCATTTGAAATTATCAATATGAACAAACGGGGCAACAAACCGAGAACGCTGCTCAACGATGTGGAAGAACAAAAACCGCAAAAACAGTATCAGGATATTTTAGAAGGCAGCATCACCCGTTTCGATAACAAAAAGAAGAAACGCAAACGCAATAGAAACAATGCGCCACCAAAACAAGTAAGCCAATGAAAAAGAGCCGTTTGCCTTTGCTGTTATTGACCGTATTGACTTGCTCCGGTTGGTGGTCGTGTAAGTTCGACGAGCAGTATTACCGGTTTCACTCGTTCCGCAAAGCGCAATGGGACAAGGACGAAACGGTGCGATTTGAGGTGCCGATAGATGATCCGACAAAAAATTACGATCTGTTTTTGGACATTCGCAACAATAACCGCTATCCGTACAGCAATTTGTGGCTGTTTATCGACGTGCAACTGCCCGACGGCACGATGCGTTCCGATACGCTTGAAATCCGCTTGGCAGACGTCTATGGCAAATGGTACGGCAAAGGATTGAGCCTGTTCACCCTTTCGGCGCCCTACAAAACCGACCTGCAATATCCCGAATCGGGAACCTACATCTACACCATTCGGCAAGGAATGCGTACCGACCTCCTGACCGGCATCTCCGACATCGGCATCCGGATAGTGGTGAAAAAATAAAGAAAATCGCTCAGGGAACTAATTTTTCAAGACTGCTCACCGTTTTTTCGATTTCCGAATCGCTCAACTCGTAGTTTTGCATTTCGCCGTGCAAATATTGGTCGTAGGCACTCATATCGACAAGTCCATGTCCCGAAAGGTTGAACAGAATTGTCTTTGCCCTGCCTTCTTCCCTTGCTTTTTTTGCTTCGCGAATTGCCGATGCAATGGCGTGAGCGGATTCCGGCGCGGGAATGGTGCCTTCGGTTTGTGCGAAAAGCCGTCCGGCATCGAAAGTTTCGAGTTGCGGAATATCTTCGACTTCGATAAGATTGTCGCGGCGAAGTTGGCTAACGATGGTGCCTGCACCATGATAGCGAAGTCCGCCTGCGTGAATGTCGGCAGGTTGAAAATCGTGTCCGAGCGTGTACATCGGCAAAAACGGCGTCATTCCGACCGTATCGCCGAAATCATATTCAAAGCGTCCGCGAGTCAGTTTCGGGCAACTTGCCGGTTCTGCTGCAATGATGCGCGTTTTTTTGCCGTCAATCAAATTGTGGCGCAAGAACGGGAAACTGATGCCGGAAAAATTTGAGCCGCCGCCAAAACAGCCGATAACAATGTCGGGATATTCGCCCGCCATATCGAGTTGTTTTTCGGCTTCAAGTCCGATAACTGTCTGGTGCAGTGCAACGTGATTCAGTACCGAGCCGAGTGAATATTTTGTGTTCGGCGTCTTTACCGCTTTTTCGATGGCTTCGGAAATTGCGATGCCGAGGCTGCCGGAATTGTTCGGGTCTTTAGCCAAAATAAGTCTTCCTGCATCGGTAGTGTTACTCGGCGAAGCGACGACGTCTGCGCCCCAAGTTTGCATCATCACGCGGCGATATGGTTTTTGATTGTAACTCACTTTCACCATAAAAACTTCGAGAGCAAGTCCGAAAAGGCGGCTTGCAAACGACAGCGCGGCGCCCCATTGCCCTGCGCCGGTTTCGGTTGTCAGGTGTGTAACGCCCGCTTTTTGATTGTAATAAGCCTGTGGAAGCGCCGAGTTTAATTTGTGCGAGCCGACAGGACTTACGCCTTCGTTTTTGAAATAAATGTGCGCCGGAGTGTCGAGCGCTTTTTCAAGTCCGGTGGCGCGGACGAGCGGCGTCGGGCGCCATATTTTGTAGAGTTCGCGTACCTCTTCCGGAATTTCAATCCAGCGTTCGGTGGTCAGTTCCTGTTCTGCAATCACTCGCGGGAAAATTGCTTCAAGGTCAGCGGGAACGAGCGGTTGTTTTGTACCCGGATGAAGCGGAGGCAGCGGTTTATTAACCATATCTGCTACAATATTATACCAAGCAGTTGGTATGTCTTTTTCGTTCAATAAGAATTTTTTTGTTGCCATAATTTTTGTGTTTTTATTGGATTTGGAATAATCTAATATTGATTATTTTACTACTACAATTTTAGTTACCACACCTGCGCTACCGTCGGGCTGGGTGGCAAAGACCAAATAGACGCCTGCCTTCACTGTTTCTCCGGCGGCATTGGTGCAATTCCAAGTGAATTGCCCGCCATTAGAGGGCGCCTCTTTCATCAGATTACCTCCCAAATCGGTGATTTTCACCGTAGAATTAGCCATCAAACCGGTGATCACGACTTGGCTGTTGCGCAATGGATAGACCGGATTGGGATAAGCATGCACGTTGGAATAGTCGGGCTGCCCTTCGACGACGTCGCTCATATACGAACACAAGCCATAACTGGTGCCGATAAACACTTCGCCTGTCCGGTGATCAATGGCAAGGGCGGAGATATTGTCTGACAGCAAGAAACTGTTGGCGGTCGTCAGGTTATCCACTTTCACGCCGTCGCTTTGGTCAATGATAAAAATGCCGCTGCCAGATGTACCTATCCATTTGCGATTGATGCCATCGACAGCTATTGCCGTTACCGGAATATTTTCCAAAATATAATAGCCTTCGCCGTTGTATTCGGAGCCGACGAGCCGATTGCACTGTCTGTTACCGACTTGTGCCGCCGACGAAAAAGTGATAGGACCGACGTCCGTACCTACCCACACTACACCGTTTTGATCTTCCGCGATGCTGGTATAGGAAGACGCCTCCACTAAGCGGTTTTGCTGGTCGGTAAAACCATTCACGTTGAAATAGAACGTATCGTCGCTCTCATTATCAAATGTTCCGTTGTCGTCTAACACAAATAAGCCGACCTGCAGACGGAACAGATTCATCCATTTTTTATTGTCGTGCGTAACGACCAAACGATTGACCATCAGCTCTTCGATATTGCTGAAACAGCTGTAGCGATGATTAAACCAGCTGCCGTCGTTCAGCATCACATTGATCCCGTTTTTGACGTTAGCGACCACTAAATTATTGTTTTTGTCGAAAGCAAGTCCGTCTGTTCGGACAAAATTCTCGGCGTAAATAGAGGCGGGCAAAGTGGATTGCAGGGAGCTGTTGTCGATGGAATACAGGTTTTTCAGTTGAAAATCGTTGCCTTCAAATTCATACACGCCTTCGCCATAACTTGTTACGAAATAGCGGTCTGGATTGCGCGGGTCTGCTACTGCCGAAAGGAGGTCGTTGCAGAGCAATCCGGTTTGTTCTTCCACTTTTTTATAGTCCAAATTATACCAGACGCCTGCATCGAAAACCGAAAAAGTTCCCGGAATATTGTTGCGATTGGAACCTTTTCCGCCGCCGGTCAGTAAGAGTTTGCCCTGCGAAACATTCAGATCCCAGATATTATTGCGCAGCGGGCTGTTGATTTTCAGTTGAGAGACCAACGGTTCGTAAGTGATAATACCGACGTTATCGGGGTAGGTTAATTTCAATTGAGACAGACCGTTGGTTCCCCACGCAACCCACGCTTTCTCCGCCGACAGCGCGACAATATCACGCAATTCGCTGTCTAACTCCAACCATTGACTCGCTTGCATAGCGTCGGGACAGACCAGAATGCCGCTATACATGACTATCGCTAATTTGTCTTCCAGTATGCGCATCTGCCGCACTAATCCATCGAACAGCTGCGTAGCATTGCCTTCCGGCGAAATACGGAAGACCTTGCCGTTGTAGAGAAACAGATGGTTTTGAAAAACGATCATTTGGGTCGTCCCGCCGATGTCTGCGCCGGTCGGCGACCAGAATTGCCAGTTATCGACGTCGATCAGATTGCCGGAGAGCGGCACCCGCATCATCCCGGATTCCGTCGCAGCATATTGATAGCCGTTCCATTGGCAGGTGGCGTAAGTGTTATGCCCCAGCCGATACTGATTTTTAAATTCTAATTTGGTCAAATTCAGCAACACTACGCCGGTGTTGATAGAAAAATACGCTGTTTCACCAACGATTTCGACGTTGTTTACCGTATATTTGCCTTTTAATTCGGGCAGATTACAGATCGTATTTTTATCAAAAAAGACGTCGATATTGCTGTTTTCATAAACAATCAACAGGGCATGCGCGGCGGGCGAATATTCCAGAAACCGGATATTCAAATCGTTCAAGCCGTTTTCGAGCGAATAGGTTTGGACGGATTGGTCTTCCGAAGAATACGACAGCAGCGAGCCGTCGAAGACAGCAAACACATGGTTGGGCGTTTCTGCTACTAACGTTGCGTTTTGGTAGGCGCGGTAAGTTTTCCAACTCCCCACCGGTCGTCCCTGTGCTATGGCGCCGACCAGTACGCAAGCGAGCATTGCTGCTAAACATTTACTGTGTTTCATTCAAAAATTTTCTTAATTTATGGATCGCATTTGCACGATGACTGATCGAATTTTTAAGGGCGCCGGGCATTTCGGCAAAGGTTTCTTTATAACCGTCAGGCACGAAGATGGAATCGTATCCGAAACCGCCTTCACCGCGCTCATACATCACGATTTGTCCCTTGATGATGCCTTCAAAAAGGTATTCCTTTCCGTCTTTGATCAGCGCGATCACCGTGCGGAAACGCGCCGAGCGGTCATCTAACCGACATATTGTCTTGATCAGTTTTGTCCGATTGGCTTGATCGTTTTTTTCTTCGCCGGCATAACGCGCCGAATGGACGCCGGGTTGGTTGTTTAATACTGTAACTTCCAGCCCCGTATCGTCGGCAAAGCAGGTATAGCCGTAGTGCTTATGAATAAATCGCGCCTTCAACAGCGCATTGCCTTCCAGCGTATCTGCCGTTTCGGGGATCTCGCCCACGCAATCAATATCCTGCAAGGAAACTATTTTGTATTGATCGCCTAATATATCTCGGACTTCCTGTAATTTGTGTCCGTTGTTTGTTGCAAAAACCAATGTTGTCATAATTGTTGTATATAACGATAAAACAGTGCAAAAATTATGCAACGGGTGGATTTTCGGGTGTTTCTTTGCCTTTCAGATAGTCAGGCAGATTCATACCTGCCTGATGGAAGAGGTCGTTGAGCGGCGGCACCGATTTCATCAAACCCGATATGAAGTTGGCAGTCGATGTTTTTCCGTCTTTCCCGTTGGCGCCGTCCCAGACGGTGATTTTGTCAATTTTGATGCCTTTGACGGCTTCGACTTGCGTTTTGATCAGTTCGGGCAATTTTTCTATCAGCAACAGTTGGTATGCGCTCTTGGGGTCGCCGCCTGCAGCTTCGACCATTTTATCGTAGCCTTCTGCCTGTTTGGTCAGGATTTCGTACAGCCCTTTGGCTTCCGCTTCCATTTTGGCGAAGATAGCGTCGGCTTCCCCGCGTGCGTTTTCGCGAATTTTTTCGGCTTCTGCCTGCGCTTCGATGATTTTGCGTTGTTTTTCGATTTCCTGCATCACGATGACGTTTGCCTGTTGGGTGGCGCGTTCTCTGGTGGCGCGGGCTTCTTCGGCTTTTTGTTCTGCAATATAGGATTCCTGCAAGGCTTTTGCCTGTTGTACTTTTTCGGCAGTAACGGCAATTTTCATCGCTTCGGCTTCTTTTTCGCGGCGTCCGGCGTCGGAATTGGCAATAGCGATTTTTGCGGCGTTTTCACCTTCCACAGCGGTGGCATTTGCCTGCGAGGTGCGGATACGGGTATCGCGTTCGGCTTCGGCTTTCCCGATTTCGCCGATTTTGTCCTGTTCGGCAACACTGACTTTGGCTTCGTTGATGGCTTTGGCGGCAGCTTCTTTTCCGAGCGCTTCGATATAGCCCGATTCGTCTTTGATGTCGGTAACATTGACGTTGATCAGTTTCAACCCGATCTTTTTTAATTCGGCTTCGACGTTGGTGGAAACATATTCCAAAAACTTGTCGCGATCGGAGTTGATTTCTTCGATCGACATAGTGGCGATAACCAAACGCAGCTGTCCGAACAGAATATCACGCGCCAACTCCTGAATCTGGTCGGAAGTCAATCCCAACAGACGTTCTGCGGCGTTGTTCATACTGTCGGCATCGGTGGAGATACCTACCGTAAAGCGGCACGGCACATCGACGCGGATGTTTTGGCGGCTCAAGGCGTTGGTCAGATTGGCTTCGATCGAAATCGGAATCAGGCTCAAATAAGCATAATCCTGAATCACTGGCCAGATAAAGGCGCCGCCGCCATGAATACACTTGGCTGACGAGCCACCGGTATTTCCATAAACCACTAAAATTTTGTCCGACGGACAACGTTTGTAGCGAGCAATTAACGACATCACAAGGATAAATCCCACTACAATAGCAATCACAATAATAAAAAATGGTGACATATTTTTTGATATTTAAAAATTACAAATTAAATTTTTGTAACCATAACCGTTTGATTATCAATCAATTTTGTTACTCTGATGATGGCGCCGGTCGGGATACGCTCGCCTTCGGTTTGCGCGTCGATTTCGTGAAAGGCGCCCTTGACGCTGATTTGAATTTTCCCTTTGCCCGATTTGGCGGCGGGAATGACCAAATAGACACTCGCCGTCTGTCCGAGCGTCGATTCGATGCGGAAGGTATTGTCTTCCTGCAATTTAAGAAACTGCCTGACAATCAGGAAAAACAACGCCACAAAAGCGATACCGATCAAAATAGCTATTGCCGCAACCCACAATTTTGTTTCAAACAGATCGAAAAAACATACGCCGCTCCATCCGAAACCCAGAAAAAAATTCACTAAATTGCGTAACGAGAAAAACTGAAACGGAGCATCGACATGCGCGTCTCCGCTAAAATCAGCATCTAAACCGTCGGACGTATCCATTCCGACAAAAGTCATAATCATCTGTATTACAAAGATTAGACTCGCAACACCCGCGATCATCCAATAGATGCGCAGGACAGGCTCTAAAGACATAAACCATTCCATATTGACAAATTTTGCGCAAGGTAGTGTTTTTTTTTGAGATATGCAAATTTTCCTTCTTTATTCGTAAAAATTTTCCTGTATCGAATCGGTCAGGTTGCGAGCTTGTTCCGCCGGATTGTGATAGACGGCATTCACCGGCGCTTGTTTGATCGCCTTCATCAGCGCTTGCCGCGAAATCTGCACCGGCGCCACCATAAATTCCGGAATATTGTAAGATTTGAAAAACCGGTGATAAAAATCGGGATCTTGCTGTGGCACAATGAAAGGTTTTCCGGCGCGACCATCTTTGAAATAAGCGATATAAAGCCGCGTGTAAGAGCCGTCGTCGCGCCGCGAACTGAACAAAATCCAATGTCCATCGGACGACCACGAATGATAGCTTTCCACATCGGGACTGTTCAGCTCGTCCATCCGTCGGACGGCGTGTGTTTGCAGATCCATCAAATACAGATCGGCGCTCTTGTGCCAAATATGAAAATTTCCGAAATAGCCCAAAGTGAAGAGCAAATATTTGCCGTCGGGCGATTCGCGGGGAAAAGTGGCGCTACGGTGATGGTTCGATGCTGCAAAAATGGTATCCGCTGCCGAGAATGTTTTTGTCTGCAGGTCGAAGGTCTTTTTAAAAATATCGTAATAAAATTCGTTGAAACGGGTTTTTAATCCTTCCGGTGTAATCCCTTGCGGATAACGAGCGGAGACATAATACAGCGTTTTACCGTCGGCACTCCACGACGGAAAAGTTTCCAATGCTGCCGAATCACCCGCAACGAAACTGATTTCGTTTTTATCGACGTCGTACAAAATCACATCGGATTTAGTGTCCATCACTTCCACTTTTTGCAGGTCGCGGGTATGAAAATTTTGTCCGGTTTCGTTGATCGAATAGGCAATCAGATTTTCGGTCGGATGCCACGACGGATAGACGCCGTTCAGTCCGGTCTGCTGCGTTTTCAAGTTGATTTTTCGCGCCTGCTTGCCATCAACCAAGACCGTTCCGCCCAACTGTTGCCGGATATGAAACTGCATCTTGCCCGCACGGTTATACTGCTGATAGCTATGGCAATTGATACATTGTCCGCTCTCAACAGTCGAGAAATACATATTTCCGAAAATCACTTTTTCGTCGAAATCGGTCAAGTGCCGCTGGCTGATCGTCATATCCTCGTAATAGACATACGACGGCTCAATCAGACGGTAAGAAATATATTCGTCGATGGCGTCGGGGGCGACAAAATTTTTCAGCGTCGGATACTTCAACCATTGATCTCCGCGCCGCAGATAGATATCGACACAGAGCGTATCTTCCTGATTGTCAGCCAACAAGCTTTTCCACTGTTTCAATTTCCACATCACTTTTTTCCCCGAACAGATCAGCTTGTCGCCGGTTTTTCCGTAAATGGCGGTCAGATATTCATCGGCATCGGCGTCAATATTGAAATTCAGGGGCGCGATATTACAAGGAATAGTTAAGCCTTGATAATCAGGCGAAATGACGATAGCGTCGGTCTGCGCGACCGCTTTATCGGGCAACTGCGGCGACGAACAGGCGCAGGCGCAGAGAGGTAATAAGATCCAAATCCAAACTTTTTTCATTGTGATTTCCAATTGATTAGTCAGGTGCAAAGGTACAACTTTTTTGGGAAATCGCCAACAATCTGCGGGGCGCGATTGACGGTCGGGATTTTAAACAGTAAAAAAGGCTGTTCGATCCGAACAGCCTTCTCAAGTTTACAACAAAAAAAGTACAATTTATTATGTTAGTTATAAGCAGCTTCGCCGTGTTCGTAGATGTCCAAACCTTCTTCTTCGACACGTTTTTCGACGCGCAGACCGAAGATCAGATCAATACCTTTGAAGATTACGAACCCTGCACCTGCCGCCCAAGCGCCGATCACTACTGCACCAATGAGCTGGGTAACGACCATACTCCATCCGCCGCCGTAGAACAAACCGCCGTCAAGCGCTAACAAGCCGGTCAGAATCGTACCTACAAAACCGCAAACGCCATGCACGGAAGAAGCGCCCACAGGATCGTCGATTTTCAACACGCGGTCGATAAATTCAACCGAGAATACCATCACGATACCGCAAACCACGCCAATAATAATCGCGCCGACAGGAGATACCGCGTCGCAACCGGCGGTGATACCAACCAAACCGGCTAATACGCCGTTGAGCGTCAAAGACAAAGATGGTTTTTTGTATTTTAACCAAGCTGTGATCAGCGAGAAGATACCGCCTGCCGCAGCCGCCAAATTGGTCGTCAAAAAGACGTGTGAAATGGCTACTTTGCTATCGCCCGATGCTGCCAACTGAGAGCCGGGGTTGAATCCGAACCATCCGAACCACAGAATAAAGACGCCGAGCGTAGCAATCGTGAGGTTGTGCCCCGGAATGGCTTTCGATTTCTTGTCTTTGCCGTATTTGCCGAGACGCGGTCCAAGTACTGCTGCGCCTACCAATGCAATCCAACCGCCGACAGAGTGTACGATAGTCGAACCTGCAAAGTCGTGGAAGCCCATTTCCGACAACCAGCCGCCGCCCCATGTCCAGTGTCCCGAAACAGGATAGACGAATGCCGAAATCAGAATGCTGTACGCAATATACATCGAGAATTTGGTGCGTTCTGCCATAGCTCCCGAAACGATGGTTGCTGCTGTCGCGCAGAACACGGTTTGAAATACCAAAAATCCTTCAATAGGAAGTCCCATATCGAAGAACGACAGGTCGAAAAAGTTGGGTGCGCCAATAAAACCTGCGCCGCCGCTTCCGAACATAAAACCAAAACCGATGAAGAAAAACAGCAAGGAACCTACCGAAAAATCCACCAAGTTTTTCATCAAAATATTAGCCGTGTTTTTGGTGCGCGTGAATCCCGCTTCGACCAATGCAAAACCGGGTTGCATAAAAAATACCAGCATCGCAGCCAGCAACATCCACACCGTATCCAACGACAGGGCTAAATCTTCTACCGGCGATACGCCTTCTTCACCGGCTGCACAACATTTCGGCGCATCGGCTACTGCAATCACCTCTTCCGCAACGACAACTGCCGAATCGTCGACAGGCACATCTTGCGCAAACATTTTGGGTACTACACATACGGCTGCCACTGCAACCAATGTCAAAATCACAAATTTCCCGTGTAATGTCTTAAAATAGGATTTCATAAGATCTTTCTTTTTAAATGGTGAATTACTTTTTTTCGATATACAATGTGGCATCTCCACGTTTGCCCGTGCGGATACTGACAGCATCCTCCGCCGGATAAATGAAAATACGTCCATCGCCGATCTCTCCCGTATGCGCTGCCTTGCTAATCGTGGCAACCGCCCTCTCAACGTTAATGTCCCGAACAATGATACTCAACTGTATCCGTTCAATGGAACTCGTGTCATAGACAATACCTCGGTAGATACGCTCTTCCCGATCTGTCCCTACTCCTCTTACATCAAAGTAAGAAAACCATTCGATGTCAGCCGCTATCAGCGCCTCTTTTACTTCATCGAATTTCGATTTGCGAATAATCGCCTCAATTTTTTTCATGCCTAATAAAAAAATAAAATGAAACTTAATTACCAAATTCCCTGTCAATTAACAGAAATTTTCGGCAAAAGTATGACATTTTTATCTAATACGCAAATATTTTCAAACTTTTTTTTCGCACTTTTTCGTATCTCACTGTATATCAACGAAATAAATTTCAAAAAAAATTATCAGTTTGTAATCTGAAAAAACTTTTTCCTATCAAAAATATCCGTTTGTCGAAAAAAAATCAAATAATTTGTTCCGAAAATTTGCATAATTGAAATAAAATGCTTTCCTTTGCACCGTCAATTAAGACAACGTGTTTTTATAGGTATCATTTTATTAATTCATTAAAAAGAAAAAAGACATGAAAAAAATGTTCTTAGTGGTAGCAGCAGCTACCGTAATGTGTATCAACGGCGCGAAAGCGCAAGAGTTCTCTGTAGGTGCGGACGTAGTTAGTTCGTATGTGTGGCGTGGTCAGCATTTGGGCGGACTGAGTATTCAACCTTCTTTAGGCTTTTCCGTAGCCGGATTATCTATCGGCGCTTGGGGAAGTACGGATATCATTAATGGTTTCACCACATTACCCGGATATTCGAAAGAGCTGGATTTAAGCATTGGCTATGAAATCGCCGGACTGACGGTAGGTATTACGGATTATTTCATTACTCCGGGGGGCGTAAGTTATTTCAATTACAGTGCAGACGAAGGCACGGCTCATACTTTTGAGTTGAATCTGGGTTATACGCTGCCGATTGAAAAACTTCCGCTGTCGTTGTCGTGGAATACTAACTTCGCAGGTGCGGTAGGTCTCAATAACGAAGGAGAGGACGCTTATGCTTCATATTTTGAAGTGTCTTATCCTTTCGCAGTGAAAGACGTCAGCCTGACCGCAGCTTTGGGTTTGACGCCATGGGCTAACACTTCGTATGGCAACATTGGCGATTCCGGTTTCAATGTGATCAACTTGGCATTGACGGCATCCAAAGAATTGAAATTGGGCAGTTTTTCGATCCCCGTATTCGGACAACTCGTTATCAACCCGCGTGCGGAAGACATCTTCTTGGTCTTCGGTGCATCATTTTAATTTCATAATTGTTATACTTCTCTGTAAAAAGGCTGCCTTGTTTGATTGCAAGACAGCCTTTTTTTTTACAAAATCAATCGTACTTTTCAGTTGCTTTTTGGGTTATTCCTTTCTTCTATCGCCCACATAATCAGGTTGACCATAAAAGCCGAGTTGTAGGCGCCCGGGCTTGACCAGGTACTGCTGACAGCCGGAACCAGATTGCCGTTATCGTCAACGCGGCAGGGATGATTGGATACATCGGAGGCAAAGCCGGATGTGCCGCCGCTGAAAAATCCGCCATCGCCAATTAACAGCACAGGCCATTTTTTATGCAAAATACCTCTCGCTCTGTCCGCAGCACCGCCGGGAATGATTTTTATCCAGTTGGTTTCAAAATTTTTGAAATAATCGTTGCCGCCGCCGTCGCGCCCCACCGATTTCCCTTCGAGGTTTTGATACATTCCATTTACCAAATGATTGCCTGCAACAAGCGGCATCATATTGGGTCCATCGCCCTCGTCGGCAACATCGGTGTCGGCAAATGTATGTCCGAATTTTTTTGCAATGGCTTTCAGCGGACCGTTGGTTTCAACAGAATAGATCAAAAAGCCACCGCGATTGACCACAAAGTCGTACAAAGCAGTTACCATATTGTCGTTTGGAGTAACGTCATACGAAACAAAAACCATATCGGTGCCTGCCGGAATGCTCGTTACACCGCCCGAAGACCCTCCGTTTACAACAATTTGCTGTACATGAATCGGCGCGTCGGGATTTTGACCAAGCCCGAATAGTGCGGCATTGTTTTTCAGTTTGTTGAGCGTGGCATTGGTTTCATACAGACACCATTTGCCCGAGGCAATACTGTAAACCTGAATGGTGAAAGTCGGATAGGCAACATTGACGCTCACATCACATTGCGCATTGTTTTTCACGCTGTTGGAATAAATGATATAATCAAATTTTCCGCCTGCAGTCGGCGTGCCGATCGAATTAAGGATAATCTGCTGTGTGCCTTTGAGCAGGATGCCGCGTGCCTCAAACTGCACACCATTGACTTCCTCAGTGTAGATATGATATTCGGCGCCTGCTTCGTCGGAAGTGATACGCACCGAAATCACATCGGTAACAGGATTGACTGCCTGATTTATCAACAAATTGGTACTTGCTTTGACCGACGAACAGACAAAAGAAAATTTCGGCTGTTTCGACAAGACTTTGTTCTTAACCGGCGGCTGCTCATAGACGTCGCTGCTCTGGTCGCAACTGAACAGTTTGCCATTGACATAAATACGGAAAATGTCGTAGGTATCCCCCGCCGGATAATCGTTGTATGCCAATTGCGGCGTCCCTTGCCCTTCGAGTTTCACGAGCGTAAGACCGGTGTTCGTGAATTCGCCCTGTGCGGAAAAAATATAACCGTTACTTTCTTCCGAGCCGTCGCCCTTTAAGGCTTCCACACGGATGTCGTAAGTGCCTTTGCGTTCCACATCGATGACCTCCAAAATCATCGTGTTGGTGAGTGGATTCAGCGGTTCCTCTTTCACATAAGTGCCGTTGATCACGATTTGGTCGCAAACGATGCCGGCAATTTTTGCCTGCTGCATTTTTTCACCGAGCGGTTTCCATTCGCTCCCATTCCAGACATAGATGCCCAACTCGAAGTTTTCGTCATCATTTTCGGCAACATTATATACTACCAATCCTTTGTGTGCTAATTTTTGCACATCCGACAATGCCATTGCTTCGCTTTCCGAATACATCGGCATCAACAAGTCGCTTTTGACCAATTCTACACGCGGGAATCCGATACCTTTATTGCAATTCTTACCTCCGCCGGATACAAGATCTTCAATGGATTTTAACTGAAGCATCGAACCGGCGATAGGATCTTCCAACGATCCTATAGTTACTTGTGCTTGTAGAGTTGTTGCGACGAATAATAAAATTAAATAAACAATTTTCTTCATGTTCTTAACTGCTTTTTTCTATCAATTTGTACTAATTATGATGCTATTTTCAACTGAAAATAAGCTTAAAATCCTTATAAGATTCTATTTCAGAACACAAAGGTAATTATAATTTTTGACATATACAAATTTGTAATATATTTTACTATATAAATTACGGATTATTATTATTTTCGGCGTTTTTTTAACTAATTCTTTGAACTTATTTCGGATTCAAAAATCACGTTCGGCAGTCGGTATGCAAAAACCTTCCGGCGGGATGCGCGTCAGCGAATCGACC
>JAISUM010000107.1 GCA_031272095.1 Candidatus Symbiothrix sp. | reverse complement strand
TCAACAACTTGAATGCCTTTTTTCAGCATCAGTTTCACGGTTTCGCCGGCAACATATTCGCCCATACTGTCGTTCATCCGGCGTCCGGCGAGGATGATTTCGGGGTGATAGCCGTAACTTTGGGCGCACTGCGCAAGGTAGTACGGGTCAACGCCGATGCAGTGTCCGCCGACCAATCCGGGACGGAATGGCAAAAAATTCCACTTCGTACCTGCCGCTTTCAGAACGTCTTCGGTGTCAATTTTCATCCGGTTAAAGATTTTCGACAGTTCGTTGACGAATGCGATATTGATGTCACGCTGCGAATTTTCAATCACTTTGGCGGCTTCGGCAACCTTGATTGTGGGCGCAAGGTGCGTTCCCGCCTCGATGACTGAAGCGTAAAGCGCATTTACTTTCTGTCCGGTTTCGGGCGTCGAGCCGGAAGTTACCTTTTTTATTTTTTCAACTGTGTGCTGTTTGTCGCCCGGATTGATGCGTTCGGGGCTGTATCCGGCGAAAAAATCCGTATTGTATTTCAGTCCGGATGTTTTTTCGATAACCGGAATACATTCGTCTTCCGTTACTCCCGGGTAAACGGTTGATTCATAAACAACTATGTCGTCACGTTTGATAACTTTGCCGACCGTTTCGCTCGCTTTGTATAAAGGAGTGAGGTCGGGGCGGTTGTTCCGGTCAACGGGCGTCGGCACGGTAACGATATAAACCGTGCAATCGCGGATTTCATCAATGTTGCAGGTACAGCAGAAGCCGTTTTTCAATGCTGTTTGCAAAACGTCGTCGCTCACCTCTAATGTGTCGTCGTGTCCCTTCATCAGGGCGTTCACGCGATTTTGGTTGATGTCGAAACCAACCGTCGGGTATTTCGTCGAGAACAGCCGTGCCAACGGCAGCCCCACATAGCCCAGTCCAATCACTGCTATCTTTTCCATCTGTTTTTATGCTTAATTTTGCTTAATTTGTCTTTATGATTAATGTGCTGATTTTGTCGAAGTTAAAGGCTCGTTTTTATTAGGCAATTTATAGCGTAAAAAATCGCACAATTAATGTGCGAAAGTCATTGAAATACATTGTATTACGCGAAATATTACGCGCAAATTTCTATTTGCCAAATATCTGATTTTATGCGCATTTTTGAACAAAACTTCGTTTCACGACCTTTTTAATCAGCCGTGAAAACTTTCAAAAATCGCGCAGAAAGCTCTTAAACAGATACTCCAACGAGATCCTATGTATTTGTAGAATTACAAAATCGGGCGCAAAGGTACTAATTATTTTTGGATCTACAAGGCATACGGCGCATTTTTATGCCAATTTTTTCCTGCCCACGAAAAACGAGCCTTTAACTTCGACAAAATCAGCACTTGACACATAAATATTATTTCAAGAATTTTAAGCATAGAAACAGATGGAAAAGATAGCAGTGATTGGGCTGGGCTATGTCGGGTTGCCGTTGGCGATTGAGTTTGGTAAGCAGTATCGTGTCGTCGGCTTTGATATTAACAAAACCCGCGTGGCAGAGTTGCAATCGGGCAAAGACCACACTTTGGAAGCCGATTTGGAAGGAATGAAAACCGCTACGGAATTGGCAAAAACTTCCGAAATCGGGCTGTCATTCTCGTGCAACGAAAGTGATTTGAAGCCGTGCAATATTTATATTGTAACCGTGCCGACGCCGATTGACCGCTTCAATACGCCCGACCTGACGCCACTCGTCAAAGCATCGGAAATGCTCGGTCGCGTGATTTCCAAAAACGATACAGTGATTTATGAATCAACAACTTACCCCGGCTGTACGGAAGAAGATTGCGTGCCTGTTATCGAAAAAGTTTCAGGTTTAAAATTCAATGTTGATTTCTTTGCCGGTTATTCGCCGGAACGCATCAATCCGGGCGACAAAGTTAATACGCTGACCAAAATAAAGAAAGTTACATCCGGTTCTACGCCCAAAATCGCCGAAAAAGTCGATGCACTCTATCGTTCCATCATCACGGCAGGGACGCACAAAGCGCCGTCGATAAAGGTGGCGGAGGCGTCGAAAATCATTGAAAACACGCAGCGCGACATCAATATTTCGTTTATGAACGAGTTGGCGCTGATTTTCGACCGCATCGGCATCGATACCAATGACGTGATTGAAGCGGCAGGTACAAAATGGAATTTTTTAAAATACCGTCCGGGCTTGGTGGGCGGACACTGCATTTCGGTTGACCCTTACTATTTGGCGAAGAAAGCCGAAACTTTGGGCTATATTCCGCAGGTGATGCTGTCCGGCAGGCACGTCAACAACAGCATTGCGCCGTTCATCGCCGACAAAGTCATCAAACTGATGATTGGCAAAAATCACAAAATCAAGGGCGCCAATGTGCTGATTCTCGGCGTAACATTCAAGGAAAACTGTCCCGACATCCGCAATACGAAAGTGGTGGATATTTACCGCGAACTCACCGAGTTTGGCGTCGATGCCGATATTTACGACCCGTGGGTAGATAATGCCGAATTGCAGCACGAGTACGGCATCTCGACCATTCCGACGATAGACGTCGCCAAGCCCTATTCCGCTGTCATCCTCGCCGTCGCCCACGACGAATTCAAAACTTTCAATTTTGAAAAATACCACCAAGCCAATGCCGTGATTTTTGATGTAAAAGCGGTGGTGGACAGGCGGTGGGTGGATTGGCGGCTGTGAGAAACGATGCAAGGCTGGTGTCTGAAAACAACCTCCCAAAATTTAATCACTCATTTTGTCATCTGATTATTATAATATCTATCAATAATTGATGGAGTAATTTTCATTTTACATTCGTATGTTATCCTTCATCATTCAGGCTCGAATGGGGTCAACCCGCTTGCCTTCAAAAATATTGCTGCCCTTTTATCAGGATAAAAGCATTTTTGACTTGTTATTGGAAAAATTGCAGTCTCATTTCCAAAATATACCGATTATACTGGCTACTTCCGAAAATAAAGAAAATGACTTTCTTGAAGAAAAAGCGAAACAAAAGGGCATTTCCGTGTTTCGCGGCAACGAAACCGATGTGCTATCCCGCTTTATCGCGGCAGCAAAATCATTCAACTGTCAAAAAATAATTAGAATTTGTTCCGACAATCCCTTCCTTGATGTATCAGAGTTACAGAAGTTAGTTGATTTTTCGGAAAATAATGATTATGACTATGTTAGTTTTCTTGTCGATGGTAAACCAAGCATTAAAACTCATTTCGGGTTTTGGGCTGAATATGTAACATTAGAGGCATTAGAACAGGTAAATACACTGACAAAAATGCCTCTTTACCACGAACATGTTACCAACTATATTTATGAAAATCCGGATATTTTCAGTATCCATTTTTTGAATCCTAACAGAAAAGTACTTGGTAGAGATGATATTAGAATGACATTAGACACTCATCAGGATTTTGAAATTTTATCAGAAATATACGAGATTTTATCAGAGAAAAACGTGTCGCTTGGAATCAGCCAAATTATTGATTTTCTTGATAATAATCCTGATTATAAAACAAGAATGACACAACAGATTAAACAAAACACGAAATGAATACAAATGTTTACATCATCGGTGAAATCGGACAAAACCACAATGGCTCGGTAGATATAGCCAAACTGATTGTAGAACTGGTATCGCGACCGGTAAGAGAGGAAGTGTTTGGCATTGATTTGAAGCCAATGGATGCCATAAAAATGACCAAGCGCGATTTGTCGGAAGAACTCTCGACTTCGCAAATGAACCGCGTTTACGATTCGCCACACTCTTTCGGGCGCACTTACGGTGAACATCGTGCCGCATTGGAACTCTCTGACGAAGACCATTTTGAAGTATATAAATACGCGAAGACCTTCGGGCTTGATGTAGTTGAAACGCTTTGTTCCAAAGGTTGCCTGTCGCTGCTTAAACTGTTCACCCCCGATTATTTGAAAGTGGCAAGTCGCGATCTGACTAACCTTCCTTTGCTTGAAGTTATGGCAGAAACTAAAATCCCGATGATACTTTCTACCGGGATGGCAGGGAAAAAAGAATTAGACGACGCTCTCGAAGTTATCACAAAACATCATTCCAATATTGCCATTCTTCATTGCGTATCGCAATATCCAACCTATCCGGCAAACTTGAACTTGAATACAATCAGATATTTGCAGGAGCATTACGGACAATATATCATCGGGTTTTCGGACCACACTATCGGGATTTCCTCGCCTGTGGCTGCTGTGGCGATGGGTGCTAAAATAATTGAAAAACACGTTACTATCGACCGCCGAATGAAGGGTACCGACCAAGCCGGTTCGCTGGGACCCGACGGCGTGAACCGTATGATTCGCGACATCCGTATCACGGAAATGTCAATGGGGAAAAAGGAACTCTACATCGA
>JAISUM010000105.1 GCA_031272095.1 Candidatus Symbiothrix sp. | reverse complement strand
GGGTCGGCGGTTCGAATCCGTCAACGCCCACAAAAGGTTGTCAAAAATGGCAACCTTTTTTGATTATGTATTATTTCTATGTTATATATTCGAAGAAACTTGACAGGTTCTACATTGGCGCAACCGCCGATTTATCAGACCGTCTGCGACGCCACAATTCCAAGCACAAAAAAGGATTTACCGGAACAGCGCAGGATTGGGAAGTCGTTTATTCAGAACATTTTGATTCCAAAGAAGCCGCTTTTGCTCGCGAGCGGGAAGTAAAGGCGTGGAAAAGTCGAGAACGTTTAGCTCAGCTGGTTCAGAGCGCTCCGTCTTAAAACGGAGGGGTCGGCGGTTCGAATCCGTCAACGCCCACGCAGGATAGCGCGATAGCGCAATCCGTTTTTATAAAATGAAAATGAGGGACTTACAAGAGATTGTGAGTCCTTTTGATTCTCCTCGACAGTTGTTTCTGTTCAATTTGCGCCAATGTCTTTTCTATTTCGAGTAGGGTTTTGCGAAAAAGACACAAATGCGGCGGAACTGCTTTGCCCCAAAAAAAACGAATATTCTACCACTGTTGCCTGCAATGCATTTCATTTCATTTCATAATCATATCATCCCGTCCTCCCTTGCCGCCTCGTAAATCTTTTTTTCCAGCGCATTCAGTCGGCGTTTAAATTCTGTTTGCTCGCCTTTCAAACTGTCGTTGATGCGGTCGTTGGAAAATATCATCTTATAGACCTGCAGCCAGCCGGCGTCCCAAGCGTTGAGGCAGTAGCGCGGATGGAGCGTATTGTAGGTCTGGCGAAGGGAAAAGGATTTTTCCAAGAGTTCGGTAGCGAGCGACAGCACGTCATTGCGGGCTTGACCCGCAATCCCCTCATTTTGTTTCAACCACCGCCACACAAACCGTTCCTCATCCCCGTCAGTGTCTATCTGCACCGCCATATTGCCGTGCTTGACAGCCATAGCGACGATTTCCGCCTTCGAAAGCCAGAATAATTCGTTCTGTACGCGCCACAACCGCCCGTTGTATTCGTAATCCCGCAGCGACGTCTGGTTCGAGCCGTTGGCAAAATTATGCACGACCTGATTGCTTAACCCACATTGAAAAACTTTCCAAGTCTCCTAAGACTTGGAAAGTTTCATTTGCAGGCGATCGCGGCGACTAACCTCATTTTTACCTCATCAATCGACAAAACAACCTAAGTAGCATATAGTTGCAATATACAAATGCTTTTGATATTTGAAATATTGGATTGTGGGAGTGGAAAAAATCAAATCATTTTTGCAAAATTTTGAATGTTGCAAACTTCAATCTTTGGAAAATCAACATATTTCAACACATTGAAATGCCGGTCGTTGGAAACAATAAATCTTGCATTGGCGCTAACTGCGCAATCCACAAATTTATCGTCGTCGGGGTCGGAAATGATAAAATGCCAATGGTAATAAATCGTTACCCTTTTAGCATTGGGGGCGTTAAGAATCATATTGATGACATTTTCGGCATAGTGTGCCGAATAAAATCGAGCCAATATCTCATTGTACTCTTCCAATATCTCGGTTGTAAAACACAATATGATATCGCCGTTATTAAACGCCTCCCAAACGCAATGATAGGGAGAATTTGTCGGTAGCGCGGCAACAAGGCAATTTGTGTCGAGCACAATTTTCATTTGTACGGTGTACGCAAGTGCATATTTAGGATTTCTTCGATTCGCGCCTCGTTCATACCGTATTTTTCTTCGAGTTGCGCCGATTCTGCGTCAACTTTTTGACGGTAATAATCATACAAAACTGCCCGTAATTCATTGATGGATTCCTGCTGTTTCATAAATGAAAACATTTCCAGCAAATGAAACTGCGCCGGATTTAACTCTGTATCGACCTGTTTTTGTATCAACATATCTTTCTCGTTATTTAAATTTTCACGCCACAAAAGTAACAACTTTTTTCCAAACAACAAAATTGTTGCAACAAAAAAAACTTTCCAAGTCTTGGGAGACTTGGAAAGTTTGACATTTGCAGGGGATTGCGGCGTGCGCCGCAATGACGGCTTTTTCTCCTTTCCTTCCCTTCCTCCCCTCCCTTTTGGGGAGGGGTCGGGGGTGAGGTCGGGTGAGGATTGCTTAAGTGCCATGCTTAAGCGAGAATGTACCTTCTCGTGCCGTTCCGTTGCCGCATCCGGTGCTTGGCGTTACTCTGATCTTTAACCAACGGTCGCTCGATGTCGTTGCGCCTTCAGTATTAATTGTTGTTCGGATCTTGTGAGAGCCTTGTCCCGACGTTATCCTACTAACCCAATAGGCAGGAATGGGATTAAAGACAGTTGGATTTGAGGCCAAGGCGTATCCAACAACCTCCCAAGTGTAGGTTACTCCCGGCACATCCGTTACCGAATAATCAACATTGTCTGACCCGTCGGTTATTACCGTAGGTGAAGAGCAGACAATTGCGCTTGGCTGCGCGGGGACAGCTGATGGAACCTCTACCGTCAGCGCATTCTGATATGTCTGCGTCAGACCTGTAGCATTGTCCGTGACGGTTACGCTGTATGTGCCCGGAGCGGTGTTGTTCAGAGTCGATGGCGACCACGTGTAAGTATAGCCTGTCGGCGCAGCGGGGAAAGCAGCGATAGATCCTGAGCAGATCGACATCGTTGACGGTCCGTGATAGATCGGATAAATGCCCCTCAAACACGTTCCGCAGCCGGCATTGTAGTAATACGATTCTACGGCAGTATAACCATAAACAAGCACCATCACGCCCGAAGGATTCGAGATCAGAAAACCCTTGCCAAGATCGGTGCCGTTGACAAATTTGTGTACTAAGAATGAATAGCCGGTCGTAGCGTCGTCTGTCCAAGTATCACTCGACCAGTCTGTCAGAGCAGAAAGCGCTGTACCGTTTGCTGTTGTCGAGGATTTAGCGGCAGTTGGAGTGATAACTATTGCGTGATGATGAACATCAAAACTACGAAAATCACTTACTGACGGAATCTCCATATAAGCGCCATCAAAATTTGTGTACGCTAAGTAATCCGGTGAATATGCTGTTTGGTTGAATGACGGGTCGGAATAAACTTTAAACATAAACGGCTGAATCAGCGCATCGGCTATCATTTGATCCAATGCCGGAATCCACGCAATTGAGGGGTCGCCTTTATCTATCGGTGGTGTATCTCCTGTTAAATTATTTCCTCCAACCATGTAAGCGCAGACAGCCACAGGCTTGTCGGAAGTGATAACGCAATATTGACCTGCAACCGGACTCATTTCAAGTTCAATAAATTGCTTTGCATTGAGCACCGTACCTGATGCGACAAAATTTGATGAGGCAACTCCCGTTGCGATTTGGGTAGCGCCGTTGTAAGTTATATTCGTTCCGTTCTGCGAAGCAAGGATTCTGATTCGGTTGCCCATATCGTTTGCTCCCTGTTTTGCATTTGGAACAAGGAATCGCCTGCCCCAGCGTTCCACCGACTGCATCTGTTCATACATAATATCGCCGTATTTACGATTTTCCGGTACATTACTTAACCGAGTGTGCGAAAAGACGCCTATCGGTTTGTCTGCTGCAATACTTGTGCCGGTAAGATCTTCGTCCTTCGGTCCGATGTAGGTATATAATTGACCTGCATTGAGGGTTTGCGCAGTTTTGACAGTCCCGTCGGCATTGAATACCGTTACCGTCGTACCGTTCTCTTTTGCAACAATCAACTGATGAGCGTAAAAGTATTTTCTGTCACCAATAATCTCACCACCTTTTACAGGACTGTAACTGACCGTGAAGTAACTTTTTCCCCAAGCCGAAGTTGGCAGCACTATCGTTGCATCGGTTGTACTCTGGGCTGTGTTGAAAGCATAGACCGAAATTGGCTGGTCAGAAGTGATTTTCAGCGTTTTGTTCAGATCACTTGCCGTGTAAATCGTATCTCTGGGATATACTTTAGCGGTATCCGGCAAAAAGCGGTAGGTTGTTCCGGCACTAACCGATTGAAATATCGGAGTTCCCGGATCGGCTGTATAAGTAAAAGTAACGTTAGTATTAACTTTTGCCGATACATCGACAGCAAGATATGGGTCATTATAGATACCAAAGTTATTATTCGGATCTGTGTCAGCGAAGTAATTTTTCCCGAACGCTACATAGAACTCTGTGCCGGTGGTGTTGGATTCGTGGCATATCGGATCGGTCGAGATCGTAAATGTTATCGGCGTCCCCGCACAAGTCCCGTTTTTCGGGATTACGGTGATTGTTACCGTACCTGTCGCTGTCGGCGTAAATGCGGGAATAGACGATCCTGTTCCGCCTGCCGCGATGCCGCCTATGTTGTCGCCCGTGATTGTCCAGTCGAACGAAGTGGCATCTGTTCCGCTAAAGTTGATTGCCGAAATCGCCGTGCCGACTTCGCCCACAATGTTGGCTATTGCATTGACGGTGGGTGTTGCGACAATACTTACTGTTACCGCTGTTTCGGGACTTTCAATTCCGCTTACTGTGCGGGTAACGTAGTAGGTTCCAGCCGTAACCGGCGTAGTCGCGGTGAGCAGCGTATGGCTCGAATCGTACCATTTATAGCCATCGCCATTCGGAACGAGGTCGCTCACAAGCGGAACGCCACCCGAACAGAAGGTCTGATTCGACGCCACCGGTCCGCAGCCGATCACTATATCGTTGGGAAGAATATGTATCCTGATATGGGGATTCACTGCAATATAGTTTTGCGGAAGTTTCAGTCCGACTCCCACAAAGCGAGTGGTAACATCCGGCGGGCTTACGTTGAACGGATAGGTCGCGACGGCGTGATTGGACGAAATATTGCCCTGCTGTATGTCCATATACCAGTAATCTTCGCCTGCCGGATAGGGCGCTCCTGTGTGATACGAGGCTATCGGCGAGGTTTTTGTGGTAAAATGGCGCGTTGTGTAGTCGTCGTTGTATATCGTAAGCAAATAAGAGCCTACTTTCAGATAATAGACCTGACCGTCGCTGTTAAGCGAGCGGAAAGAGCCGTCGCTGTTAATGACGATATTGAGCGGACTGCTCATTGTCGATCCGGTCAGTATGGCGCGCATACCTGTCAGGGCGCCGAGCGTGCCGGTGTCGTATTCTTCGTCGCTGCACATTGCGCCGTCGAGACAGGAGTCGAAGAAAACTTTTCCGCGAATGCCGCTCATTGCCGGTTCTGCCGCTATCACAGAGCCATAGAGCCACGAGCCTGCTCCGCTGGAGTCTCTCCATCCTTTCTGATAGGAACGCCAGAAATCTCTTGTTCCGAGTAATGCCATCTCATCAACATCCAACTGGAAAACGGTCGATCCCGTAGGATTCGTCCCGCCCGAGCCGGTGCCTGCGCCGGGTATATTGGTATAGGCGACAAATTTGAGCATCGTAACGGCATTCAGCGCGGCGGTAACATCTCCGCCATACTGAGTCAACAGCGTGGGATAGTCGTAAAACGTCATCGAAACAGGCACCCAACTGTATCCTCCGGCAGAAGAATAGTTTGTGGCGCCGCTTGTGGACACGCCATAGTAGGTATCGAAAAGCGGCAGCGACACTTGCGACATCAAAAATGCCGACCATCCGGGGGTGTAGTTTGCCGGCGCGGGCTCTGTCGTTACAGGGTCAGCAAGATTGGCGTTATTGAAGTAGTGATCATACACAAGATCTTTCTTCGGAACAGGTAAATAGATTTCAGTCCCCGCCACAAACTCTTCGGTTGCCGTATTTTCCCAAGTCAACTGCACTTCGGCAGGTAAATCGCGCGTAACCAGCGCAATGGAAGACGGCAATTCGTCGTAAATATAATAATCGCCCGGGTCGCCCGCAACCTTAATACCGAGATATACATTCAAACCCGATCGCTGAACGATTTGAAAAGTAGAAGCATTTGTTTTATGTGAAGAAACATAATACGATGCACCTTTGCCCGTCCAGTTGTTCAAATCGGGCTGGTCGGCAGATCCGTTTTGGTTTACGCCCGTACGTCCGGCATCGTAAAAGAATATCGGTTCGGGCAGCATTGCAGAATAGGCTCGGCAATTTGTCGCAATATTTGTAACAAAACGTACCGAAAAGCCTACTTTCTTATCCGGTGTAATGCTTTCCCAAGTAAGTATATCAAATCGGTTTTTCACTTGCAATTTGTAACAAGTCCATTCCACTCCGTTGATGATTTGCTCTTGCGTGGAAACAATATTCACATCGAACCAAGAGGGTCCGTGCGTCCCCAACTCTGAACGAACTCTAATTGTTGAAGTGTCTAAGTTCAATCCGGCAGGCAGCGCAATATACATATCGGGGTCAACTTTCTCGTTTTGATCGAAAAAGTCGGCGCTGCCCGAGCCAATTATAGCCTGAAATTGAAAATAGATTTTTTCGCCCGGAAAGAACGTGCCGCCTTTGTCCCCCGACGCATAAGCGCTTGTGTGATAGGCGTCGCCCGTTCCGGCATAATTATAGAACACGTTATCCCATCGGATAGTGGTATGGTCGGTTGCAACAGCCTGTTGCGGAGGAGAAAGCGGAGTTGTGCCGTTGGATGCATAACTGCTCGACATTGTAACATCGAGCGAGTCGGTGATCGTGAGTTTTACATTTCCTTCCTGTCCGCCAACGAAACGACCGATATAAGTAACCGAACGCTCGGCGGCTGAACTCGATGCTCGTGTCGATTCATAAGTATATGGCGCTGTCAGTGTTCGCTGCTGCACAATCATATCGGTCAGATATTCGTTTGCCGCCAGCCCAAGCATAGTATCGTCGATAAGTCCGTATTGCCCAAGCGTAAAGGAATAAGAGAACGCCCGCCCGAGATTGGTATGACCGGTAACCGTAACCTGCAAGTCGGTATTGTAGGTACTACTGGTTGTGGGTCCGATGGGGATTCTCACCATTCTTACTTGCGGCGACGCCGGAAATTCAAATTTGTATTTTATTTTTTCCGGCACCGAAGGTCCTATATTATAGATGTGAAATCCGCCGATGGTATAGTCCAACGGGTAATCGCCCAAATTGTTCAAGTCGCTCCGATGCGCATTTACCGGAAGGAGCAACAGATTGAGTTGCGGTTTCATAAAGGTGATGTCGGTGTAAGTGGTTGACGTCGAAGACAATGAGATGGTATGCGAGTCATTTATCAGTCCGCCCGAAGTGATTGTCGATGCGTTTGCGTTCCCCGCCACTGCTGTGTAGCTAAATCGTCCTACATCGTCCCAATGAAGCGTCGAGTTGTCGATCACAGCCGTCCATTTGCAGTAGATACTTGCATTATGCGCAATCTGACAGTTGGTAATGGTAAACGTTACGACGTGATTTGTTGTATTGTCGCTTACCGTAACGTGCGGTGAACTGAACGAACTGTTATTTTCATCGATATTGGTGAAGCCTACCAATTGAAAGCCTTCGAATGTTACTCCTGCCGGATAAGTGCAGTTGATTTTTACCTCTTCGGCATAAAAACCGTATCCCACACTGGCGTAGGCTAACCATATCGCCTTGCCGGTGATAAAAACCGGAACTGTACCCTTGTTAGGATCTGTTCCGTCGATCACGCCGCTCACGCTCCGGTTCGGATATTCGTTCTTGGTAACAAAATAAGGCGAAGGCAAATGGGCAAGCGTAACGCCGAGATGGTTGCTCAACTGCGTGGAGCCGCTCGTCATCTCTACCTTAATATCTTCCGAAAGCGCTCGCCTGTGAGGATTGGGCTGGGGAACGGAATCACGCCCAACCAATTCCTGATCCGGCGCCACCAAAATACTGATTTGAATATGACCGCAGGTATTGTAAAAAGTATAGATGATTTTCCCTTCATACACCCGTCGAGTGGTGTTGGTATAGCCATCACCGTTGCTGGCGGAATAACCGGTAATAGTCTGACTTACCCAAGTGTTAACGCCGTCGTGAGCAAGGAGATTAGATGATTCGACTAAGGCATCATCTGAATTTATAAAATAAATTTCTTTCACCGTATTGCCGTCAATATCGATTCCCGTTTTGGCAGAATACTCTGTAATTTTCAGTCCGCGCGGGATAGTAACTTCCAACTTGCGCGTACCGGCGCTTGCAAAGTCGGCAGTGATACGCAGCGACTGAGCGCCGCCTTCCTGATTCCATTCAATTTTGTTCGCCGTCGGCAGACTGTTTACATTGGTATAACCGCCCGAAGTGCCGACTTCAAACGTGAGAATATCGCCCTGCGCTCTTGCAAGCAAAGCCGACAGGCACAAGAGGCCTGTCAAAAAGATTGTTTTTTTCATCTTTTTTTTTATTTAGCAAATTAGAGCAGCCATGCTACTTCACTACGAAAATAACGTTGATAAACGATCCTTCGGGAATGTTTAAAGAGAGAACGTCGTAGTTCATAACTCCGGCGGCAGAGATGGAATTGATTTTGATAACCGTACTTGCATACGAGGTAACGTAATAGTCCAACTCGGCAGCAGCATAGATTTTACGCACAAGAGTCGCCGAACTGTTTGAGGAAACAAACTGAGTATCGCCGGTTTCCTTGGTAAACTGTGTTTTGTACTCATTATACAAATCGAACGTAAAGCCCGTGCCGGTCGTCGTTATCGGCAGGTTGAAAGAGGGGA
>JAISUM010000102.1 GCA_031272095.1 Candidatus Symbiothrix sp. | reverse complement strand
GTTCAGACAGTAAGAATAAAGGCGTTAGCCCAATTATTTTTTATTCAATATTTTACGTTTTATTATCCATATTTTTCATGTTTACAAATTCGTCTGCAAATATACTGATTTTTATTCTTTTTCACAAACCTGTTGTTTACGAAATAAACTGCTGCCAAAAAGCGTATTCTGCTTTGTACCAAGCGTGACAGCCGAAGGGCAAAACCTGTCCGGACTGATGGTAGAGCTGTTCGGCATAAGTATCCATCGAAAAGCGTGCGGCGACTGCTGCCGAAGGGGTTTTCATCCGGATGCGCGTGGTCTCTAAAAAGGCGCACAAAAACACATCTTCGTTGTCCCAACAATTTTCCAAACAATAAGCCATCGTATTCTGATAGCCCAGACTTTTGGCAATCAGCAAGGGGAGGCGCAGGTATCTTTTCCACCAACTTCCGGTGTGATATTCCGCCCAAAGTTGCTTGAACGATTTCAGGGGATAGGGATATTCCAACAGGTCGATCAATGCCCGCGTGCGCCGCAACGACAAGCCTCCATTGCCGACTTTGCCCTTCAAAATCATTGGCGTATAACGAAAATTACGCATCCATGGAGCGCCGATATAATCGTATGCACAATTGCACCAATAGGTCAATTCGTCGCGAAAAATATAGGCATCCAACTGACAAATCAGAATGTAGCGGCTGTATTCAAAACGACGATAAAATGCGCTGCTCAACAAGAGTTGATTGTAGCCGTAGATAGACTTAAAATACTCATTATCAAATCGTTGAACAGAATAAGAAACGTGTGCGGCAGCAAATTGATCGATATAAAATTGCACATCCAACGACTGCGGACAAACCAGTGCAAAAGGATATTTTGCCAATACTTGCAGATTGCGCCGCAATGAAATCTGCTCGTTCTCATCGGGAATCGCCGTATAAACCGGAATCACTATCGTAACTAACTTATCCATGCTTTAACAGAAATCGAATTGCTGTTTTAATCGTTTGAAAATCAATACCCAGTGCGCACACATATTGCAATTTTCGCCACCAACTTGCCTGTCGGATACCGGGTTGCCCGCCGCCGTAATAGAACTTTCTGATTTGCGAGGTTTCTTTTCGCCCGACCAGTAAATCGGTCAGCAAAGCGCGGTGAGTGCGGTGATAATTCAAACAGCTTTTTATCCATTGCGAGCCGAAATTTCCCTGCGAAAAATGGCAGATCAAAAGCTGTTCCGTCAGTTTCAAATGGTATTTTTGCGCCACCCGCAAGCTGTAATCTATGTCGTAAAAATGAAAGCCGCCGACCGTCTCATCGAATCGAAATTCCTGCCAGACGGTCTTGGGCGTAACGATCAACACGCCGTCCAAGACATTGATTTTTGTTGTATCTCCCTTCAAATGAATAAGATGATCGACGCCGTGATGGATATACATACTATCCCAATCGCGGACGCCGCTCCCCCACCCTGTCGGCAACTGCGTTTTTCGTCCTCCGGCAACGCCCAAAGCGCCCAAATCAGCATCGGTTTGAAAAGCTCGCAGCAACACTTTTCCCCAGTCGGACGATTCAAAAATCACATCTTCATGCACAAAACACAAGAGGTTATACTGCGCTTGTTCCGCTCCCAGATTATATGCCTGCGAGATGGAATATTGTCCGTGATTTTCTATCGGAATCACCTCGAAGGCTATCTCTCCGATGGTTTTTCGGATACTTTGCAGCAAGGCGTCGAAATACGATTTGCGATAAGTAGATACGATAATTGAGATCATTTCGAGAGCGGTTTAGCGTAACGTTTATACCAAAATCGGGAGGCAACGATGGCATTGTCTTCCAATTTCCGAAGACGTCGTTTGCGGGCAAACAGAATGAGGCGGCTCAACAATGCGATGACAGCGCCGACCTGCCAAGCATAATATTTGCGAACAAACGACAGATATTCCAATACTTGTTGTCGGTCGCCATAGACCGCAAGGCGTTCCCAGTGCAGCAGGACAAATGCCAACAGGTCTTTTTTGCGGCGGACGTAATCGTCGCGTGTTTTCAATCGGTCGAGAATTTTTGAAAAAAGATAGACCGTTGAGCGGCATTTTGCTTCCGTAACATAATTGCCGGCAGTCGATTGAGCGCTGTGCCTGATACGATAAAAATAATCGTCGGCGGCAGTTTCGCAATAGGCAAAAGTTTTGTTTTTCAACAAGACCGACAAGCTGAAATCAAAATCCTGATAAACAACCACCTGCTCGTCCCAAGAAACATCGGTCAGCGCGGCACGTCGATAAATATTTGTCCAGACGGTAAACGGATAGCGGGTGCGTAAAAACGCGCCCAGAACGTCGTCGTGAGGCTGTGGCACGCCCCATTTGGTCGAGGCGGAAGTGGCAGCGTCGGCGTCGCCTGTAAATTCGTGTGCCGGAAAGACGCCGAAATCCAAATGCGGATGCGTTTTCATAAAATCAACGCGCTGACGAAGGCAATACGGCGCAATCAAATCGTCGGAATCGAAAAAGACAATATATTTGCCGACCGCCTGTTGCAAGCCGATATTGCGGCAGGTCTGCGCACTTTTCGGCGCTCGGTTGCGGACAATCACCTGTATTCGAGCGTCTTTGGAAGCATATTCGCGCAACATTGCCAACACATCGGCGTCCGAACCGTCATCCACCAACAGCAATTCCCAATCGGAGTATGTCTGCACTAAAATACTTTGTATCATTTTCTCTACCAATTGTTTGGCATTGAAAACCGGAATGACGATGGACACTTTCACACTTTCCATGAGTTAGAATTATTGGCAGTTTGGAAATAATATTTTTCTTCGTCGGTCAGGGCGTCGGGATTGACATACCAGCCTTTGTGTTTCGCCAAAAAGTTGCCTGCCATACGAATGCCGCGCCGGCAATTTTCATTGTTGTTGTATTTCGGAAAATAAATGGCGAAAGTGGTATCGATGCTCGCGAAAAACATATCTTTACCGGCGGGCTTTTGCCAAAAGCGTTTTTCCCATTGTAAGACATTGTTTTTCAGCGGAAAAGTATCTGGAATATCCGACACGTCCAAAGCAAATCCGACCTTGATCATCTGTTTGTTTTTATCCAACAAGTGCATCATCGTTTCGACGTAATTTTCGGGTAGCGCGTCGTTGGGAATAATATCCGAATCGCTCACGATATAGTAGCCTTGCGTATATTTTTCTCGCAAATCGGGACGTTGCCACAAGACCAAATGACCGTAATTTTCAGCCAATCTTTCGACGGTAACGACGTCTTTTATCGTTTCGTAATACGCCAAGAGCGGCGGATAGGACGAGTGGTTGTCGATGATAACAATATTTTGATGTTGTCGCGCCTGCAAAAACGATACGAGCGTCTTCAAATCATCCAAACGATTGAAATTGATGATGATCACCGGAATCGTTTTGGGATTTTTTTTCTGTTGTCTGACGGTTTTGTTCACACACAGCACAATCGGCAAAATACGGTATTTGTAGATCCAATAACCGCTCAAAAACACAAGCAGCGTTTGACCGATTTGATGCAGCAATTTCTGAAATCGTCGCCGGTATGCAAAGATTTTTTGGTTGTAGAAATCGGATAAAGTATTGTGTTGCTTGCAGATAGTCAGCAGTTCGCGGGAAAACGATTCGTCGAGAACTTTGTATTTTTCTTGTCTTGCCTGATAGCCGTTAGCGGTCGCATCTGTTGGACAGACGACGAGCAAGCGGCGCGTATATTTTTGCGTGATATTGGCGTAAGCGAATATTTTCAGCAGGAACGCCCAATCGAAATGGGTATGCAGATCTTCGCGCAACATTCCGTAGCGATCAAACAAGCTGCGCTTGACCAAAATCGCCGAAAAATTCATCGGGCTGGCGATCAGATCGGTCAATCGGAGGAAGTCGGGATAGCGTTTGGTCTGCACGTTTCCCGCTTTATCGGTGAGCAATCGGTCGCCGTAAATCAGGTCTTCCGTCGAATTTGCTTGAAAAACGTCTGCCAACGCCGACGGATCCGACAGAGAATCGCCTGCGGTCAAAAAGAGGCAATAATCGCCTTTGGCAGCCTTGATTCCTGCATTTTGAGCAGCGGCAGGGCTGTATTCCGGAATTTCAATCCGGCGAAAATGCCGATCTTGTTCGAGCAACGATTGCGCCTGATGGTCCGGTTGTTGCACATCGTTCACGAGAATACATTCCCATTGCGTATAAGTCTGCGCCGCCACCGACGACAAAGTCGTTGCCAATGTCGGCGCTTGATTTCCGCAAGCGACGATGATGGATATTTCGGGATTATTCATAGCATATTCGTTGTAATAAGCCTATCTTTTTCATGTATTTAACGCCTTTGGATGCCTTGAGGGCTTGCTGTAATTCTCTCAAAGATTTCAACTCTTCATAATCCTGCACAAACAGACGGAAATGCGCCGCCATTGTTTCGGCTTTCTCTTTGGCTATCAATGCTTTGGTTTCCGATTCGGAACTGACGCCATACATATCGTAAACCGCAATAACAAGCGCAACATGCTTATAGCTGCATTGATTTTTGCAGATAGCTATCAGCAGAAATTCCCAGTCCGCCATCACTTTGAAATGCTCGTTGTATAAACGGTCGGAAAATAACGAGCGCCGAAAAAAAACCGCCTGATGACAAATCGTATTGAACAGCAGGTGCGAAAAAGTCAGGACGTCGGGATGCCGTTTGACGGATTTTCGATTTCGCCAACATTTATAAACGTCGCCATAAACTATCTCTTCATCCAAGTCTCCGGCAATCTGCTGCAAGACGTCGGAGGCTGCTAAACAGTCGCCGCTGTTCAGAAACAGACAATAATCGCCTGTCGCCCGCACGATGCCTTTATTCATCGCGTTATAAATGCCGTTATCCGGCTCCGAAATCCAAACATAATGCGGGATACGGGATGCGTAATTTTTAATTACCGCCACGCTTTCGTCGCTGCTGCCGCCATCAATGATGATATATTCAAAATCGTTAAACGTCTGATTGACAACGCTCTCGATGGTTTTTCGCAAGCCTTCTGCGTTATTGAAATTAATGCTTATAACAGATATTTTCATGATTGTTTATCTTAATTTATGCCGATGAAAATAGGGTGTGATTTTCAGCACAAAACCAACAGTCGAAACGACGGTCAAGCATGCGCCGAAGAAAAAAGCCGTTTGAAAATTCGCTATTTGAGCGATATAACCGCCCAACGTCAGCCCCAAACCGATGCCGACGTCCCACGAAGTCAGGTAGGTCGAAGTCGCCGTACCGCGCTGATTGTTCGGCGCCAGATTGACAAACATCGTATTGAATGCCGGAAACATAATGCCGAAACCGATCCCCAGAAACAGCGCCGTCCCGAAAAAAGTATATTTCAAAATCTCCTCGTGCATTTTCGGAATCAATGAGCAAGCCGACAGCACAAAATACGAGACCGTTACCAAATACAGACCCAGCGTGATGACTTGCGTGATTTTGCCTTTATCGACTTGTCGCCCCGAAAACAGCCGCGAGATTGCCATACCAATCGCCATCAGCGTAAAAAACAGTCCTACACCGCCGTGAATCCCCAACGATTTGCCATAGACGGCAATATACGTCGTCGTCATTCCGTAAGGTATCGACAGCAGCAACAGCACGATTCCCACCGGCAATCCGCGCAAGAGAATGAATCGATCTAACGAAATCGGCTCTTTTTTGAGGGGTGGTTTGCGCGGCGTCTTAATCAGCAGTGCCAACACAAAACCGACGCTACAAGACAGCAGAGAGGTGGTGAAGATAACCGAAAAATGATAATAATCGTGCAGAAACAAGCCGGTCATAGGACCAACCGCCATCGCAATATTGTTAGCCAAACCGTAGTAGCCCAAAGCTTCGCCCCGCCGCGACGAAGGCGTAATGTCTATCACTATCGTATTGCCCGACACGCTCACCGTGCCGAACGATAAGCCGTGCATCACCCGCAACACCGTAAACAGCGCCAAACTTCCGGCGATTAAATAGCCCGCAAAAATTGCCGTAAAAGTAAAATAAGCAACGATATAGAGCGGTTTGCGGGCGAGCGTATCCAAGAGATAACCCGAAAAAGGACGAATCGTCAATGCCGCCACCGTATAAACCGACAAGATCAGACCGACAATGGCATGGTCGGTCTGAAAAATTTCCGTCAGATAAAACGGCAACACCGGCATCAGCAAATAAAAGCCGAAATACAGCAAAAAATTCGCTGCCAAAATCAGGCAATAACTGCCGCTTATCAGTTTATCGGTAGGATGGCTCACTGAATAAATCCTCTGTTTTTCAACAAATATTTCGGGTTAGGATCGGCGCCGCGAAACTTGCGATACAATTCGGCAGGGTCTTCCGTACTGCCTTTGGAAAGAATATTATCGCGGAAAGATTGCGCGGTTGCGTGGTCGAAAATCCCGTGTATTTCAAAACTGTTGAAGGCGTCGGCGTCCAAGACTTCCGCCCACAAATAGCTGTAATAGCCTGCCGAATAACCGCTGCTGCCCGAAAAGATGTGTGCAAAATACGGACTTTTGTAGCGGACGATGATTTCGGGAATCAAGCCGATGCCATCCAAAACATTCTTTTCAAAGGTCTGTGCATCTACATCCAAAGGAGACTCGATGGAATGCCATTTCATATCTAAAATAGCGGCGGCAAGCAGTTCGGTCGTAGTAAATCCCTGATTGAAATAACTTGCATTCTGCATTTTTTTGATCAGAGCGTCGGGAATCACCGCAGCTGTCTGATAGTGTTTGGCATACATTTTCAGGACTTCGGGATGAAACGCCCAATGTTCGTTGATTTGCGAAGGTAATTCCACAAAATCGCGATAGACATTTGTGCCTGACAGACTTTCGTAGGTACATTTCGACAGCAGCCCGTGCAAAGCATGCCCAAATTCGTGGAAGAGCGTTTCTGCCTGATCGACCGTCAAAAGCGAAGGCGTATTAGCAGCGGGCAAGGCAAAATTGCCGACATTATAGACTATCGGACGGATGGTGTCGCCGGTCGGACTGACGCATTGTTCGGCAAAATTGCCCATCCAAGCGCCGTTACGTTTTTCGGGACGTGGAAAATAATCCAAATAAATGATGCCCAAATACGATCCGTCGGCGTCGCTCACTTCAAAGGCTTTGACGTCTTTTTGATATACCGGAACATCGGCTAATTCTTTGAAAGTGATGCCGTAAAGTTTGTTGGCAACCGCAAATGCGCCGTCTCTGACGTTTTCCAGCACGAAATACGGACGCAATTCTTCTTCGTTGAGGTCGTATTTTTTGGCACGCAGTTTTTCGGCATAATACCACCAATCCCACGATTGCAATTCAAAATCTTTACCTTCTGCCACGATCAGTTGCTGTAATTCGGCTTTTTCTTTTTTGGCTTGCGGCAAAGCATATTTCCAAATATCTTCCAACAATTTCATTGCATTATCGGGGGTTTTCGCCATCGTTTCTTCCAAAGCATACGCCGCGTAGGAGGGATAGCCCAGCACTTGGGCTTTTTCCAAACGCAGATTGACAATTTTAGCGATGATCTCGTTGTTGTCGTATTCATTGCCGTTGTTGCAGCGGTTATACATCGCTTTGTAGAGTTTTTCGCGCAGGTCGCGGTTGTCGGCATATTGCAGGAAAGGCACCCAACTCGGTTTGCTCAAAGTGAATACCCATTTGCCTTCCAAACCGGCGGATTTCGCAGTATTGGCGGCAACTTCGACCGCATCGGCAGGCAGCCCCGACAAATCGCTCGGATTGTCGATAATCAGCTGAAAATTATTGGTTTCCGCCAACAGATTTTCCGAAAATTTAAGTTCCAAAGAGGTCAATTCTTTGTTGATCGACCGCAGCCACGCTTTTTCTGTGGGGTTCAAATCGACGCCCGCCCTGACAAAACGTTTGTAAAAATGTTCCGTCAAGCGTTGCTGTTCGAGCGTCAGATCTTTGCTCTCCGGCGCTTCATAAACGGTTTTCACACGTTGAAAGAGCGGCTCATTCAGGAAAATATTGTCCGAATGTTCTGCCAGCATCGGCGAGATTTCAGCCGAAATAGCCTGTATCGCCGAGTCGGCATTGGCTTCCGTGATCGAGAAAAACACTCCCGACACGCGGTCTAACAACTTGCCGCTTTCTTCCAAAGCCACGATCGTATTGTCGAATGTCGGCGCGTCGCCGTTCATCACAATAGCCTCAATTTCTTTGGTTTGCTGCTCCATACCTGCTAAAAAAGCAGGTTTGTAATGTTCCGTTTTGATTTGATCAAAAGGCGGAATTTGTTTGTAGGTTGAAAATTCTTGGGCAAACGGATTGGACGGATCCAACTGCGTTAGCTCTTTTTGTTTACACGAACACATCATTGCGATTGCACTTAAAATAACTACTGACTTTTTCATTGATTTATATGTTTTATATTTATTGATTTACATTTATGATTATAAGATTGCAAAGGTAGTGTTTTATTTGGAAATTGCCAAACAAATTCAGATGCCGGCGCCATCGGTAAAATTCAACATCACGGCTTTTGTTTGCAAAATACGCGAATAAGGCGGCACGCTGTGGGTAAGCCAAATATTACCGCCGATGATGGTATCGTGTCCGATGGTGATGCGCCCCAATATCGACGAGTTGGAATAAATGGTTACATGGTCTTCGATGATCGGATGGCGCGGCACGTCTTGCGGATGCCCTTCATCGTCCACCGTAAAACTCTTGGCGCCCAAAGTTACCCCCTGATAGAGCGTTACATGGTTGCCGATAATGGTTGTCTGCCCGATCACGACGCCCGTCCCATGATCAATACTGAAATACGAACCGATAGTTGCCCCCGGATGAATGTCGATACCGGTAGTCGAATGTGCCAACTCGGTGATGATACGCGGTAAGATCGGAACATTCAACAGGCTCAATTCGTGCGCGATACGATAATTCAACAAGGCGCTGATAGACGGATAGCTGAAAATCACTTCACTGTAACTTTTCGCTGCCGGATCGGAATTGAACATTGCCTTGACGTCGGTCGAAAGCATCGCTTTGATGTGGGGCAAACGTTCCAAAAAGGCGCAGGAAATCTCATCGGCTTTGTCGCGTATTTCGGCGTTTGCCTCATTGAGGCGCTGCTCAAACAGCAAGGTCTGTAAAATCTGATGTTTCAGCAAGTTAAAAACTTTGTAAATATGTTCGCCGGTATGCAGAATCAAAGCATTTTCTTCGATGGCAGAAACGCCCGAATATCCCGGAAAAATCACCTCTTTGATCGACGCAACGATCTCATTGATGAGCGGCAGAGAAGGTATATGCTGTCTGTGTAATGGGATGTAAGGATACTTGGCTGCATGATTATGCGTCAATTCTGTAATTGTATTTTGAATAATTCCGTTGTGTATCATAAATAGAATGTGCTTAATTGACGGCAAAGGTACGACTTTTTTCGGAAAAACGAAAATAGTGATGAGTGATTAGTGATTAGTGGTTAGTGGTGAGTGGTGAGGCTATTCCTCTAAATTATTCCAATCGCTATTTCCTCAACCTTGCCGTCTTTGATGGCGAAGGCTTTGAGGGAGGGGGCAGCGGGGTCTTGGAGGGAGAGGATGAGGTACAGGATGTTTGGGTCGTAGGCGAGACGGATGTCTTCCTGCGACGGTCGGGCAGGGCTCGAAGGATGACTGTGATAGTTGGCAATGATTTGCAAGCCTTTGGCGCGGGCTTGGCGAAGGGCGGCGAACTGTTCTTTGGGGTCAAAGGAAAAATGTTCGGGGCTGTGGTCGATATTAGTCAAAGGATAACGCTCGACGACTATGTCGCCCTTGCCTGCAAGCAGCCCACAGGCTTCGTTGGGGAGTTCGCTTTTTGCTTGTGCGATGAGAGCATCGATGATTTGTTGCGGAATTTGTAACACCATCTTTTATTTCTCTATTGTAACAATATACTCTCCCTTGTTCGCAGCGGGTTCGACATTAAGTACATTGAACCCTTGCTCGCGGGCTGAGCGGGGAACATTCTCCAATGGTTCGCCTTCGAGAAGGTGTACCTGCAAAACATCGCCCTTCTGTAGTTTGTTGAGTTCTATTTTCGTTTTTACAAAGGTCATCGGACAGTGTTCCTTTGTAACATCTAATGTGAATGTTGCCATTTTGTATTTTTTAAATGAATAAGGTTTGACCGCCTTCGGCAAGTTTAAGGAAAGAAGGGACGCCGAGAACGTCTTTTACTTCCGGGATGAAATCCGTTTTTTCGAGACCAAGCACGTGCATTGCCATCTCGCAGGCGTAGAAGTTGATGCCGAGTTCTTTTGCGGCGTCCACAAGTTGTTCGAGGGTCGCTACGTTGTTTTTGCGCATCAGGTAACGAAAAATTTTCGGGCTTATACCGCCGAAGTTCAACCGACTGACAGGCGTGGCTTTAAGCCCGCCCATAAAGATACCGAATACTTTCGGCAAAAAACCTTTGCCTACGGGCGAGCGACCGAGTTTTTTCTTGATTGCATCCAAACCCCAGAATGTAAAAAAGAGGTTTACCTCGTAGCCTACGGCTGCAGCGCCGGTTCCGAGCGTGAAGACAGCCGTCAGTTTGTCGAAATCGCCGCTGAAAGCGATGATTGAGAGTTTTTTTGTTTGTTCTGACATATTATTTATCTTTTAATTCTAATTTCTAATTTCTAATCGAGCACGTTGCCTGTTCATAATCAACGAGTTCGGTAACGGTGGGCGAGGCGCCGCAGACGGGGCAACGCTCGGAGCGGCGGACGTTGACGGTGCGGAACTGCATCGTCTTGGCGTTGAA
>JAISUM010000036.1 GCA_031272095.1 Candidatus Symbiothrix sp. | reverse complement strand
ATCCGACAGAAACGCAAGACTGCCTATATTACTAAGCGTTGGCGAATTATCGCCGTCTTTATGCGTATCCTGCCGGATTGGATTTATAACCGGATTTAAAGCGCTTATTCCAAATTCTTATCGTGATGTGCAGGTTGCTTTGGTTGCCGACACGGATTTCCTGCGTTGTGTAGCCGAGTTCTCGTCCGTAAGCGTACAAGTGATGCGTTGGTGGTCGTCGATCGACGTGTTACGGTAGGTGAACAGATAGGATTTGAACGAAGTATCGTTGAATAATATCTTCTCTGTATTAGACATCGTATAAAAAATCGTGCCTGCAAAGGTAAGGCTTTTCTTTTCAAAAACAAAAAAATATTGATTATTTTGCGGAATTGCCACAAAAGTAGTACCTTTGCGCAAAATTTAAGGAATAATGCGCAACAACACAAAACGAAGAACACCGGCGACATTTATCAATGCAAAAGTTACGACGACGATCAGTATCACCTTGGTCTTGTTTTTATTGGGGCTGATTGTGTTTCTGTCGCTGTTTATCGGAAACTTATCGACCTACGTCAAAGAAACGCTCTCTTTCGACGTCGTATTGCAGGAAAATGTTCCGTCGGAACGCATACAACGATTGCAGACCGCTTTGAAAGCGATGCCATTCGCCAAATCAGTCGTCTATATTTCCAAAGAACAGGCTTTGAAACAGTTAGAGTCGGATTTGGGGCAAGATCCTGAAAATATTTTAGGCTACAACCCCCTGCCCGATGTTATTTCGGTCTATCTGACCGCCGACTATGCCAACAGCGACAGTTTGAGCGTCATCGAAAAGCAGTTGAAAACTTATTCCGACGACATTGCCGAAACGGAATACCGACAGGATACGATGCAGTTTATCGTCGAAAACATCGCCCGAACAGGCTTGCTGCTCTTGGTCGTTGCCGCCATCTTGCTGTTTATTTCGTTTGCACTGATCAACAATACAATCCGGTTGATGCTCTATTCCAAACGATTTCTGATTCATACGATGCAGTTGGTCGGCGCGAAAAAAAGTTTCATCATGCGCCCGTTTATTTGGACAAACTTGCTGATCGGCGCAATCGCAGCGCTGTTTGCCAATGCGCTGCTCTACTGGTTGATTCGTTATTTTGCCGGCAACATACCGGATATGTATCTCTGGTGCAACCTGCAATCGCTGTTGGTCGTCGGCGTCAGCGTGTTAGTGTTAGGATTGCTTATTACGCTGATAGCTACCTATTTAGCAGTAGGAAAATATATCAGAGCAGATATAGAAAACTTGTATAAAATGTAAAAATACGATGGATAAAAAACAATTTGCTTTCGGAAAAGAAAATTTTATTTTGATAGCTATTGCCGTAGTTGTCATAGTGATTGGTTTTTTGCTGCTTGCAGGCGGAAAAACCACAGAAGAAACCGGATTTGACCCCAGCATTTTCAACACCAGAAGGTTGTTGGTGGCGCCAATGGTCATTTTAGCCGGATTTGTCTTTGTCATCTACGCCATTTTGAAAAAATCGAAAGACTGATGGATTGGATACAGACAATTATTATAGCCATTGTCGAAGGATTGACGGAATTTTTGCCGATTTCGAGTACCGGACACATGATGATAGCCGAGAGTTTGCTGGGAGTTGCGCCCAATGAATTTACGAAGGCTTTCACGGTGATTATACAGTTTGGCGCTATCCTGTCGGTGGTGATCTTGTATTTCAAACGCTTTGTTCAAAGTGTGGATTTTTATTGGAAACTGTTGATCGCTTTCCTTCCGGCGGCAGTTTTAGGGCTGCTGTTCAGCGATAAGATCGACGAGCTGCTCGAAAGTGTCGGCGTGGTCGCTGCAATGCTGATCGTCGGTGGCGTGTTGATGCTGTTTGTCGATAAACTGTTTGCGCAGACCTCGAAAGACCAGACGATGACGTGGAAAAAAGCGCTGTTCGTAGGCTTTTGTCAATGTATCGCGATGATACCGGGCGTTTCGCGCTCAATGGCAACCATCGTTGGCGGGATGTCGCAAAAACTCACGCGAAAAAATGCCGCAGAGTTCTCATTTTTTCTTGCCGTACCAACTATGACGGCGGCAGCAGGTTATAAAATGCTGAAATTGCTGACAGACGACCATAGCCGACAGCTCTTGACAGATAATCTCGATGTGCTGATACTCGGCAATATCGTCGCCTTCGCGGTTGCGGTTGCCGCCATCAAATTTTTTATCAATTTTCTCACGAAATACGGTTTTAAAGCCTTTGGCTGGTATCGGATTGTGGTCGGCACGGTGATATTGATCCTGACGTGGTCGGGAATGAATTTACAGGTTTATTAAGACATAAACGCCTATAAGATGGATTTTCAGGAAGGAGAAATATTGTATTTTAACAAGCCGCTGCATTGGACATCATTCGACTTGGTCAATAAAGTCCGCTATCGGATTTCGCGCTACCTGAAAGTGAAAAAAATCAAGGTGGGACACGCCGGAACATTAGACCCGTTGGCAACAGGGGTGATGATCGTTTGCACCGGAAAAGCCACCAAAAATATCGACACTTTCCAATATCAAACCAAAGAATACATCGCTACGCTGCGTTTGGGCGCCACCACGCCTTCGTTTGATTTGGAAACGCCGATAGACCAAACCTATCCGACGGCGCACATCACACGAGCAACGGTCGAAGAAGTGTTGCCGCGTTTTGTTGGAACAATTCAACAGATTCCTCCGACTTTTTCAGCCTGTAAAGTGCAGGGCGACCGCGCTTACGACTTGGCGCGAAAAGGTTTGACGGTGGAATTACAGCCCAAGACTTTGGTCATCGACGAGATAGAATTGCTTGATTATCAGCCGGAACAAATCACCATTCGCGTTGTGTGCAGCAAAGGCACTTATATTCGCGCTCTGGCACGCGACATCGGACAGGCGTTGCAATCCGGCGCCCATCTGATCGCCCTGCAACGTAGCCGTATCGGCGACGTGAAGCTGGATCAATGTATGGAAATCGATGATTTTCAACCGGATACACTCAATATTAGCGCATAAAATATTTTAATACATATACAAATGAAACTTTCAGCTTTTAAATTCAACTTACCGCAGGATTTGATCGCACAACATCCTGTTTTCCACAGAGACGAGTCCCGTATGTTGGTCGTTCACCGCAAAACAGGCGACATTGAACACCGAATTTTCAAAGAAATACTGGAATATTTCGACGAAAAAGATACTTTCGTTTTCAACGATACGCAGGTCTTTCCGGCGCGTCTGATCGGTAATAAAGAAAAAACAGGCGCTAAAATCGAGGTTTTTTTGCTGCGCGAACTCAATCCCGATATTCGGCTGTGGGATGTATTAGTCGATCCGGCTCGCAAAATCCGTATAGGCAATAAACTCTATTTCGGAGAAGACGATTCGATGGTGGCGGAAGTGATAGACAACACCACGTCGCGCGGACGGACATTGCGTTTTCTCTACGACGGCGACCACGAAGAATTTAAAACAAATTTGTTTGCAATGGGACAAACGCCACTGCCGTCGTATATCAACCGTCCGGCAGAACCCGAAGACGCTGAGCGCTATCAAACCTTGTTCGCTAAAAACGAAGGCGCAGTGATCGCTCCGGCTGCCGGATTGCATTTCAGCCGCGAACTAATCAAACGCTTGGAAATCAAGGGCTGCGAATTTGCATTTGTTACTGCACATGCCGGCTTGGGCAATTTCCGCGAAATTGATGTGGAAGACCTGAGCAAACATAAAATGGATTCGGAACAGATCATCGTGAGCGACGACGCGGTCAATAAAGTCAATAAAGCCAAAATGAACGGCAAGCATATTTGCGCCGTCGGAGCTACCGTCCTGAGAGCAATGGAATCGACCGTTACTACCACCGGATTTCTGACCGATTACGACGGATGGACAAATAAATTTATCTTCCCGCCTTACGAATTTACACTTGCCGACAGCGTGGTAACCAACTTCCACCTTCCTTACTCTTCGATGTTGATGCAAGCTTGCGCTTTCGGCGGTTTCGATTTGATTATGGACGCTTATCGCGTTGCCGTCAAAGAAAAATACCGCTTTGGAGCTTATGGCGATGCAATGTTGATCGTATGACCGCATACTTGTCGTTAGGCACCAATCTGGGAGATAAACACCTTAATTTATCCCTCGCGCTTGACCTGATAACAGAAAAGCTTGGAGCGCTTTCAGCTGTTTCGTCCATCTATGAAACGCTGCCCTGCGGTTTCGAGTCACCCAACAATTTTCTGAATATGGCAGTCAAAATCGAAACGCCGCTGACACCCCTCGAACTTTTAGATGCGACGCAAGCCATTGAACGGCAGCTGGGGCGACAAACAAAAACCACCGACCACTACCAAGACCGCATCATCGACATTGATATTATTCTCTACGAAGACTGGATCTTTGTTTCCGACCGCCTAATCGTGCCTCACCCAAAATATCGTGAGCGCGATTTTGTGATGCAACCCTTGTCCGAGTTGATGTGATTAGTTGAGCGTCATGGCAGACTTTACCCGCTATCCCCT
>JAISUM010000113.1 GCA_031272095.1 Candidatus Symbiothrix sp. | reverse complement strand
AAACGGGATGTCGCGCCCGAAGTTGTTACTTTCAATCGTTTTTTGGTCGAGTTCGGAATGTGCGACAGGAGTTTTCGCTCCTGCGCGGACGGAAACAACCTCAACCTCATTTAAACTGATAGTATCACTTAAAGTGATGCTGTCAATAACACTCGCAATTCCCTTAACGGGGAGCAGCATAGCAGCTGCAAAAAAGAATAGTTCCTTTTTCATAAAATTGAATTTTTAATAAAAAAGGGGAATGATGAGAATGGGAGAATGAAATATTTTTCAGATTCCAAAAATCTTTGTTCCTCCGCAGGTACTAACCTGTTCAGGTTCAAAGGGTATGTTCTCAGCCTGTAAAAGGCACCCCTAAAGATTGATGATTCATTAATTTAACTCGTGCCCAAAACAGGACTCGAACCTGCACATCCTTACGAATACTAGTCCCTGAAACTAGCGCGTCTACCAATTCCGCCATTTGGGCAATGACGATTCTTTTTGAATTTCGGGTGCAAAGGTAGTAATTTTTTTCAAAAAAACACTACCTTTGCAGAAAAATATACGCAAAATTTATGGAAATACTGAAACACGAGTGCGGAATTGCTTTGGTTCGACTGTTGAAACCCATTAACTACTATGTAGATAAGTACGGAACATGGCAATATGGTTTGAATAAATTATATTTGCTGATGGAGAAACAGCACAATCGCGGACAGGAAGGCGCCGGCATCGGATGTGTGTCCTCGAATGCACAACCCGGTTCGGAATATATTTTTCGTGAACGCGCCATCGGAAGCGGGGCAATCAAAGAAATTTTCGAGAAAGTGTATCGCAATGTCAAGCATTATCCGGCGAATCAGATCAGCGAGGGTATGCCGTTCTGCGGCGAAGTTTATATGGGGCATTTGCGTTACAGCACCACAGGTCGGTCGGGGATGGCTTATATCCATCCTTTTTTGCGGCGCAACAACTGGCGGTCGCGCAGTCTGATGCTCTGCGGAAATTTCAATCTGACCAATGTGGATGAGATTTTTCAACTGCTAATCAGTCAGGGACAACACCCGCGTCTCTATTCCGATACCTTGATGATTTTGGAAATGATGGGCAATTATCTCGACCGAGAAGTACAACATCTTTACGAACTGTTCAAACCGAAATATATCGCCGGCAAAGCCATCAATAAAAAAATTGCCGACAATGTGGATCTGGCGCACGTCTTGCGGCGGTCTGCCAAGTCGTGGGACGGCGGCTATGTGATCTGCGGTGCCACCGGCAATACCGATATGTTTGTCTTCCGCGACCCGCAAGGAATTCGTCCTGCATATTATTATCACGACGACGAAATTGTTGTTGTTGCATCGGAACGACCTGTCATTCAGACAGTTATGAACGTTAAAATAGACGACGTGCATGAATTGGAACCCGGACAGTCGTTCATCGTCAAACAAAACGGACAACTGATGTGGGAACAGATTCAGGAAGCCAAAAACGTTAAACCCTGCTCGTTTGAGCGCATCTATTTCTCTCGTGGCTCGGATCGCGACATCTATCAGGAACGCAAGATGTTGGGCAAACTGCTGCTACAACCTATTCTGAAAGCCATCGACAACGATTTGGCAAACACCGTTTTTTCGTTTATTCCCAATACGGCGGAAGTGGCGTTCTTCGGTATGATGGAAGGCTTTGAACGCTATTTGGACGCCCGAAAAAAACAGTTGATCAAAACGCACCTCCACGAATTGACGGAAGATGATCTGGAACGTATCCTGTCGATGAAAATCCGTCAGGAAAAAGTTGCACTGAAAGACATCAAACTGCGTACATTTATTGCCGAAGGCAACAGCCGCGACGAGTTGGCGGCGCACGTCTATGATATTACCTACGGCTCTATTGTCGCCGAAAAAGACACTTTGGTGGTGATCGACGACAGTATTGTGCGCGGAACAACGCTCAAACAAAGCATCATCAAGATTTTAGACCGTCTGCAACCGAAAAAAATCGTCATCGTGTCATCGTCTCCGCAAGTGCGTTATCCCGACTGCTACGGGATAGATATGAATCGCATGGACGAATTTGTCGCTTTTCGCGCCGCCATTGCGCTGCTGCGGGAAAGAGGTATGCAAGAGGTGATCGACGAGACCTACCGGAAATGCAAAGCGCAGATCGAACTGCCGAAAGAAGAGGTGGTCAATTATGTGAAAGATATTTATCGTCCGTTCACTGCCGAAGAAATTGCAGTAAAAATTGCCGAATTGCTGAAACCGGAAGACACGCACGCCGAAGTGGAAATCGTCTATCAATCCTTGGAAGGACTGCACGAGGCTTGCCCCAATCATTCGGGCGACTGGTATTTTTCGGGCGACTATCCGACACCGGGAGGCAACAAAGTGGTGGTGCGGGCGTTCGTCAATTATTATGAACGAGCCATTCTTTCCGTTTCCCGCTGAAAATGCGGTAATGCCGATATTCACATTCCAAAGCACCGTTCATCAGCTTGATTTTCGATTCGGGTTTTAGTCCGATGCTGTCGAGCGCCTGACGGTTCGACGAGATCACCCACGCATCGTAGCCGAGAAAAAGATGTTTGAGCCGCTCGCCCAAATCGGCGTAAATTTCTTGTAAATCATTGGGATGCAAACGTTCTCCGTAGGGCGGATTGGTGATGATAATTCCCTGTTCCGGCACGGCATTTAAGTTTTTGAGCGGACAGTTTTTCAGTTCGATATATTTGGTCAGTCCGGCATTTTTGACGTTCTGCGCCGCCGCTTGAATGGCTTTCACCGAGACGTCGGATCCGTAAATTTTGAAGTCGAAATTGCGTTCAAGGCTGTCGTTTTGACTGATACTTTCAAACAGATCCGCATCGAAATCTTCCCATTTTTCAAAAGCATAATGCGAGCGAAAAATTCCCGGTGCCAAATTCAGAGCAATGAGCGCCGCCTCGATCAGCAAAGTTCCCGAACCGCACATCGGATCGACGAAATTACTTTCGCCTTGCCATCCTGTTTTCAAAATCATTCCGGCAGCGAGGACTTCGTTCAAAACAGCTTCTGTTTCGGCAATCCGGTAGCCTCGTTTGTGCAGGGACTCGCCACTGCTGTCCAACGAGATGGAACATTCATTGTGCGAGATATGCAGATGCAGTTGAATGTCGGGATTGTTCAGCCGCACGGATGGACGAGGCAGTTGTCGCTCGGCAAACCAATCGACAATGGCATCTTTGACACGATAAGATACGAATTTAGAATGGGTAAAAGTCTCCGAATAGACCACCGAGTCGATGGCAAACGTTTTTCCCTGAACAAGCAGCCAATCCATTGCATGGATTTGTTCGTAGATCTCATCGGGGTTGTTGGCGCGAAAAGTGGCGATGGGTTTCAGGATGCGGAGCGCCGTCCGACAGTGAAAATTGGCTTTGTAGAGCAATGCCTTGTCTCCACTGAACGAAACCATGCGGCGTCCGATTTCGACATCGTTAGCGCCCAAAGCGATCAACTCCTTTGCCAAAATTTCTTCCAGCCCGTATAATGTTTTTGCTATAAGTTTCATTGCAAAATAATTGATATGACGGCAACAAAATTACAAAAATTTTTATTCCTGACAAATTTTTTACGCTTTTTCTGATCGGTTGTCAAGTCTGGATAGTCTTTGACCGACACCAAACGATTTAAATTTTGATGTCTTGGTCTGTAATTGAAAATTTTATACTAACTTTGCATTCTCATTCAACAGATAATAGATTTAAAATGAAACATAGACCGAAAAAAAATAAGTTTGTACTTTGGTTTTGGATCGCTTTCGGCGCTTTTTTGATGCTGACCGTCCTGTCGTTTTATATGATTGCCAAAGGCTGGATCGGCTATATGCCGCCGGTCGAAGATTTGGAAAATCCTATCAATAAATATGCTACGGAAGTCATTTCGGCAGATATGCAAATTATGGGAACATATTCTTATGACAAGGAAAACCGTATGTATGTCGATTATAAAGAGTTGTCGCCTGCCATCATTCAAGCCTTGATTGCGACGGAAGATGCACGTTTTATGGAACATTCGGGCATCGATGCTTATGCGCTGCTGCGGGCGATTGTCAAAACGGGAATACTGCGGCAATCAAGTGGCGGCGGCGGCAGTACCATTTCGCAACAGTTGGCAAAACAATTATACACCGAACACGCCTCCAACACGATAGAACGGCTTTTTCAGAAACCTATCGAATGGGTGATAGCCGTCCAGTTAGAACGGTTTTATACGAAAGAAGAGATTATCAATATGTATCTCAGCAAGTTCGATTTTTTGTATAATGCAGTGGGCATACAAAGCGCTTGTTGGGTGTATTTCGGCAAATCGCCCAAAGAAATATCGGTCGAAGAGGCTGCCACGCTGATCGGCATGTGCAAAAATCCTTCGCGTTACAATCCTTTGCGGCAGGAAGAACGCACGCGCGGTCGCCGTAATGTGGTGCTGGGTTTGATGGCAGAAAAAGGTTATCTGACACAAGTCGCCTGCGATTCGCTCAAAGCATTGCCCTTGCGGACAGAATATCATCGCGTCGATCACAAAGAAGGCATTGCACCCTATTTTCGCGAATATTTAAAGATGACACTTAACGCCCAAAAGCCCAATCGGAAAAATTATCCCGCTTGGAACAAAGATAAATTTACGGAAGATTCCATCGCTTGGGAGACCAATCCGCTATATGGCTGGTGCAATAAAAATCGCAAATCCGACGGCACGCCTTACAACTTATACAAAGATGGTTTAAAGATTTATACCACGCTCGATACCCGTATGCAAAAGTATGCGGAACAGGCAGTTACCGAGCATTTTTCGACTTTTCTGCAACCGGCTTTCTTCAAGGAAACGGCTAACAGCTCGACAGCGCCTTATTCGCGCAATTTGACCAAAGATCAGATCAGTAAGCTGTTAGACAAAGCAATGAAACAGACCGACCGCTATCGTGCGTTGCAAAAATCCGGCGTTTCGGAACAGGAGATAGTGAAGATTTTCAATACACCGGTCGATATGCAGGTGTTTTCATGGGCAGGAACAAAGGATACGGTGATGTCGCCGATGGATTCGATTCGGTATATGAAATCTATTTTGCGCACCGGTTTTATGGTGATGGACGCTCATTCGGGCGCGGTGAAAGCCTACGTCGGCGGCGTCAATTTCAAATATTTTCAATACGATATGGTGAATACCGGCAAACGGCAAGTCGGTTCAACCATCAAACCCTACCTCTATTCCTTGGCAATGGAAAGCGGTTTCACACCTTGCGACGAAATGCTGCATGTCGAACAAACCCTGTACGATGATTTGGGACGAGAATACACTCCAAAAAACACTGTCAAAGGACGTTACAACGAGATGGTTAGCCTGCGTTGGGGACTGCAAAACTCCGACAACTGGGTGTCTGCCTATCTGATTGGGCAGTTGAGCTGGCATGCTTTTAAACGCAAATTGGTCGAAGCTTACGGATTCAGCGAACCGATAGACGCCGTCCCCGCCCTCTGTCTGGGACCTTGCGAGGTGTCGGTGGCAAAAATGGTGTCAGGCTATTCGACTTTTATCAATGGCGGCAATCGCATCGAACCCTTATATGTTACCCGCATCGAAGACAAATCGGGCAATGTGCTCGCCAATTTTGCACCTCGTTATTCGCAAATTCTGACGGAAGACGCCGCGTATAAAATGTTGAGTATGTTGCGGAGCGTCATCGACGGCGGAACAGGTGGCGGCATGCGCTCACGACAAGGCATCTATGCACCGATGGGCGGCAAAACAGGGACGACGCAAAACAATTCCGATGCGTGGTTTATGGGATTTACACCCTCCTTGGTCGGCGGCTGCTGGGTCGGCGGCGAAGAACGCGACATCCATTTTCGGTCGATGAACGAAGGACAGGGCGCCCGTGCTGCCTTGCCGATTATGGGGCTTTTTCTGAAATATGTTTTTGCCGACGCCAAGCTGGGCTATTCGGCTACCGAACAGTTTCATGTGCCGGAACGATACAGCGATCCCTGCCATACGATAGAAGAAAATTTTCCGACAAATAACATTCCTGACGACGAACTTACGCCCGATATGTTGGACGATTTGTTTAATTGAAAGGTCTTTATACTGTAAATAGATGATGCTTAAACTGTACAGACAATTGATTGACCTCGTTGGCGACAGTTTGTTGCCCGACGATATAACGAAAGTAAAACAATACATTCGCCAAGCCATAGCGCAAAACGGCTACCGCAAAGATCTCTATGGTCTGGATATTCTGACGCGCAATCTGAATACGGCGTGGATCGTGGCAGACGAAATCGGACTGAAACGCTCGGCAGTCTTGGCAGTGATGCTCTATCAAGTTGTATTTGAAGAACATTGCACGCTTGCCGATGTCGAGCGCGACTTTGGAAACGATACCGCCAACGTCATTCACGGGCTGATCAAAACCCACGAATTATACGGCAAAAATGCATCCGTCAATAATGAACATTTTCGCACACTGTTGATTTCTTTCGCCGAAGATGTGCGCGTCATTCTGATTATGATTGCCGAAAGGCTCTATCTGATGCGTATGGCAAAATTCATTTCGGAAGATGATCATCGCCTGCAAATCGCCGCCGAAGCCTCCTATCTGTATGCGCCGCTGTCGCATAAATTAGGCTTATACAAAATAAAATCCGAATTGGAAGACCTCTCGTTGAAATTTCGAGACCGCGAAACTTTCGATTTTATCAAAAGTAAATTGAACGAAACCAAGCGATCGCGCGACAAATATATTGCCGAATTTATTGCCCCTGTCGAAACAAAACTCCATACATTAGGCTTAAATTTCGACATCAAGGGCAGGACAAAATCCATCCATTCCATCCACAATAAATTGCTGAAACAGAAGACCGAATTTGAAAATATCTACGATCTGTTTGCCATCCGTATCATTCTCGATACGCCGCTCGACCGCGAAAAAGCCGAATGTTGGCAGGTCTATTCGGTCGTTACGGATATGTATCAGCCCAATCCCAAACGAATGAAAGATTGGCTGTCGGTGCCGAAAAGTAACGGCTACGAATCACTGCATACCACCGTGATGGGACCGGAAGGACGCTGGGTAGAGGTGCAAATCCGTACCAAACGCATGGACGAAATCGCAGAAAAAGGACTCGCCGCCCACTGGAAATACAAAGGTTTGAAAGGCGAAAGCGGTTTGGACGACTGGCTCAACAATGTCCGTGAAGTCTTGGAACACAAAGACAGCTCGCCCAACGAGTTGATCGACGATTTCAAAATGGATCTCTACGACGACGAAATCTTCGTTTTTACCCCCAAAGGCGATCTGTTTAAACTGCCGAAAAATGCGACCGTGCTGGATTTTGCGTTTGCCATTCATACCAAAATCGGCTCGCGATGCACATCCGCAAAAATCAACGGCAAAAATGTGTCGATCAAACACAAACTGCAAAGCGGCGATCAGGTCGATATTCAAACTTCGCCCAACCAAACGCCCAAACAAGACTGGCTGAACATCGTCGTAACCGCCAAAGCGCGGGTGAAAATCAAACAATCGCTGAAAGAACAAGCCGCCAAACAAGTCGAACTCGCCAAAGAACTCTTGCACCGCCGATTCAAAAACCGTAAAATCGACGAAGAAGAATCCAAACTGATGCGCCTCATCAAAAAAATGGGCTACAAGACGGTTACGGATTTTTATGCCGATATTGCACGCGACCATTTAGACGTCAATACGGTGATCGACCACTACCTCGAACAGGAGAAAAAGGAGCAGGCGCTGGCAGAACATCCCGATCGCAGTGCGGAAAATTTCAACGCCGCTTCGCCCAACGAAAGCCTGTCGAACAAAGAAGACGTCTTGGTGATCGACAAAAACCTCACCGGCATCGACTATTCGCTTGCCAAATGTTGCAACCCGATCTACGGCGACGATATTTTCGGATTTGTTTCGTCGCAAGGCATCAAAATTCATCGTTTGAACTGTCCGAATGCGCCAGAAATGTTCAAGCGGTTCGGCTATCGCATCGTGAAAGCCCAATGGGCAGGCAAATCGGGCGCCAACTATCCGGTAACGCTGAAAGTGGTCGGACATGACGACATCGGCATCGTTACCAACATCACTTCCGTCATCTCCAAAGAAAACGGAATGATGTTGCGTTCCATCAACATTGATTCGCAAGACGGCTTGTTCAGCGGCACCCTCACGGTGATGTTGAGCGACACTTCCGTGATGGACGGTCTGATCAAAAAAATCAAAGCCGTGAAAGGCGTGAAACAAGTGAGTCGGTATTAAGTTTGTTTTTTTAATTTTTCTACGCCACGCGCAGCAAGTCGAAATACATCAATCGCGTTTTCAGTTCCTGTTCTGGCGGCATTTTGATATAGTCCTTTTCCTGCTGCTCTGACGAGAACAGGTAAATAAAGCCATTTTTTTCGTAAAAACTGCGGGTTGCGGCATTGTTGTAAGCATCGACGGTGAGGAAACGGCAGGCAAAACGATTATTGCTGTCTTTTGCCCATGCACGAATGATTCTCAAAAGTTCTGTTCCTATACCTTTGCAGTTAAAATCGGCACTTACGCCAAGCCGACCAACCAACGCCGCCGGATAACTGCTCAAATGCTTTTCGCGCGGAATGGGTTTTATCAACTGTTTTTTGCGGCTGCCGGGCAGGTGGCGCGTATCCATCCCTGCATTCGACAGCGTAAAAGCAGCAACTATCGTTGTCGGATTGTCAATAAGCCGACAGCAATACGATTTGCCAAGCAGTTCACGTTGATAATTGTCCGTACTGTTGTTGAAGAAGTCATTCAAATCTTCATCGCCACAGTTGAACGGATTACATTGCGTTACCACTTCGGCAGTCAACGGTGAGATATTACAATTTTCAAGGATGAATCCCATTGTTTTTTATTTAATGTAACCCATTCTGACACTTCTATCCCACAATTCACGCGCCATTCGTATATCTTCCGATATATCTATCGTGCCGCGTTCTTTTTCGGCTTTGCGCATTTCGCGATAGAAACGCTCGGCTACTTCGCCTTCCAATACGGGGATTGCTCTGATTGGTATTGCCATAATCAATTAATAATTAAAAAAAATGAATAATTTACACCGCAAAGGTACAAACTTTTCCCAAATTTGTCAAACAAAATTTCCTTTCGGTAAAATCCAATATTTCAAACACCGCTTTTCTTATCGTCTGAACTGTGATTTTGAATGATGTTTTTGATTAAGAAGACCGCGTCATTGCGGCGAAAGCCGCAATCCCCTGACAAGCGCATTATAACAAAATCCGTTCAGGATTTTCATATCAATAGAAAATGTGCGAGCGCCTCACAAATGCAACCCCGTATGGGGTTGAACGGCGTTTATTGCATTCTTTTCTATTGATATGGATGCCCTGACGGGCATTTTTTATTCCGC
>JAISUM010000075.1 GCA_031272095.1 Candidatus Symbiothrix sp. | reverse complement strand
AACAGTATTGCTAAGAATGTAGCCGAAGACCTGACAAATAAGGTTTACAATTTCGATCCGATGTTTGTTGCTCCTCTTGCATCTTCCGATGCGCCTACAACAGGGGGCGATTATCGCCTTATTGCAGGCAGTCCGGCAGTCGGGAAAGGCGATAATGATTTTCTTTCGGATATTGCGAAAGACCTTGCAGGCAATACGCGAATTGTCGGCGCGATAGATTTGGGCGCTTACGAACGTTACAATTTTGAGATAGCCGCCGCCGACGCGATTTCGGCAAGCAAATATATTGCTACCGAATACAGCGCCTTCACGATCTATTCCGACGGCAACGCTACAGGGCAGTTGAGCGATGCGGCAACGCCGATTACGGCAGGCAGTCCGGTTACCTTGGTCAAGACCTTCCAAACAAATAAATGGTACACCATCGGTTTCCCGTTTGAGATTGCGAGCGTCGGCATCAAGCAAGGTGACGACATATCGGTGGCAGGCGACATCTACGATCACAGCAATGGCAAAACCACAGCCGATGACCTTGACGACGATCTTGCGCTGGCTACCACCGACAACTATTTTGTGATGGTATACGACGGCGATGTTTTCCGATTTACCGATCAGTTTGAGGCAGGCAAAGCCTATATCATAGAATTTCCGAGCGATCCGTTCGAGTATGGCGAAACTGTAGAAGTAACTTTCACTTCAACGCCCAATCCCGCCTTGGTCAGCGCCGGAACGGTGAATGTCGCCGCCGGTTATAGTTTGGTTGCCAATCCGGGCGTCGCTAATGCAGCAGGTTCGGTATTTGATGGCGCAAGTTATTTCTACGAATATGATTTGGATGACCAGCATTTCGACCGCATCAATGGAGGCACAAGCTTGAGCACTGACATCAAACCGTTTGAAGCATTTATAGCCTATAAAGGTGATGCCGGCGGTCTGCGGTCTGCCATCGGCGTCGGCGCCACCGAAACGCCGGTCGTCTTGCCCGCAGTCATCACAAAAGATCCGGTCGTCCGCACGGAATATTACAATCTGCAAGGTGTTAGATATTCCATTTCTTTGAGAAATGGACTATCTGCCGGAACGCCCTATATTGTGAAAGAAACTCACCAATCGGGGAAAGTGGTTTCTAAAGTGATTAGTGGTAAGTGATTAGTTACTGATAGTATCACCGGTTGTGATGCTATCAGTGAAAAAACAGAAATAAGAACAAATCCTCACCCCCAACCCCTCTCCGTGCCGTGAGGGGGGCTGGGGGTGAGGACGTTTGAAACCAATTACTACTAAGGGAACTTTAAAGAATAAGGGTGAAACAAACGAAACTGTTAAAAAACCAACTGATAGCATCACGGCAAGTGATACTATCAGTCAGCCACTAATCACTCACCACTCACCACTAATCACTAATCACTAATCACTAATCACTAATTTATTTTGTTTTTTGAGTAGAAAAGAGTAACTTTGCAGCAGAAAAAGCATCGTCATGGCAGACTTGATCCGCCATCCCCCGATGAACGGTGTTCAGGGGAGCCCGCGTCAAGCGTGGGATGACGGCAAAAATCACTGATAGAAAAGGTTAAATTTATGCTAAAGAATTTATTGTTATGCAGCTATGTATTTCTGTCCCTGACGCTGCAAGGGCAAACGATACACCGTCTGGAAAGTGGCGCGACAGGTGCGCCCGAAAGTGAGTTGAGAGCGACGGAACAGCAGATTCCGCAAGGGTTTTTGAGTGCGGCGAAACGGACGCGGAGCTTTGCAATCAATCCCGCTCTGCAAAGTGCGAAAAGTGTGCAAGCCGGCGATTTGGTCGATATGCAACTGTTTGATCAACAGCGTATTATGACAGAAATCACCCGAATTTCGACCGACGTCAACGGGAATACGACTTTGAGTCTGAAAACAAAAGACTATCCGACGGGCTTTGGCTATATCACCACCGACCGCGCCGGCAAATCGCTGTTCTTTGTGTCGATCCCCGAACTGAATCAAAAATTCACTACGGAAGGCGACGGGCTTTCAAAAACAAATTATCTCATTGAAATAGACGGAGATAAAGATGTTTTGCAGGACGAAGAGATCGTCATACCTCAAGGCGAAGCAATAGACGCTACCTGCAAGACAAGTGCGGCAAACCGACTTGCGCAGGCTGTACCGACCACTTGCTTGCCCGACCAAAATTTGACAGGCACAGATCCCGCCACCATCCGGCTGATGATGGTCTATACGCCCGCAGCAGCAGCTTATGCGGTATCCAAAAACAGCAGTATCGAAAATATCATCGCAGGCGCTATGGCGCAGACCGCCGCAGTCATCGCAAATCAGGGCAACGGCGACGAGATCACGCTCGTCCATTCGGAACAAGTGGATTATGAGGAACATGCCAACAACATGAGTCTTGATTTGAACAATCTGACCGGTACGGCGGACGGCTATATGGACAACGTGCATCAGTTGCGAAAACAATACGGCGCCGATATTGTCGCCCTGATTACGGTGGCGTCGGATTATGGCGGACTTGGCTGGGTATTGGACGACGTCAACGGCTCGCTTAACTATGCTTTTAATGTGGTCAGGGTGCAACAAATAGCGTCCACAACCACTTCTATTCACGAAATCGGGCATAATATGGGAATGAAACACAACACTGAAAACGATTCGGGTGGACCGCCGCTCTTCCCTTATGCTTACGGCTGGTATTGGACAGGCGACGACGATATCAAATATGGTTCTGTGATGTCGTATATAGGCAAAGAAGCCCCCTATTTTTCCAATCCCGACCTCAGCTATCATAGCGCAGCGACCGGCACGGCAACCGCCAACAATGCGCAGGTTTTCAGAAATACCAAACATGTGGTCGCCTATTACAGCGATCGATTAAGCCGATTGCCGGACGCGCCAAGCAATATTGTGGTGAGTAACCCGACAGATAACGGTGCCACCTTTACTTGGGACGCCGTTCCCAATGCCGTAGAATATCGTTTTTGCAAGACCCAAAACAATGGCGGATATTCTTATTTTAGAATAACAACCAATTCTTTCACAGTGAGCTACCCTAATTGGTTTCAGCCCTGCAACAGCTACGAAATATGGATTATGGCAATCAATGAATGTGATGATATTGCCAATAGTGCGCCCATCACATTTAACACTTTTTGCGAAAAAGAAATCCCCGCCGGAACCGACATAAAGGCCTCAAGCTATCATTTCGGAGACATCGTTTTCCACGCGAACGACGATTCGGGCGTCGGACAAATTATCGACATCCCGAGCGAAGGCTTGCAGGTTGCAGGCAAGGTGCAGTTGGTCAAGACTTTCACTGTGGGCAAATGGTATCCGGTAGGTTTTCCGTTTGAGATAGAAAGTATTAGCATCAAGCAAGGCAGCAAAGTCATAACAGGAAAAATCTATTCCGGCGATACGGACAAAGAAGTAAATACCGAATTCAGCAATAGCGGCGGCGCTGACGATAATTTCTTTGTCGCATATTACGACGGCGCAAAGAATGTTTTTCGATTCACGAACACGATAGAAAAAGACCAAGCCTATATTTTCTATTTTCCGAGCGACCCCTTCAACAATGGCGCGACGGTAGAGGCGACTTTCATCTCATCGGAAAATCCGACGCTTTATGGCGGCAACATCGGAGATTTCACTGCCGACGTCAGCCAATATACTTTGGTCGTCAATCCGCATGTAGAAAAGGTAACAAATTTCGAGAATGCAACGCTTTATTATCAGTACAACAACAACAATCATTTCGCGCAAGTAGCAAATTTACAAGCCGTCAATCCCTTTGAAACGCTGGTGATTTTCAGCGGCACAGCTGCGCCCAATCGGGTGATCGGCGCAGGATTAGGAAATACAGATATTCCATATCTTCGAGATATGGAATATCTCACCGACCAGATCGTGAAAACGGAATATTACAACCTGCAAGGGCAGAAATATTCTATTTCTTCGAGAAATGGAATATCTAAAGGCACCCCTTACATTGTGCGAGAGCAACATCGGTCGGGGAAAGTGGTTTCTAAAGTGATTAGTGGTAAGTGATTAGTGATTAGTGATTAGTGATTAGTGATTAGTGATTAGTGATTAGTGATTAGTGATTAGTGGGGAGTAGCGCGTCATGGCGGGCTTGACCCGCCATCCCCCGCTGTCTGAACCTTGATATTTCGGCTATGCTCAATACAGGTTTTTCATAAGATTTACTTGATTGTCTTGATTATATTAACCCTTATTCCTGCGAGCGCCCTTAGTAGCTTGGAGTTGAATATCCGCAATTTTTTACCCTTATTCCCTTATTTTCAAAAGATTAATAATGGAATAAGGGCAGGATGATGGAACGTTTATATAAGGAATCTGTTTCTGGGGGTGAGGATTGCGTTTTTTCGGAATAATTTATTACCTTTGCGCTTTGAAATGCGCCAAATTATTCTATATGAATTATAAACAACATTATCACCGTATTCGCCGAGTCGTTAAATATTCGATTTTGGTATTTTTTGTTCGGCTGTTTATTACTACTTTACGTTTTTTCCCCCGCATCTGGGTTGAAAAAGTGTTCGGTTTTTTTGCCTCCATCGCCTTTTATGTGGTCGCCAAAGAACGGCGACGCACCATTGCCACTTTGTCGTTGATTTACGGGACAAGTCATTCGCGCCGCGAGATTCAAGCTATGGGGCGCGAAGTCTTTGTCAATCAGGCGTATAATTTCGCCGATTATATTTGTACGCTGCATTGGAAAACGAGGCAGCAATTTGAAGCTATGATTGATTTTGTCGGCGAAGAAAACCTGCGTCGGGAGTATGACAAGGGGCAAGGCGTGATCAGTCTGATGATGCACACCGGTTCGTGGGAGTTGTCGGCGATTATGCCGCCGGTGATGGGCTACGAAACGACGGCTGTGAGCAAAGCCCTTTCCAATCCGCGCCTCAACGACCTGATTGTCGCCGCCCGCGAATCAAGAGGAATGAAGAATATCAGTCGCGGCAAATCGTATGACAAGTTAGTCGAGTGCATTCGGAAGGGCGAATGTATGATCATCATGATTGATCAGGACACGAAAGTCAAGGGTGTTTTTGTCGATTTCTTTGGGCGCAAGGCTTATACGCCCGACGGCGCAGCACGTTTGGCTTTGGAAACCCACGCGCCTGTCGTACCGATGTATATGCAACGAATTGCCGGGCACCGCCACCGTTTCACCATTTTACCTGCTATCCCTTTGGTCGAAACCGGAGACCGAGATCACGATTTATTGGTCAATACACAGAACTATACCCGACAAATCGAAAACATTATCAGAGAAATTCCAAGCCAGTGGGTTTGGATGCACCGGCGTTGGAAAACAACGCCCGACGATGTCGAGCGTTATTTAGAGGCGAAAAAGAAAAAACTTACTTCAACTTAATCCCTGACAATTTCCCAAAAATACGTAATAAAAAAATCGCATTTATTTCAATAAGCTTCCCCATCCTGCACGCAACGGATGATTTCCTGATAGTTTTTCGAGAAATCGCTGTCGCCGTCGCTGTACCAGCTGTTGGCGACTGAATATTTGATGGAATTATAGGCGTTAGCGGAGCTGGCGCTGCTTCGCGACCAGTGATGCGCTTCCGTACCTCCCACTACTCTGGCGCCATTGGTGCCTACATCGCGATAGCCCATTGCCACCATCGGGAAGTAGGTAGTTTGCCAGCCGCCGGAAGAACTGCCGGCAGATAGATTTCCAACTGGTGAAAAGCTGTTGTTTTGGGCGATACCCGCCATTTCGGTGATGGTCGGTACAACCCAGCCTCGCGGACAAGGGTTGTTAGGCACCATTTGCCAGTCGGTATTGCTGCCTCCGGTGCCATCTTGATTGGAAAAATGGTAAGTGCGTTCGCCATCAGAACGACTTTGATCATTCATCGTATTTGGAGATTCGCTCCACGTTGCCGATGGATCTTTGCGCCCGAAACGCCAATAGAAACCGTAGATTTCTTCTCGGGGAGTGAAGGGGCTGTAGGATGTATTGGCGCCCAAGACGTGGCAGCGAAACATTTTGTGCTGCGTCGCGCTGATTTTCGCGGGGCAACCGCAGGCGCCGTCCTGAATTTTGATCACGACCGAGTCTTTATATAGCGTGCCACTCACCGTATAGATAGCATAGAGCGTCAGTTGCAAGGGGTTAGATTTTGTTCTGCCTGTGGCGAGATTGACAATATTCTCATTGAACTTCAATACGGCATTGTGGTTGCTTTGATCTATCGATTCCACAATATCCGACGAGCTTCTGTAGATATATTGCACAGTTTCTTTCACGCCGGTAGCTGCTGATCCGCCGATATTCCAGATATAGGTGAGCGTGCGGGTATTTTTCGTCAAATCGGTGGGGCGCACATTTTTTGGCAGTCGGTCGCCCTGCCAAGAGTTGGTGCCGCTGTCTTCGGTAATATTCACATCGAGGCAGGTTTTTTGTCCGCTGAACATGACATAGTCGATACCCTCAGGCGGACCAACGGCAATTTTATCGGGATTGATCGCCACCTCTACCTTTTGCAGCTCGCTTTGCAGCGGGTGATCGGAACAGTCATTTTTGCCTTCGAGCAGCACATAATGCGTTCCGAGCGCAAAAGTCGTTACGGCAGTGGTGAAGTTGATCCTACTTGCATCCGTCCAACCTCCTGCATCAACGTCGAAAAGCAGCCATACTCTTAAACACAAACGGGAGCCGACAGTTGCTTGTTTGGCAGCAGACAGCGTGGGCACGAGCGAGCCTGTTACGTCAGGCGACTTGCATACTTCCAAATCTATTTGATAGCCTGTCAAGGGATCGATTGTTCTTATTTTTACACCATCCGGAAGTCCAGACCACATATAGTCTTTATAATCAGTATTATTATTCACATCGCCGACCCGCGTTGTCTCTGCATTGTCCAAATAAACATAGGCGCTAATAAATTTCGTGCCCGTTCCGTTCAAGGCAGCCTGAAAACGCACGCTTTCGCCAAGCATCACGCTGGTTGATGTCTGTGGGGAGAGCGTAACGCTGGTCGTCGGCGAACAGTCATTGATGACGTCGAACACACTTTCGGTGGTTGTCTCACCACAGTCGTTGATTGCCTTACAAAACAGATGCACTTGGTACCCTCTTTTTGCCCGACACGCTGCAATCTCATCCCCTGTACCTGTTTGGTATGATGTACAAATCAAATCAGCGTCGAAATTATAATCTACCATTGCCGATGAGCCGTCGCCGAGCGGCGTAATGGAAATATAGGTGTCGGGAACCGGATCGGCGGTTGCATATTCCGCCCACCATTCGTATTTGGTAGCAGCGGGAGTTGCCCGCACCTGATAGGTCAAGTGCGAGCCATTCACGATGACAGGCGTAGGACTGACATACCACTCAATCGTCGGCAGCGCCGAGTTGCTAACAACTATGGGATTAGAGATCAGCGACCAGCAACCGTAGCTGTTTTTGTAGCGCACGGTGTAGGTGCCGGGAGTCGAGACACTATAAGAGGCGCGTAGCAGGTCATTCTCGACGCCGTATTGGTGCGTAACATCATCGGTGCCGGTTTTCTTGCTGACGGTCATAATCGGCGTAGTGCTACCGTCTTTGAACCACTGAAATTCTACACCTTCGCCTCCTGCTGTGGCATAAAGGTTGGCGGGGTTGCCCGAACAAATATAGGCGTCGCTGCGCACTTTGGAGTTCCACATGATATCGGACTGCGAGGGTGCATCGCTATAGGAGATCTTCATTTCGTTGGTCGAAACGGTGATGGGGCAATGTTCGGAATCCACAATCAGTTTCACGGAAATAACGCCCGTCTGATAGTCTTGCGGTACCACATAGATGGCTTGTCCGTCGGATTCTCCCCATAACATATCGTTCAAATACCAATAGAAACGCCGCGAGGCATCATAGTCGGTATAATTTTTAATTTCGAGTCGCACCGTCGAATTAACGCACAGCGCTATCTCCTCAGTGCCAAAAGCCTGATCATTAATAAATGCTTGTATTGGCGGGAGATTGGTCAGCCCCGTGGAGGTGGTTACGGATACGGTATTCGACGGTTTGGAGGAACAGCCTTCGGTAACATCCTGAATATCGCCGGAGACGACCACTGCAAACCACGAGCCAACATCGTTTGCGCTATTCAGTGTGAGCGGGTTCTCGTGCGTAGCTTGCGGTACGCCGTTTTTGAACCAATAGACCGTTTCCTCCCCGCTTTTTACATTCAAGAGACGAAGCTTTATAGCTGTGCCGTTACAAATCACGCCGTCGTTGGTTGCAAGCAAGAGATGCGCGGGCGATGCCTCGTTGAGCGCATTTTTCTTGACGGTAACACTTCCGGCAGTGCCGCATCCCATCATACCGGCATAGACGTAATAGGTTCCGGCTTGGGTGAGGGTGGCGCCGCGTCCGGTAGCGACAATCATATTGTTGAATAGCCAAGTGTAGTCGATGGTGTCCAAGTCCGCCGCGACGGTGATTTCACGTCCGCCGTCGTTGGCGTCAATCACCTTGTCCACATAAGCATAGACCGCACCGGAGAGACAGATCGAATCGGCATCGTTCAGCGTTTTTACTTCCGGGACGTTGTATTTGTTATCACAGGGAGCTTCATCCTGATAGAGGAGAAAGGTGGCGGTTTTTCCGCAGGGGTCAATCACCTGCACTACTGCGCGACGGATGCGGGAGGTCTCGTTGTTCTCAAAAGTGAGTTCAAAATTCGGCTCGTAATTTTTTTCGGGCGTCAGGGTGGCATTCCCCGAAATCACGATAAACTGGTATTCCCCCGCTACATCGCAGCCGTTATTGATGACTGTCGCTTCGATGACTTGGCTGCCGTCGTAGGGTACCGGTTTTTCGGACAGTCCCCAGTTATCGACGGTTTGCAGCGTCATCAAGCCACCGGCGCCGCTGCCTACGGGCAACCATTTTGCACCGTCCCAAACGAACTGACCGTCTATGCCTTCGGCTCCTTTGGTGGTTTTTGATGTGTTGTAAATCAGCATCCCTTTGGCGGCTTTCACCGTGCCGTCGTCCGTAAGGTCTTGCAGCTGAAATTTCGACACATCTTCTAACTCGACATGAGGCAACAAAAAGCCCCATTCACGCTCCGATTGCGAAATATCTAATATCGCCCCGGGGTGCGGATCGTTCAACGACCCAATATTCACTTGCGCTTGCGCGACGGCGCCTGCAACGAAGCAGGCAATCATAAATGATCTGAATCTCTTACTCATTGTTTAAATTAATTAGATTCTTTTTTACGCTTTTGTTATATATAATTCGGATATACTATAAAAAAAAACGACTGTACCGTCCAGTTAAATATCAAATATATTATAAAAAGAATAATATGAGATGATGATGATGTTCTAATTATAATTATGAAAAAAAGGAACACATAAAAAACAATACAGTCGTTTTGTCGCCGCAAAAGTACGGCATATCTTGCAAATTTGTCTCATTTTTTCTCGTCTATATCAACGGATTTTAAAAAACAGGATACCGAAAAAATAAATAAGAAAATAGACAATAGATTAATAGACAAGAAGATGGAGCAACAGATTTTTAAAAAACGGAGCGTTTATATTAGTAGTGGCGTCGAGAATTATGTTATATGACGGATATGAAAATTTGGCTTTTCAAGTCATGGTTAGTGATTAGTGAGTAGTGATTGCGTCAGATTGCGGCTTTCGCCGCAATGACGGTAATCAATAAAAAAAAACTTCTTAAAACCACAGTCCAGACAAAAAAAATGACTACCTTTGCACCCAAAATATACAATACCGCGATTATTTATGGAACACGAAGGAATCATCATTGCAGTTGAGCATCACACTGTTTGCATAGAAATCAAACAATCAACAGCTTGCAGCGCCTGTAACGCCCGCCGAATCTGCGGTGCAGCTGATATGCAAACAAAAATCGTCGAAACGCCTTTGCCCTCCGGTGATTATCGGATCGGGGACACGGTGCGGCTTGTCGGTACGGCTACAATGGGCTTGCAGGCAGTCGTTTACGCATTTGTACTACCCTTGTTAGCGATTTGCGCCACGCTGATAGCAGTGTTGCTCTGCTCGGGAAACGAAGCGATGGCATCCATCGGTGCATTGTCCGTCGGCGCGGTTTATTATTTGAGTCTATCGCTATTTAAAGAAAAAATCAAACAAAAATTCATATTCACCATTAACACCTGAAAAATATGCAATTGTTATACGCCGTTTTAATACTTGGAATCACCGGCGCCGTCAGTTCGGTCGTGCTGTACGTCTTCTCCAAAAAATTTGCAGTCTATGAAGACCCGCGTTTGGCAGCCATACAGGAAGCTTTGCCATCGGCAAATTGCGGCGCCTGCGGTTATCGCGGTTGCGCCGATTTCGCATCCGCCTGCCTGTCTGCCGGAAAAACGGATGGCATGAAATGTCCCGTCGGCGGCAAACCGACGATGGCACAAATCGACCAAATATTAAGTCAAACCACAAACTCCGAATCTCAACCATCATGAAGACATTTGTTATAGGCGGCATCAAAGCGCCTGAAAATAAGCTGACTGCAGGAACACCGATAGCGGTCATGCCGCTGCCAAAACAAGCAGTGATCCATTTGTCGCAGCATGCAGGTGAAGCCGCTACGCCGATAGTTGCCGTCGGCGATAAAGTGAAAACCGGACAACTGATAGGGAAAAACAACGGCTTTATCTCTGCCAATATTCATTCGTCCGTCAGCGGAACCGTTACTAAAATTGAAGCTGTCGCAGATGCAGGCGGCGTAAAAAATATGTCGGTATTTATAGATGTAGCGCCCGACGAATGGGACGAACGTGTTTCGTCAGACTCCCATATAGAAGTGCCGAGAAGTTTTGCAGAATGGGCAAGAGGTTGTCCTTGTGGCGCTTACTATCATAAAAATTTCTGTTCTGCATTTCCGGATGAAAGGAAACTTTGTTACGACAGATTCAGATCATTTGTTGCAGATGAAGAGGCTTCTCCCGAAGAAGTCATCGAAAAAATAAAAGACGCCGGCATTGTCGGTATGGGCGGCGCGGCGTTTCCGACACACGTCAAACTGTCGCCTCCGCCGAACACGAAGGCTGAAATTCTGATTATCAATGCCGTAGAATGTGAACCCTATCTGACTTCAGACCACGCTTTGATGTTAGAACATGGCATAGAAATTTTGGAAGGCGTCCGCATATTAAAGTACGCCGCAAAAGTCAAAAAAGCGGTCATCGGCATTGAAAATAACAAAAAAGATGCTATCAAACATTTAACCGAATTGGCGAAACGCCACTTTTGCGGCATCAGCATTGTGCCGCTGAAAATTCGCTATCCGCAAGGTAGTGAAAAACAGTTGGTTGAAGCTATCACCGGACAACAAATCCCTAACGGGCAACTGCCCATCGCAGTCGGCGCCATCGTGCAAAACGTCGGCACGGCATACGCCGTTTATGAAGCCATCGCCAACAACAAACCGCTGATAGAACGTATTGTTACCGTTACCGGCAAACACCTGACGAAACCGGTCAATCTGTCAGTTCGCATCGGAACACCGATCCACGACCTGATCGCTTACGCAGGCGGACTGCCCGATGATAGCTGCAAAGTCGTCGCCGGAGGTCCGATGATGGGTCGCGCCTTGCCGAGTCTCGATTTGCCTGTTACCAAAGGCACTTCCGGCATCCTTGTCCTTTCGGCAGCCGACACGGATCGCAAAACGATGCGTAACTGCATCCGTTGTGCCCGTTGCACCAATGTCTGCTGTATGGGACTGAATCCCAGTCTGTTGATGAACGCCGTCGATTTTAAAGACTGGGATTTGGTCGAAAACAACGCCATTCTGAACTGTATAGAATGTGGTTCATGCTCGTTTGTATGCCCCTCAAATCGCCCCCTGTTGGATTATATCCGCAAAGGCAAAACCCGCATCCGAGCGATGATGAAAGTTCGCGCTAAACGTAATAACTCATAAATTCAAAATAATATGAATCTGACCGTAACCCTCTCGCCGCACATACACAGCGGTGACAGCATAGAAAAAAGAATGTACAGCGTCTTGTTTGCGCTGGCGCCCGCGTGGTTGGTATCGCTCTACTTCTTCGGATTGGGCGCACTGATCGTAACGCTGGTCTCGGTAGCCTCATGTCTGTTGTTTGAATATCTGATTCAGCGCTTTTTGCTGAAGGGAACACCCACCATCGGCGACGGCTCTGCCATATTGACCGGTGTACTGCTCGCATTCAACTTGCCGTCTAACCTGTCGCCTGCATTAGTGGTTTTGGGCGCATTGGTCGCCATCGGACTTGGCAAAATGGCTTTCGGCGGCTTGGGAAATAACATTTTCAATCCGGCGCTGCTCGGACGAGTTTTCCTGCTGATTTCGTTTCCGGCGCAAATGACCGTCTGGCCCCAGCCCGGAACTTTTCCGCTCGAATATACCGACGCCACGACCGGCGCTACTGTCCTGTCGATGCTGAAAGGACATTGGGGAACGCTTCCCGCAACGGCTGATTTGTGGATCGGTAATATAGGTGGCAGTCTGGGCGAAGTCAGCGCAATTGCACTGCTGCTCGGTGGCATCTTTCTGCTGTGGCGCAAAATCATCACTTGGCATATTCCGGTCGCCGTCTTGGGAACGGTCGCCGTATTCACCGGCATTATGCACGCCGTCGATCCCGAACTGTACGCCGAACCGCTGATACATCTCTTGTCGGGCGGATTGTTGCTCGGCGCATTTTTTATGGCGACCGACTATGTTACTTCGCCGATGAGCCGCAACGGAATGTTGGTTTATGGCGTAGGAATAGGGATTATCACGGTGGTCATTCGACTGTTCGGTTCCTATCCCGAAGGCGTCTCTTTTGCTATTTTGACGATGAACGCTTTCACGCCGATCATCAATATTTATATTAAAAACAAGAAATTTGGGGAGGTGAAATCATGAAAAAACTAAAATCGTCATTGTTAAATATGTTTCTTTCGCTGACGCTGACTTGTGTCTTGGCGGGCGCTCTTTTGGCGACAGTGAACGACATTACCCAAGCGCCGATTTCCGCCGCAAAAAAAGAAAAATTGAACCTTGCCATCAAAGAAGTGGCACCGCAATATAACAATTCGCCGACCGACGAAGCTTATATGAGCGCTATTTCGGCAGGCGATTCGCTGAAAATTTATCCGGCAAAATGGAATGGTGAATTGGTCGGCGCAGCAGTCGAAAGTAATAGCAATCAAGGTTTTTCGGGGATGATCAAAGTGATCGTAGGCTTGGATGCAGAAGGTAAATTGCTGAATTATAAAGTCTTGGAACACGCAGAAACGCCCGGACTGGGGTCAAAAATGGAGGATTGGTTTCGCGCCGCCAATCATACGGTGGTCGGAAAAAATTTGGCAACTACCGTACTGAAAGTCAGCAAAGACGACGGCGACATCGACGCGATCACGGCGGCAACCATCTCGTCCCGCGCCTTTTTGAACGCTGTCAATCGGGCATATATGGCTTTTTCGGGCAAAACTGCCGATACGGACAGCGCGACGGAGGCAACCACATCGGCATCAGGCAAAGTAAAACATTAAAAAAGACAAGACAATGAAAAGTATTAAAATATTATTAAACGGAATCATCCACGAAAACCCGACCTTCATTTTGTTGTTGGGAATGTGCCCGACTTTGGGAACAACCTCGTCGGCAATCAACGGAATGGCGATGGGCTTGGCGACAACTTTTGTGCTGATATGTTCCAATACGACCATCTCGTCGGTCAAAAAAATGGTGCCGGACCAAGTTCGCATACCGATCTATATCGTGCTGACCGCTTCCTTTGTGTCGGTCATTCAGATGTTGATGGAAGCCTATTTTCCGGCGTTGTACAGCAGTTTGGGGCTGTTTATTCCCCTTATTGTGGTGAACTGCATTATTCTGGGACGGGCAGAAGCTTTTGCCTCCAAAAACAGCGTCTATCATTCGTTTTTAGACGGCGTCGGCAATGGCTTGGGCTTCACTTTGGCGCTGACCTTGCTGGGTTTGGTGCGCGAATTGCTGGGTACAGGCAAGTGTTTCGGATTCAGCTTTTATCCCGAAAACTACGGGTCGCTGCTCTTTGTGCTGGCGCCGGGCGGATTCATCGTTTTGGGTTTGCTGATTGCGATTATTAACCATATCAAAGAAAAGAAAAACGTGTAGATTATGGATTATTTATTGATTTTTATTGCCGCCGTTTTCGTCAATAATATTGTATTGGCGCAATTTTTGGGCATTTGTCCGTTTCTCGGCGTATCCCGAAAAGTCGAAACGGCTGTCGGAATGACTGCTGCGGTAACTTTTGTGATGACTGTCGCCACGATTGTTACTTTTTTGGTGCAGAAATATTTGTTGGAACGACTGGGTGTGGGTTTTCTGCAAACCATTAGTTTTATTTTGATTATTGCGGCGTTAGTGCAGATGGTCGAAATCATTTTAAAAAAGGTTTCCCCCGCGCTGTATCAGGCTCTCGGTGTATTTCTGCCGCTGATAACGACCAACTGCGCCGTTCTGGGCGTGGCATTGATGGTGATTGCAAAAGATTACGATTTGTTAAAATCGGTCGTGTTTGCCATTTCGTCGGCGCTGGGTTTCGGCTTGGCATTGATCGTGTTTTCCGGCATCCGAGAACAGTTGGAGTTGACGCATATACCAAAAAGTCTGCAAGGCACGCCGATAGCGTTGATTACCGCCGGCATTTTGGCAATGGCATTTATGGGTTTCAGCGGAATTGTGTGATATGAATTACTATCTTGTAGAAATCAGTTTGCAACCGAACACGGAAGTCTGCCGTGATATTATGGCTGCCGCATTAGCCGAAATCGGGTTTGAAAGTTTTGAAACTTCCGAACACGGTTTGTCTGCCTACGCTCCCGAAAATCTGTACGATGCCGAACAAGTTGCCGAACTCTTGCATCACCCGCCTTTGCTTCGCACAAAATTGGGCTATAAGATTGATTTCCTGCCGGATAAGGATTGGAACGAAGAATGGGAAAAGAATTTTTTTCAGCCGATAGTCGTAAATAATCAGGTGATTGTTCACAGTACTTTTCACCGCGATGTGCCGGTCTTGCCTTATGACATCGTCATCGACCCCAAAATGGCTTTCGGCACCGGACACCACGCTACCACCGAGTTGATGCTATCCTATCTGCTACAAGCACAAGTGGCGAATCGGTCGTTTTTGGATATGGGTTGCGGTACTGCTATCCTGGCAATTTTAGCGAAAAAACTGGGCGCACAACCGGTCGTAGCCATAGATATCGACGAATGGGCATATCACAATGCTTTGGACAATATCCGTTTGAATAATAACTCTGATATCGACGTCCGTTTGGGCGATGTCTCTCTGCTGGGTGCAGAGCGCTACGACGTCATTTTTGCCAATATTAATCGCAATATTCTGATGCAGGACATCCCGGCGTATGCGCAAGCGATGCATCCGCACGCGGCGTTGTATATCAGCGGGTTTTATGAAGAAGACGTCCCCGTGTTGACGGAAATTTGTCAATCCAGCCGCTTAACACCGATTTCTAAAAAGGTCAAAGAAGATTGGACGGCATTGCATTTTGAAAAAAACGATTAAGTTTCAATTGATAAGGTCGAATCCGGTATAAGGGATCAGCGCTTTCGGAATACGAATCCCGTCCGGCGTCTGATTGTTTTCAAGCAAGGCGGCAACGATGCGCGGCAAAGCTAAAGCGCTGCCGTTCAAGGTATGACACAGCTGAATCTTTTTGTCTATCCCGCGATAACGGCATTTCAGCCGATTTGCCTGATAACTTTCAAAATTGGAGACCGAACTGACTTCGAGCCAGCGTTGTTGCGCCGCCGAAAAGACTTCAAAATCGAAAGTCAGCGCCGAAGTGAAACTCATATCGCCACCGCACAAACGCAATATTCGCCAAGGCAATTCCAATTTTTCAACCAAGGATTGTACATAATCAACCATCTCTGTCAGAGACTGATATGAATGCTCCGGCGTGTCAATGCGCACAATTTCAACTTTGTCAAACTGGTGTAGCCGATTGAGCCCGCGTACATCTTTGCCATAAGAACCGGCTTCGCGCCGAAAACAAGCGGAATATGCCGTATTTTTTATCGGCAAATCTTTTTCTTCCAAAATTACATCGCGATACAGGTTGGTTACAGGCACTTCTGCCGTCGGAATCAGGTAGAGATTGTCGAGCGTACAGTGATACATTTGTCCTTCTTTATCAGGCAATTGACCGGTTCCGTAGCCCGAATCTTCATTGACAACGTAGGGCGGCTGAATTTCGATATATCCGGCGGCACGGGCATTGTCTAAAAAGAAATTGATCAACGCACGTTGCAACTGCGCCCCTTTCTGCTTATAGACAGGAAAACCGGCACCTGCAATTTTTACGCCGAGTTCAAAATCAATCAGATCATATTTTTTTGCTAACTCCCAATGAGGCAGCGCATTAGCCGATAGATTCGGAATGACGCCACCCGTTTTTTCTATCGCATTATCTTCGGCATGCCGTCCTTCCGGCACACTGTCGTGCGGAAGGTTAGGAATCAGACAAAGCAGCTCCGTCAGCCGTAATTCGGCATTTTTCATCGCCGTTTCGATGTTTTTGTTCGCCTCTTTCATGTCAGCGACTTTGTTTCGTGCTGTTTCGGCAGCCTCTTTGGCGCCTTCCTTCATCAGTTGTCCGATAGAGGCGGACAGTTGTTTCAGCTCCGAAAGATTTTTATCTAATTGCGCCTGTGAAATTTTTCTGATTTTATCAGTGTCAATGACTTGATTAATAATCTCTTGTGCATCGTAATGTTTTTTTGCAAGGCGAGCGATGACTTCGTCTGTTTTCTCTGTAATAAGTTTAAGCGTAAGCATAAGCGTTAATTTTTGCGGCAAAGGTAGTAAATAATTATGAATAACTCAAATATTTTTTGTATCTTTGCGCCCAATTTCAAATCGAAAATAAAATATATCAATAAAGTCAAATATTTTAATGAAACCAAATTTCAAACAAATCAACATTGCCGAAACAGCCCCCCTCGGCGGGGCGGCGACTGCTGCGGCAGAACAGGAAGACTGGCTGACGCCCGAACATATCGCAGTCAAGCCGGTTTACACCAAACAAGACCTCGAAGGAATGGAGCACCTCGAATATGCTTCGGGTATTCCGCCCTTTTTGAGAGGTCCTTATTCAGGAATGTACGCGATGCGTCCGTGGAC
>JAISUM010000014.1 GCA_031272095.1 Candidatus Symbiothrix sp. | reverse complement strand
TAAGTTTTGTTTCCTATTAATATTGGATTATTTAGTGGTTTCTCTACAAATGGTTGATATAAATATAACATCGCCGTAAAAAAAGTTATTTCTTCCGATAGAAAACATAAATCATCTATAATATTCTTTGTTTGCCTGATATCTATTACTGCCTCAAAAACATTATGTGTCAATATAAGAAACTGCTTTCCATTGGGCAATAAATAGGATTCATCAAATCCACGCAAAGGAGTGATACCTTGCGTTTCGTATATTTCAACTATCCTGTGATTCAACAAATCAATCAATTCACCATCTTCAATACACATCTCATCGTTTTTTATTCAAAATTATATTATTGTCTTTCTGGCGACTATTCTTTGACACAGCGGACTGAAAAGCCGCTTCTGGGGTAGAGGCTGCCCAAGCCGCGCAAGTCGCTTGCCGCTCATTTTGGCAAATTAAAACGCGGTATCGACGGGTTAGAGTATCAAAAATCTTGCAGAAATGAATGGGATTGATCTACTGATAGATACGAATATCGCCATTTATGTTCTGGAAGATTATCCCCTGCCAAGAGGGTTGATACAATGTGCGGTCGGAGTTTCTGTTACCTGATGCCATAATTGCCGCAACAGCAAAATATTACGACCTGCCTCTCGTTACCGCAGACAAAGTAGAGGGAGTGGTCAATGTAATCATTTTGAATATTTAATTTCGCCACTATCAACACACTGTCAGGTGTTAAAAAAATGTGTCTCCCATACCACCTCCCATTGGCGAAAAATTTTTTGCCGCAAGTTATGGTAAATTCATAATTATTTACTACCTTTGTCCGCCGAAACGATAAAGGCACAACTTTTGGGGCATTAGCTCATCTGGCTAGAGCGTTAGACTGGCAGTCTAAAGGTGACGAGTTCGATCCTCGTATGCTCCACTCTCTCTAAAATCCCTCTTTCTCCAAATCGTCGATAGCGTCAATTGATAGACACAAGGTATCTAACAGCTGATTTTGCAAGATGGGGCTGGCATTGGTTACCAATGTCGAATGTTTGAGTTTCGATTCGATCCACTGCTTTTGCCACTGTTGCAATAATTGATAGTCGCGAATCACAATCGGACACTCTTCGTGGATCCAGAGTTGTGTCATTTTGCCGTCGTCCCATTCGTAATAAATCACATTGGCTTCCAGATTCAGCGGGGTGTAATAGATGGAATAAGCTTTGTAATACTCACTTTTCCAGTCTCTTAACAGCTGTTCGACAAACAGGAAAAACTCTTTCAATTCGCGTTTAAGTTCCGCCACATTCTGTTTCGACAGAAATCTGATCTGATAGAAATACCGCATCACCTGTATGATATAGGTGAACAGATTGCCATCCACGACACAAGTTACATTTTTTAATAGCCGGTAATGATAGCAACAGTCTTTTTTCAGCTTATTGATTTCGGATGGCACATGGATTTCGTCATACGCCGAGCCGAACGGCAATTGGTTGTGCTGCGCGAGAAACATACAATATTCCAGCTTAAACAGGTATTCAAACGGGAAATAAACAAAAGGCAAGCGATTGATCACTGCATAAATTTTCAAATTCGACAGGGTCAAAAGATTTTTGATGTCCCCTGCCGATTTTTCCAACATGTTTTTGTAGATTTCTTGTGGCGACCGATCCATACAGATGTCCAAATTGAAACAGACCTTGTGGTGCTGCTTGTCGCTCATCAGCTCGTCGATAGACCAAAACATATCGTCGGCTATCCGTTGCAGTTCGTCGATTGAAAACGGTACTCTTTTTCTGACACGTCTGTATGCCGATTCTTTGGTGAGGCACAAGGTATCCATCAGATAAGGAATAATTTGTTTCTTGTCAGTAAAATATTGTTCTATTTTTTCAATTAATTTGTCATTTAAGCTACTCTTTTTCATTGAATATCCATCAAATAGCAATTAATAATTTAGATTGTCGGATACAAAGATAGCTATTTTTTCTAATATTACAAACGTTTTCGATAATTCTTTTTTTCCGCCCAATAGATACCCAAGAGTATTAACAAGGCTCCTATCAAGGCGATAGGCGTAATTTTTTCGTGCAAGACTAATGCCGAAGTGATCAAGGTTACGACCGGATTGAAGTATATATAATTCGACGTGCGCACCGTTCCCAAGACTTTGAGCGTCCGATTCCATAAGACGTAGCAGAGCATCGATGCTAACAGTCCCAGAAAGAGCAAATTGCCGACCACGACCGGTTGCAGCACGATCGACAGTTGCGGAAGGTCTGCCGAGAAACACAACCAGGGCAGGATACTCAACAAGCCGTAGAAAAACACTTTTCGGGTGATGAAGAGCACCGGATAGCGGGTGTCCAAGCGTTTCATCAAAATGGTATAAATCGCCCATAACAATGCCGCCGAGATGCTCAACAAGTCGCCTATCGGATTGGTTTTCAAAATAAAATTTCCGTTGAAAACGACCAATGCCACGCCCAGCAGCGCCAGCAGCGAGCCATAGATCAGCGGTTTATTCAGCCGCTCGCCCTTGAGAAACCAATGCGAGAGCAAAGCCGTCAGCAAGGGGGCGGTACAAACCAGCAAAGCCACATTGGAGACCAAAGTCAGTTGCAGCGCCGTGTTTTCCGTCAGAAAATAAATCGAGCCGCCGGTCAAGCCCAGACAGAAGAACAAGCCTTCGTCGCGCCACGAATCCGCCCACAGTCGTTTGTTCGGAATCAGCCAAATCACAAGGTATGCCAACAGAAATCGAAAGAAAAAAATCCACATCGGCGTCAAACCATGAATCAACAATATTTTGGTCGAAACGAAAGTCGTTCCCCAAACGATAACACACGCGATTGCCGTCAAGTGATAGGGCAAAAATTGGTTGTTTTTAGCGGACATTTTGCGAATTTTGCGTTTTAGCGGACAAAAATACGCAAAAAAATTCGTTTTTGTTTGCATAATTCAATTATTCGTCGTAAATTTCGCCTTTCAAAGCATCAATATTAATTTTTAACGGTTTATGGGATACCTTAAATTTGACAAAACACTTCTCATTAATTTGGAAGAATCGCTGCAAAGAGAAGTGTTGAGAACCAATAGAGGCGGGGCTTATCACTCCACTACGGTGGTCGATTGCAATATCCGCAAGTATCATGGACTGCTTGTCTGTCCGGTGCCGCAATTAGACAATGACAACCATGTCTTGCTGTCCTCGTTAGACGAAACGGTCATTCAGCACGGCGCGGAATTTAATCTGGGAGTGCATCAATACAGCGGCTATCATTTCAGCCCTAACGGACACAAGTATGTCCGACAGTTTGAATTTGAGAAAATGCCGAAAACCACCTATCGGGTAGGCGGCGTGATTATGTCGAAAGAGAAAGTTTTTACGGCTTTTGAAAATCGTATTCTCATCAAATACACGCTGTTAGACGCTCACTCGCCTACGGTTTTGCGGCTCAAACCTTTTATGGCGTTTCGCAATGTCAACGATTTGACGCATATCAATCCGCATGTGAATACCAATTATACGGAAATCGAAAACGGCATCAAAACCTGTATGTACGCCGGTTATCCCGACCTGCACATGCAATTCAACAAACCGGTCAATTTCGTGTTTTGTCCCGACTGGTATAAAAACATCGAATATTCCAAAGAGCAGGAACGCGGTTTTCCCTGCCTCGAAGATTTATATGTGCCGGGCTATTTTGAAATGGAAATCAAAAAAGGCGAATCTATTTATTTTTCGGGCGGAGACACCATCATCGACCCCTCGCTGATTGAAGAAAAATTTGACGAAGAATCGGAATTGCGCACCCCTCGCAACAGTTTTTATAACTGTCTGAAAAATTCGGCGCAACAGTTTTATCACCGTCCGACCGCCAACGACGCCTATCTGTTAGCCGGTTATCCGTGGTTCAAAGTACGGGCAAGAGATATGTTTATCGCGATGCCGGGTTGTTCGTTAGCGATAGACGACCCCGTGCGATTTGAAAAACTGATGGGTACTGCCGCGCCCGCTTTGCTCAACTTTATGCAGGACGGCAGCCCCGACAAAGTCATACAGGAAATTGATTTGCCCGACGTGCCGTTATGGGCGATCTGGGCGTTGCAACAATATGCCAAAGCCGTTTCGCTCGAACAATGCGCCCAACGCTACGGCAAATTGGCAGTCGCTATTCTCGAATATCTGAAAGACAACCAACATCCGAATTTGCACCTCGAAGCCAACGGATTGGTGAGCGCCAACGGCAAAGACCGCGCCATCACTTGGATGAACTCGACGGACAGCGGACGTCCGATAGTGCCGCGTTCAGGTTTAATCGTCGAAATTAATGCCTTGTGGTACAATGCTTTGAAATTTACCGCCTCGATTCTGCAAACACAAAATCAGACCGAAGCCGCCGCGCAATGGGACAGCCTTGCAGAACAGACCGCCGAGTCGTTTATCGAAACTTTTGTCAATGGATACGGCTATCTCTATGACTATGTAGATGGCAATTATATCGACTGGAGCGTGCGCCCCAATATGCTGTTTGCCATTTCGTTGGACTATTCGCCCCTGAACAAAAGCCAGCGACGGGCGGTGTTGAACATCGTTACCAAAGAGCTGCTGACGCCCAAAGGAATTCGCTCGCTCAGCCCCAAAAGCGAAGGCTATCACGCCTATTATGTCGGGGCGCAACACGAGCGCGATTTGGCATATCATCAGGGATCGGTATTTCCTTGGCTGCTTGGCGCCTATTTGGAATCCTACCTGAAACTCTATCAATACAGCGGCGTGTCGTTTGTCGAACGGATGCTGATCGGTTTGGAAGAAGAAATGAATACGCACTGCATCGGATCGCTCTCGGAACTGTTCGACGGCAATCCGCCGTTTCAGAGCAGAGGCGCCATTTCGTTTGCTATGAATGTGGCTGAGATTTTGAGATTATTAAAATTGTTGGAAAGTTATACTATATGAAAGCGTTGATGTTTGGGTGGGAATTTCCACCGCATATTTTAGGAGGGCTGGGAACAGCCAGTTACGGATTGACCAAAGGGATGTCGTTGCAACCCGATATGGAAATCACATTTGTCATGCCCAAACCTTGGGGCGATGAAGACCAGAGTTTTTTGCGCTTGATAGGCGCCGGCAATACGCCTGTCGTGTGGCGCGACGTCTCGTGGGATTATGTCAATGATCGCTTGGGCAAATATATGAATCCGCAGCTTTATTTTGATTTGCGCGACCACATCTATGCCAATTTCAGTTATTATACGACCAACGATTTGGGCTGTATCGGTTTCTCCGGTCGCTATCCCGATAATCTGTTGGAAGAAATCAACAATTATTCGATTGTGGCGGGCGTCATTGCGCGAACTGTTCCCTGCGACGTCATTCATTCGCACGACTGGCTGACTTATCCGGCAGGTATTCATGCCAAAACCATCACCGGCAAACCGATGGTGATTCATGTGCATGCTACAGATTTCGACCGCAGTCGCGGAAAAGTCAATCCCACTGTCTATGGCATCGAAAAAGACGGAATGGATCACGCCGACCATATCATTACCGTCAGCAACTTGACGCGCAACATCGTGATAGAAAAATATCACCAGGACCCGCGCAAAGTAACGACCGTGCATAACGCCGTCGAACCCCTGCCGCCCGAAATTGCGCTCATCAGCTCAAAGAAAGGCACCAAAGACAAAGTCATCACCTTCTTGGGGCGTATCACGATGCAAAAAGGACCCGAATATTTCGTGGAAGCAGCGGCAAAAGTCCTTGCGAAAACCGATAATGTGCGTTTTGTGATGGCAGGCAGCGGCGATATGATGAACAAGATGATTCGTTTGGCGGCGCAACGCGGCATCTCCGACCGATTCCATTTCACCGGATTTATGAAAGGAAAACAAGTCTATGAAGTGCTGAAATCCAGCGACGTCTATGTGATGCCATCCGTATCGGAACCTTTCGGCATTTCTCCTTTGGAAGCCATGCAATGCGGCGTTCCGACCATCATTTCCAAACAATCGGGCTGCGCCGAAATCCTCACCAATGCCATCAAAACCGATTATTGGGACATAGAGGCAATGGCAGATGCAATGTATTCGATCGTTACCTATCCGGGGATGGCAGAATATTTAAGCGTAGAAGGAAAAAACGAAGTCGATCAGATCACATGGGAAAAAGCCGGATTGAAAGTTCGCGCCATTTACGAACAGGTGATGAGATGAAAAAACTCCCTGCAAACCATTGGCTTACAGGGAGAAAAAATATCGTTGTCCTGTTAGGATTCGAACCCAAACAAGCGGAACCAGAATCCGATGTGCTACCGTTACACCACAGGACAAAGATTTCAGACTGCAAAGGTATAAAATTTATTTGAAAAACAATCTATTATTAGAGAAAAAAATAATGAAAAAAGTATTTGTTAGCGGATGTTACGACATGTTGCATAGCGGACACGTCGCATTTTTTGAAGAAGCTGCACAACACGGCGATCTCTATGTCGGCATCGGATCCGACCGCACTATTTACGATCTGAAAGCGCGTTATCCCTTTAATAATGAGCAGGAAAGGCTCTATATGGTGAAAGCTTTGAAGGCGGTCAAAGATGCGCGGGTGAATAGCGGTAGCGGACTGCTCGATTTCGTGGATGATCTCAAAGCGCTCCAACCCGACATCTTTTTTGTCAATAGCGACGGACACAGCACGCTGAAAGAACAATTATGCAAGGAATTGGGCATCGAATATATTGTCAGCCAACGGATTCCGCACGAAAACCTGCCGGTGCGTTCCACAACTGCCCTGCGGAGCGAATGTCGCATCCCGTATCGCATCGACTTGGCGGGCGGCTGGTTAGACCAACCCTACGTCAGTCGCCTGTATGCCGGACCGGTCTTGACCATTTCTATTGAGCCGGATTACGAATTTAACGACCGCAGCGGCATGTCGACCAGCTCGCGTAAAAAAGCCATCGAACTGTGGAAAGTCGATATTCCGGTCGGCAACCGCGAACAGCTCGCCAAAACGCTGTTCTGCTTTGAAAATCCCCCCGGCACCAAATATGTGAGCGGCTCGCAGGATTCGCTGGGCATCGTCTTGCCCGGTCTGAACCGTTTGTATTACGACGGAGATTATTGGCCCTCCGCCATCGACAGCATCTTGGACGCCGATATTCTGCATTGGCTCGAACAACATTTGTGGATGGTGCCGCTCTATCCGCGCCATAACGATTACGACGTACTTTCAGGCACCAATTTGACCGTCGAAGGCGCTAAACAGTTGAGCGACAGTTCGGTAGCAGCTTGGGAAGCCATCCTGCGCAAAGACGCGCCAGCTTTCGGAAAAGCGATGCAGCAAAATTTTGAAGCTCAAATCCGGATGTTTCCGCACATGGTTACCGACGATATTTTAGACGAGTTCAAACAGTATCAAGACCATGCGCTCGGCTGGAAATTGAGCGGCGCAGGCGGCGGCGGCTATATGATTTTTGTCAGCGACAAGCCCATCGAAAACGCCATACAAATACGCATCCGCAGCTGATTTTTTAGCGTCGTATTGTCGGTAACCGGCACCGGAATTAACACGGGAACAATCATATTTTTCCCCTTCCAATGGCGCGGTGTTTCATAAAATAATAGATCAGCCCTTGTATGTGCTTGAAAGTCAGTCGAGAAAAGATATGGTGCGACGATACGCGCCGATATGCGTGAAAAATAGAAACCTGCGGCAGATAATAGACCTTGTAGCCTGCCTGTCGGATACGCAAACAGAAATCGGCATCTTCGGGTCCGTAAAAAATTTTTTCGTCCAACAGTCCGACTTTTTCTATGATTGAACGGCGAAACATCTGGCAGGCGCCAATGACATAATCGACAGCAAAGGGCTGTGGTGCAAATTTATCGTAGTGGGCGTCGGGATGCGGAATCGGCAAATCGAACTTGACGGCGATAATCTGCAAACCTGCTGAAAGTTTGCCTGTCAGACTGGGAAAATGCCGACAGCTGTCCTGCACTTCGCCATCTGTGCCGTACATTTTGCAACCGCACAAAGCCACATCGGGATGCGTATCAAGCAGTTGCTGCATCGCGACGACCGCCGCCGGATTGACTTCCGTATCGCTGTCCAACAGCCAGACGTATTTGCCGGTTGCCTCGCGGATTCCCTGATTGCGAGCCGCCGACACGCCGCGATTGCGTCGGTTTTCGATCATTCGGATCTTCGGATAATGCTGTCGGATATAGTCCTGCGTACCATCTTTTGAGGCGTTATCGATATAGATGATTTCGACCGTTTCGTCGTGATACAAAAATGCGAGCGAAGCCAGATTCGGTTTCAAATAATGCAAGGAATTGCAGCCTATCAGTATGACGGATAAGTTCATCGGCGGCGGCGTGTCAGTTTGTTTTTCAATGCTTTGACTGCCCGCCAAAATTCCGACAGGGACGAAAAGCGTTTCAGATGCGACCAGACAAATCGAGGACGGAAAAAGAAACGCAGATTATATCGGAACAGCAGTTTTTCCATCTCGCTTTGCGTCAAGTTGGGGTAGGAGAGGATCGAATTGTGTTGCACATCGGTCGGGACGTAATCGCCGCCGACAATCCAGCCGTTTTGTTTGGCGAGATCGTAAAATTCGGTACCGGGGAAGGGCGCCACGATATTGAGCATCACCTGATCGGCTTTCAGACGGATCGCCAGTTCCAATGTTTCGCGGATCGTTTCTTTGGTTTCCAAGGGGCTGGATCCTATCAGAATATTGAGTTTGACCGGCACCTTATATTTGTTCAGCAGTTGAATTGCGTTGATGATCTGTTCGCGCGTCAGGTTTTTTTTGATATATCGGAGGATCTCGTCGTTGAACGATTCCACGCCCAGATCGACGTATCGGCAATCGCTTTCGTGCAGCAGGGCGGCGATGTTTTCGGTAATGGCGTCGGCTCGCGCCTGACATCCCCAGACAATCCCGTGTTTTTTCAAGGCGGCGGCAATGGGGCGCAAACGTGCTTCGGTAATGATAAAATTATCATCCACAAAACCGATGGCGCGATAGCCTTCTGCGGCAAGCTGTTCGATTTCGGCGACAACGTCTTCGGGCGAACGTTTCGAGATGAAAGGTTTGCGTCCGGTATGCGCTTTGGTTTCGAGTTCCCGCGCAAAAGTCAGCGAACTCGGCACGCAATAGATGCACTGAAAAGGGCAGTTGCGCGAGGTCAGCATTGTAGTATAAGGCGTCCGTTTGAGTTTCGGATTGCTGAACGCTTGCCGATCGATCAGATGACGCGCCGGAAAAGGCAGGCTGTCCAAATCTTTCAGGAGTTCGCGTGGCGGATTGTTTTGCACTTTGCCTGCATCGTCGAGCAGCGAAATGCCACGAATTTGTCTATAATCCTGTTGTTGTGCGAAACGCTGACAAAATTCGCGCACGGTCAATTCCGGTTCTCCCCGCACGACAATATCGTTGGGAGATTGCAAAAATTGTGCAGCATAGAGCGTTGGCGCCGGACCGAGATGCAAAATCAGGGCTTGCGGATGCGTCGCTGTGATCCACTGCGAAACCGTCAGATCGTTTTGCATCGACAGATTGACCGACCAAATGGCATAAACGTCCGAATCGTCGTCGTGCAGGAAAGTTTTTAAGTCTTTGACACTGCGATTGTTCAGTATAAAATCCTGATAACGAATGTCGTAACCATCTTCTTCGAGAACGGCGGCAACGGTCAGTTCGTAGATATTGGGCATCGGATAGACAATTGTTGTACAACCGGCGGTGCGCTCGGCAGCTATTTTCTTCGGATAAACGACCGGGGGTATTAGAAAACTTATTTTCATATTCGTATATCAAATTTAATCCGTTACCAAACTGTGTATTTGTCCTTGATAGAGCCTTGTTTCTATCCGGTCGCCGATTGTCAGCACGTCTGCCGATTTGACGGCTTTTCCGTTTTTCAGCGTAACAGAATAGCCTTTGGCGAGGATATATTCGGGCGAAGACAGACGAAAAAAAGTTTCCATTTTATGGAGCTGATTGCGCTCGTTTTGCAGGCGAGCTGCCGTCAGGTGTTGCAAATTGTTCTGCAAGAGCCGGAGTTGCATTCGCTCTTTTTCGATTCGATTGTTCACCGACAAGGGCAGGCGATGGGCGACATTTTTCAGGGCGTCGTCGGCTTCGCGCATGGTGGCAATCAGAAAATCTGCCACAGCGGTCGGCGTTTTGCATCGTTGCTTGGCGACCCAGTCTAAAATCGTTTCATCGCGTTCGTGTCCGATGCCTGTGATGACCGGCAGCGGAAATTGCGCAACATTTGACGCCAATTCGTAGGAGTCAAACGCCGCCAAATCAGAACTTGCGCCACCGCCGCGAATGATGACCACAGCGTCGAAGCGGTCTTGACGTTCAAAAATCAGGTTGAGAGCGGCTATCACCGATTTTTCGGTCTGCTCGCCCTGCATCACCGCCGGAAACAGGCGCGGGTAGAAGACAAAGCCCTGCGAATTGTGCAAGAGGTGGTCGAGAAAATCTTCGTAACCGGCGGCGCTCGGCGAAGTAACGACGGCAATACGTTGCGGCGTTGGCGGAATCGACAGCTCTTTGTTCATTTCGGCAACGCCATCCTGTTGCAAGCGTTGAAAAATTTTTTGCCGTTGCTGCACCATATCGCCCGCCGTATAAGCGGGATCTATATCATAAATGCACAAGCCCATACCATAAACCGGATGATATTCAACGCCGACATTCAGCAAAACTTTCAATCCCGACACGAAACTTTGTCCGGTTGCCTGTTCAAAATAAGGTTTTAAGACTTCAAACACTGACGCCCAGATATAGGCTCGCGATTTGGCGATAATCGTGGCGTCGGATTCGCGTTTTTCGAGCAATTCCAAGTAGCAATGTCCGCTACGGTTCAATCGCACATCGCTGGTTTCCGCTATCACCCAACAGGTTTCCGGGAAAGCCTGTTGCAGTTTTTCGCCGATCAGCCGGTTGAGCTGTGAAAGTGTAATATAGGTCATAAAATCATGATTTTACGGGCATATTGTTGGTTGTCGGAATAATGACGAAGGATATAAACGCCTGCGGGCAGCGAGCGGACGACAGATTTATCGACCTGTTTGCGAAGGAGCCTGCCGTCGATAGAAAAGACGTCGTAACAAGCGCCGTCAAGGTCGGGCTTCATCGGCAGCGCAATGGCTGTCGGCGGCGATAATTGTTCATATACCTGATAGATGTTCGGGATACCAAAGCCGAAGAGCGAATCCGGTTGTGCGTACCTGTCGGCGCTCTGTCGAACAGCCTGCATCAGTTCCAAAGCCGTCAAATCGGGCAATGCGCTCCACAAGCAAGCGACCATTCCTGCCATGATCGGCGTGGCAAACGAGGTGCCGTTGCTCGCGCCGACTGATCCGGAAGCATTCAGCACATAAGGCAAGGCGCCCATCGCCACCACATCGGGTTTCACGCGGTGATCGGCGGTGTATCCATGCGAGGAGAAATAGGCTAAGGTCGAATCTCCGGCGATACCTCCCACCGTCAGCAGGTTATCGGCGTCGGCAGGAACGCTGATTTTTCGCCACGCATTGGATCCTTCATTTCCGGCGGCATTGCATAGCAACAGCCCTTTGTTTGCCGCCATAGTTGCTGCCCTGCTTGCCGGAACAGTTGCACCGTCAAGGTCGTCCCAAGTATGATTCATCGAAGCGTCGTCGAAAGTCGTGTAGCCGAGCGAAGTTGTTACAATATCTACGCCTATACTGTCGGCATATTCCAAGGCTGCCACCCAATAATCTTCTTCCACCGGATATTCTTCGCCATTGACTTCCGATTTCAGGAGATAGACTTCCGCTTCGGGCGCCGTTCCGATCATCTGACCGGCTTTGTTGGCAAGTATGCACGACAAGACCATCGTGCCGTGCGACTGGTTGATCCGGTAAAAATCGCCGGTTTCGTGTGTGAAATTTTTCGTGCCGAGTATCTGTGCGGGATTCAAAAAATCGGTCAGCAGATCGATGTTCAGGAAACCTGCATCCACGACGGCGATAGTGATGCCGTTGCCTTTAAAACCCGCCTCGTGCAAGAGATGGGCATTGTTGAGTTCGAGTTGGTGCCATGCATTGCCGTAATCCGTCGGATTGAAATCCAAGTTTTCGGAGAACTTGCGCAGCGTGGAGGGTGGCGCCGCTTGCGGGCGTTCAGGTCTTACTTTGATGAGCGTATCGACAAAAGGCAACGCAGCAACTTGTGCCAGCACCGTTGCGTCGGGAATATCTGCCAACACTGTTTTTACCCATTTGCTGCATGCCCTGACATTGGCTCCGGCGGCAGTCAGCGAATCCATATATGCCGTCGCGATGGGCAAATCCGTGGAATCGACTGCATAGCCTTGACGCGCCCGCCGCTGAATGGCTTTTTCGGAAAGAAAATCTTCGGGAGCGGACAGACTGAACGACGATTCGCCCTTATCGTGCAGCTGTATGCGATACATTGCCGCTTGCTGGGCGGACGCCAATAATGAGGCGAGCATCCATAAACCGATCACGGTGATATTTTTCATAACTTAAAAACGGACAAATTTATTCTTTTCGAGTTATCAAGACGGTGGCAAAGGCGGCAATGCCTTCTTCGCGACCTACAAATCCTAATTTTTCGGTGGTAGTGGCTTTGATGGAAATATTGTCGGCATCGGTCTGCATCACTTGTGCCAAACAGCTTGTCATCGCCGGAATATGCGGATTGAGTTTGGGCTGTTCGGCGCAGACTGTCATATCGGCATTGCCCAATTCGTAATTTTTAGCGCGAAGCAATTCCATTGTGCGAGCCAACAGAATTTTACTGTCGATATTTTTATATTCGCCTGCCGTATCGGGAAAATGGAAACCGATGTCGCGCAGATTGGCAGCGCCCAGCAAGGCGTCGCAGAGCGCGTGGATCAGGACGTCGGCGTCGGAATGTCCCTGCAAACCGCGTGGGCTGGCAATTCGGATGCCGCCCAACCAGAGTTCGCGCCCTGCTGCAAAAGGATGCACATCGTAACCGAAGCCTACCCGAATATTCATGTCAATAGCGCATTAGTTGTTTCAGCCCATCCATATCGAAGCTTAACGAGAATCGCAAAGTTTGATCTAAGGGGTTGTTCGGCACGGTTGAAATCAGATAGGCGACGTCTAATTGGAAAGCCGTCAATCTGAAGCCGGTACCCAACGAGAAATACTGTCGGTTGCCTTTGTAAGGATTTTCGTAATGATAGCCGCCGCGTATGAAAAATTTATTGTCGTAGGCATATTCGGCGCCTATCGAATAGCTGATTTCGCGCAATTCTTCTTTTGCCCCTCCCGGTGCATCCGAGAAAGACTGAAAGATGCCTGCTATCGGCGAAATATCGCTGTTCCAATCTTCCGTAACCGTATCGGGGGGCGTCGGCACCAATAATTTATTGACGTCGGCGCTGATCGACATAGAGTTATAGTCGTCTAACGGGAACAGGACGGAGGCGCCCAAGCGCAAATTGGTCGGCAAAAAGCTGAAATGGTTGTCGCCGTCGTAAGACACCTTGTTGCCGATGTTGGAAATATGAAATCCCAAGCCCAGCAGACATTCGTTTTGTCCGGCGACAAAATAGTTTTGGTAGTATCCGGCAATGTCGGCGGCAATGGCTTTGGCGGGATAAACGCCGTCCATTCCGCTACCGGATCCCATATCGGAATAGATGCCGCGAAAGGCGGTTGCCATCGAGAAATTTTCCGACAATTTTCCGGCGATACTGACGTCGAGCGCCATTTCGTAGGGCTTGGTTGTTCCGAGATTGATGATTTCATCGCCCACCCCCAATTGTGTCAGGATAATATCGCCCAGCGAAAAATAATGCAGCGAGGCACCCATCGTCCAGTTGTCGTTCAGCCGGTAATAGCCTACCAAATACGATAAATTGATGTCGTCCACCAAGTAGCGCAACCAGGGCGTAAATCCGAAACTGACGCCTGCCTTACTGTTGATAAAAGCATATTTTGCCGGATTCCAAAATTGCGAATAAGCATCTGCTTCGGTAGCCGCGCCTATATCGCCCAAAGCGCCGCCTCGTGCATCGGGCGCGATGGTCAGTGAGGGGATGCCGGTTTGAATCGGGTTAAACAGATTGTCGTCTTGAGCTTGCGTTCCGGCGACGCCGGTAAATAAAAGCGCCAAAATAATGGCTGTTTTCAGTTGTTTCATTTTTAAATATTGAAGTTTATAATACAATTAATTTTTTTGATTTAGAAATTTCTTTGCCGTTGTTGGTTTGTATAACAGCTTGATACAGATAGACTCCCGGTTTGACTTTTTGTCCGTAGGCATTGGTCAGATTCCATTCGACGGAATAGGATTGCATAAAGTCGGACGAGCCGGTTTCTGTTTGCGACCACATCATTCTGCCGGTCAAATCGAAGACGCGCACTTCGACCGTCATGGTGGTTTCGGGGCGGTTGTGCGTAAAGACAAAATTGGTGCTTGTTTTTGCCGGATTGTTCGATGCTGTCAAGTTGTATATTTCAGGCTGATAGCCTTTGACGACGGTGAAGGTCAGGCTTGCCGTCGAAGAGTTGTTGAGGTTGTCCCAGACGCGGAAAGTCAGTTCGTGTTTGCCTTCCGACAATTCGGGGATGGAGAAAGCGACGGTGCCGCGTCCAAATTCGCTGCCTGCCTGATAATAATTGTTCAGCGACGCCAACTGTTTGCCGTCGATGCTGATCATCAGATCATGTCCGATGCCGCTACCGGCTTGGTTGATGCCGTCTTTGTCATAGACTTCGGCGAAGAAAAGCGGGGTTTCATTCACCTTGTCGCCGTTTTTGAACGAGGTTGAATTGAGGTACATTCGCTCAATATCGGGACCTTGTTCGTTGGCGTCGGGATATTCCGCTGTCCCGCTGATCGTATATTTGGAATACATGCCTGCGGCGTCTCGGAAGGTCGATTTGTCGGATGCATAAAAATTCATGATCGCCTCATTTTTAGTATAGGAAATATCTATCGGCACGATGAACGACATCGAAAATTGTCCGTTTTCGACCGTTTCCTGCCCTTGATAGACGACATTCGGATAATCGTAGAATGTCCAGTGAATCAGGTTGTTATCGTCCAAGACATAGTCGGGATTATTGATCAGTTCGTAGGGATTATCGGAGTCGTAGGGCTTGGTAGTTACGGAGAGATTCAGTTGTCGTCCGTCGAAAATTTTGGCGTTCAAAGTGCCGTTGAAATCAGTCAGCAGATTGCCGTTGGCGTCTTCGATGGCGCCTTCCAAACTGACCTGTTCCAATGCCCTAAAATTGACGGTATCATTTCCGGTCGGGATGCCGTTGATGCTTTTCAGGGCGACATTCCATTCGGGATAATTCAGTTGCAGCGCGGGGTCGCCTATAAGGATAAAATTGAGTTTGTTGCCGTTGTCGGCGCCCATTTCGGCTTTGCTCAATCGGATAATATCGCCCAAAGTATGGTGCTGCCCTTCTGAATTTTTTTCAAATATATATTTTACCAAAAGACGGTTAATCGACTGATTGCCATTTGAATACACCACTCTCGTCGTAGTAAATAAGGCGATACCGGCGCTTTTCTTGTTCAGGAATACTTCTTCGCCGGCGGAATTTTCATCGGTATCATAACGTCCGAAATCGCAGGTTGCCGTAATCCACAACGGCAGGTTCTCGAAAGACATCTGTCGAATATCGGAAATGTGCATCATATCTTCCGCCGACATGGACGACGGGCTGCCGTGTCCGGTATAATTAAAGAGGAAACAACCATCTTTCAACGTTTTGAACAGCTTGTCTTTGGCGGTGGGATAGGTCTTTTTTCCATTGACTGTTATCGCTTGATGTGCATCCATATACGATTTGACGACCATATATTGCGGATGATTGGTTTCGACGTATTTCGCCAAATCGTTGGCATTGCCGCCATAAGTGCAAAAAGCATCGTCGCCCGTGTCGTCTGCCGTGAAAATCACGGTATTTTTCCAAGCCGACAGTCGTTGATTATCCATATAACCGACCACTTTTTTCATCACATTTTCGGCTTGCAGGGCAGAATTGACCGGAAAACGTCCGACGCCGATGTCCAACACGTCGCGTTCTAAATTGACGCCTTCGTTATTGTCTAAAAATCCGACATAATCGTCGGTGCCAAACGACGAGCTTTCATTGACGGAATTGGGATACTGGTAGGACAGCAGCTGAAAATGCGGATTGATATTCCGGTTGTTGTAATGTCCGTCGCCATAGAGCAACAGATATTTCGGCTTGTGTCCGATGGTGTTTGCCCTGTCGTAAAACATTTTCATAAACCGACGATAGGCAGTAATATCGGGCGTTCCCGACGAAAATTCGTTGTAGATCCATTCCGGTTGCACAACCGTAACATGCAAGCCCTGTTTTTCGCGGTGCTTTTCAGCCAATTGTGCGGCATACGGGAGATAGGTGTCCGGCGCAATAATCACCATATCGGTTTGCGGCAATCCGTGCAAGTCTTGATTGGCGACGGATCCGATGACTTGCGGTGTCGGAAACGACTTGGAAATATCGACCATCACATATTCGGCAAGCGTTCCGGCAGCGGCGCCGAACTTCATTTGCGAACCGCTCACCGTTACATCTACTTTCCGAATATTTTCGACGTCCGACACGTTCCAAACCATACAATTCGCAGAAACATTGTCGATGACGTATTCGAGCGACTGACTCAAAGCGGCTTTGTTGCGGAAAAAAGTATAGGCGGTATTGTAAAATTTCAGCTGCCGTTTCATATTCAGTTCGATGAAATTGAGGTAGGCTAAAGAGGCGCCGGTTGAGCTGTAATTGACATTGACCGTTACATTTTCCGACTTGTTGGCGGTCCAGTCTTTGGTGTCTTCGCCCAAATTGGCTTTTTGATATTCGGTAGTTACTCTGCTGATTTTCAGCGTAATAAGATTTTCTCCATTGATTGATAAAGTAACCGGAGTAGGCGTAGTCAAACGGTGCATTGCGGCAAACGACAGACGCACTTTGCCTGCGTCGTTGGTAATGCCGGGAATCGAAAACGTAAAATTTCGTGAAGGTTGCAGGATGAAATTTTCCCCAAACAATTCGCGTCCCGATTTCAAGAGCGACACTTCGTCTTTTTCGTGCAGACAATAATCGTCAAAGGTCGTAACGCTTTGATTGGTAGCCGATTGCGATTCCTGTAAAGGCAATTCTTTCGGACCTGCGGCATTTTCGGTGATAAAATACGAGGCGTAGAGCGAATAGGGATTGTTGGTATGCGAGAACAGATCGGAGGAAGACTGGTAGGTCCATTTGACCAATCCGCGCCCGTAGAACAGCAGATAATCGCCGGAATTAAACACGCCATCAGCGCCTTTGTGCAGATAGACCGCCACTTCGGGCAAGTCGTCGATGACAGTTTTGGTGAAATCCTGATCGAGTATCCAGCCACCGTAACCGTAGAGTTTGATCTTGGCAGGATCGCTGAAACCCATATTTTTGATTTCGTCGTAGGTCAATTTATAGACCGCTGTTTCTGTAATTTTCAGCTGCACCCATTTTCCCTCTGCCAAGACGGAACGGGTGGCATAATCGGCTGCCCGCAATCCTGCCGACAGGGTTAAAATTACGCAAAATAACAATATCTTTATTCTATTCATAATGATTTATCTGACATGAAAATCCAATAATTTCCTTTCTCCAATATATCCCTGCAAATGGTCGTTGATGTGCAATGTTCCGACGCCTGCGGGGGTTCCCGTATAAATCAAATCGCCCATTCTGAGCGTTACAAAACGGCTGATATATGCAATGATTTCATCTATCGCAAACAGCATGTCTGCCGTATTTCCTTCTTGCACGGTTTGTCCGTTCAGCTCCAACCGGAAGGGCAAATTGTCGAGCGTATGTTCCAAAGAATCTTTACCGACAAACCGACCAACCACCGCCGACCCGTCGAACGATTTGCTGATTTCCCAAGGCAATCCTGCCGTCCGCAATCGTTGTTGTAAGTCTCTTGCAGTCAAGTCGATACCCACTGTTAGTTCTTCAAAATAGCGGTATGCAAACCGGCGGGCGATATTTTTTCCCAGCCGACTGATTTTGACCACTATTTCCGTTTCATACTGAATATCTTCCGAGAAATCGGGCAAAAAAAACGGTTTGCCGTCTTTCAACAAAGAAGTATCCGACTTCATGAAAATAACAGGTTCCGTAAGTATTAACGAATTATGCAGCTCTTTATTGTGATTGGCATAATTCATTCCAACGCAAATAATTTTCATAAGATAATTCGATTAGAAACGGCAAAGGTACGAAAAAATAGTGATTAGTGATTAGTGATTAGTGATTAGTGGTGAGTGATTGATCATTAATCACTCACCACTATTCACTAACTAACCACTAAATCCATTTTATCATGTCAAATATTTTGTCTATATTTGCCGGCAAAAAACAACTACCATTCATTTTCAGTGATTTATGGCAATAATTTTTGATTCTGCAGATACAAAAATCCCGCATTTGGAGCGGCTTAAAATTAAGCGCTGGATAAATGCGGTGGCTGCTCGATACGGGCAAAAAACGGGCGATATTTCTTATATTTTCTGTTCCGACAGCGAGATTCTGCGCATCAATAATCAGTATCTCAACCACGATTATTACACCGACATCATCACTTTCGACTATTCGGAAAACGGGATTATTGCGGGCGATATTTTTATTTCGGTCGATACCGTAAAATCCAATTCCGAAAAATTCAAAACCGCTTTTAACGACGAACTTCATCGCGTGATAATTCACGGAATCCTGCATCTGTTAGGCTTTAAGGATAAATCTAACGAAGAGGAAAAAGAAATGCGAACGAGGGAAGATGAGTGTCTTTTAATTTTGTGAAATAATAAATATATAAAATGATTGCCAACGAAGTAAAAAACAATGAGATATACGTATGAAAAATTTCGACGAATACATACGGCAGGGCGAACCCTCGCGGGTAGAAAAAGCGAGAAACTGGCAAACCGCTATCGGCTTGCAGGATGTTGACGGACTGAAACCGTCTGCCTATCTTATTGAGCAGGCAAAACTGAATATCGAAGGCGAAATAACTATCGACGAGGTTAAACGCCGCATCGACAATTATTACAAATATAATAAGGAACAACCTGAATATATTATAGATAGCAGTTTAGAACATTCGGAACGTTGTTTGAAAAATGATATTTTTATGTTACTAAACAAACATAAAAACATTACAACAAATGAAATTGCAAATATCACAAATAAAAGTATTCGGTTTGTTGAAGAAACAATTGGTGAACTTATAAACGAGGGGACGCTTATCTGCGAAGGTGCAAGAAAAAACGGCTACTGGAAAATAATTGAAAATGAGAAATAACAAAAAAGGGTATCTTTGCAAAATGGTAAGAAATAAAGAATTTTTATAAAAATAAAGCATGACAACCAACGAGATAAAACAGATTATCAGTCAAGGCGAAACGACCACCGTT
>JAISUM010000013.1 GCA_031272095.1 Candidatus Symbiothrix sp. | reverse complement strand
AAAAATATCAGTCAGAAACAGGCAGATGAATTTGTGCGAAGCGTGCTGAATACCATAATTGAAAAAGATATTTTTGAACGGTTGAAAATAAGGGACAAGCACGAGTTCAACAAAATTATGTCGGAAAAATCAACAATTTGGAAGTCGATTTTGTTGTTACAGACAAAGATGGTTATACTTCGTATTATCAGGTGGCTTGGACTACGATGCAACCCGAAACGCTTGAACGCTATTTTGTTCTGTTAGTTTCCCAAAAATGTTGTAGTTTTGTTGTAGATAAAAAACAAACAGAGGCTCACATTTTACTGTAAACCTCTGATTTTCGCCCGTCGGGGTGAGACGATTCGAACGTCCGACCACACGCCCCCCAGACGCGTACTCTAACCGGGCTGAGCTACACCCCGAAATTCGGTTTCGACTGCAAAGGTACAATGTTTTTTTGAATTTGCCAAATGATTCTGTGACATTTTGACTGTTAATTTGATTTAAGCCCCTTTCGGTACGGTTAAAAATGCTGAATCATATATACTAAAATGGATTTTTGTATGTTTTTTGTTGATAGAATCTTTCGTGATTCAAATAAAGATATTATTAACTCATAAATAAATAAATGAATATGAAACTAAATTGGAAATTTATCAGTAGTTTGTTATTAGTAAGTGTCTTTAGCGGACTTGTAGCGTTTGGCGTCTATTCTGTTTTGGATGAAAAACAAAAGTTTCCGACGGCGCAGTCCGGTGTGTTCAACCAATCCGGGTTCAGTCCGGTGGGTTACAATCTGGTGGCTGCCGAGAGTACCGATTTTACGGTGGCTGCCGAACGCAGCGTGAATGCTGTGGTGCATATCAAATCGGTAGCAAAGCTCAACGTGCCGCAACTCAACAACAGGCGGGGATTTATCGACCCCTTTGAGTTTTTCTTCGGAGAGCAGGCTCCGCAGTATCAGCGCCAACCGCAACAGCAAATTGGTTTCGGTTCGGGCGTAATCATTTCAACCGACGGCTATATTGTGACCAATAATCATGTGATAGCCAAAGCGGATGAAATAGAAGTGATTACCAACGACGAGCAGACCTACAAAGCAAAACTGATCGGAACGGACGAAACGACCGACGTAGCTTTGCTGAAAATCGAAGGCAAAAATTTTCCGGTCATCCCGTTTGGTGATTCCGACGCCTTGAAAGTAGGCGAATGGGTGTTGGCGGTAGGGAATCCGTTTAATCTGACTTCGACCGTTACGGCGGGAATTGTCAGCGCCAAAGGTCGCGGAAATGTGTTTTCGGATTATGGCAGCGGTAATTCGCAAGACAAAGTCGAATCGTTCATTCAGACCGATGCGGCGGTCAATCCGGGTAACAGTGGCGGCGCCTTGGTCAATACCAAAGGCGAATTGGTCGGCATCAATACGGCAATTTATTCGCAGACAGGCAATTATGTCGGTTATTCTTTCGCCGTACCTATCAATTTGGTGAAAAAAGTAGTTACCGACATTCGCCAGTATGGTGTCGTACAGCGTGCTGTTTTAGGCGTATCGATCATTGACGTGCCGAGTTTGAAGGCAGCCTCCGAATCCAATGCCGCCGACGCCAAAGAATATGCCGAAAAATACAACAAACTGAAAGTCAAAGAAGGCGTCTATGTTGATGGCTTTTCGAGCAACAGTTCGGCGCACAAAGCCGGTATGCAAGAAGGCGACGTGATTTTGGCTATCAACGGCAAAAAAGTCAAAACAGCCAACGAACTGAAAGCAATGGTCAATAATTACAGTCCGGGCGATGTGGTCGAAGTGTTGATCAACCGCGACGGTAAAGAAAAAACGTTGAAAGTAGAACTGAAAAATGATCAGGGAACCACTTCCATCATCAAAAATCGCTCTGCCGAAGACATTTTGGGCGCCAAATTTGCAGTCATCTCCAATGCCGCAAAACGTAGTGTCGGCGTCAATTACGGCATCGAAGTAACGGAAGTCTCTGCCGGAAAGTTGAAAGATGCAGGCATCAAAGAAGGCTTTATTATCCTGACCGCCAACGATACCCGCCTGACCTCGCCCGAACAGTTCCTTAAAATCGTGGAATCGGTGATGAAAAATGATCCCGATGACAGAGGTTTGTATATCAAAGGCTTATCACTTAACGATCGCGTGCGTTTCTACGCCATAGATCTGAATTGACCCGCTTGACCACAAGAAAAACGTATTGAAGACTGAAAACATAAAATATTCTAATTTTCAGTCTTCAATATTTTTTTGTCCGATTATTTTATTATCTTTGCGAGATTTTTCTCGTAACAGCTAAAATGAGACAACTAAAAATTACAAAATCAATCACTAATCGTGAAAGCGCTTCATTAGATAAATATTTACAGGAAATCGGTCGCGAAGAGCTGGTTTCTGTCGAAGAAGAGGTGGAGTTAGCTCAAGCGATCAGAAAGGGCGATCATGCCGCGTTGGAAAAATTGACGCGGGCAAATCTGCGTTTCGTGGTATCGGTTGCCAAACAATATCAAAATCAGGGATTGAGTTTGCCCGACTTGATCAACGAAGGCAATTTGGGACTGATCAAGGCAGCTGAAAAATTTGATGAAACACGCGGATTCAAATTTATATCCTACGCCGTGTGGTGGATCCGCCAATCCATCTTGCAAGCTTTGGCAGAACAGTCGCGTATCGTCCGTCTGCCCCTGAATCAAGTCGGCTCATTAAATAAAATCACAAAAGCATTTTCGAGATTTGAACAGGAACACGAACGCCGCCCTTCCCCCGAAGAACTGGCGGAAAAATTGGATATCTCCGTCGAAAAAATCGCCGATACGCTGAAAGTATCGGGACGGCATATTTCGGTCGATGCACCTTTTGTCGAAGGCGAAGACAACAGCCTTTTGGATGTGTTGGTGAATGAAGACGCGCCGATTGCCGACCGCTCGCTGATCAACGAATCGCTGTCAAAAGAAATCAACCGTGCCCTGCTGACTTTGAGCGAACGGGAACGCGACATCGTAACCCTTTTCTTCGGTCTCGGATGTCAAGAAATGACTTTGGAAGAAATCGGCGATAAATTTGAATTGACGCGGGAACGGGTGCGCCAAATCAAAGAAAAAGCCATCCGACGATTGAAACAAAACAATAAAAACAACTTGTTAAAAACTTATTTAGGTTAATTTTTTAATCATACAATACAACAAAATTATTTATGAAATTTCCGGAAAATTTAAAGTACACCAGCGATCACGAATGGATTCGCACAGAAGGCAATGAAGCATACGTCGGCATCACCGATTATGCACAAGACCAATTGGGAGAAATAGTATTTGTAGATGTAACTTCCGAAGGAGAAACCATCGCACAAAACGAAGCTTTCGGCTCTATCGAAGCCGTCAAAACCGTATCGGATCTGTTGATGCCGGTCGAAGCCACCGTTTTGGAAGTCAATCCCGACTTGGAAAGCCAACCGGAATTGGTCAATTCCGACCCTTACGGCAAAGGCTGGATCATCAAAGTGCAGGTCGTTGACGCCGCCGCTTTGGACACCTTGCTGGACGTTGCCCAATACACCAAACACATCGGTATCTGATGAAAGCCGTCGTGAGCATCATTATGGGAAGCGCATCCGACTTGCCCGTAATGGAAAAAGCAGCCCAATTACTGAACGAGTTTGAGATCCCGTTTGAAATGCTGGCTTTGTCGGCGCATCGCACGCCCGAAGAAGTCGAAACGTTCGCGAAAAATGCACAAGTAAACGGAATCGAAGTGATCATTGCAGCAGCAGGAATGGCAGCTCATTTGCCCGGCGTGATCGCCTCAATGACGGTCGTGCCGGTCATCGGTGTGCCGATCAGCGCTTCGTTAGATGGCATCGATGCGCTGCTGGCAATCGTTCAGATGCCTCCCGGTATTCCGGTGGCGACAGTCGGTATCAACGGATCGCTCAATGCAGCGATTTTGGCTGTGCAAATTTTGGCGGCGAAAGACGTCGCTTTGCAAAAAAAATTGGCGGATTACAAACAAAATCTTCGCCAAAAAATCGTCAAAGCCAATACCGAATTGGCTGCCGTCAAATATCCCTATAAAACCAATTGAACGTTGGCGCTTTTTCATTATCAGCGGCGTAAGTCATCCGTAGTCAGGATCGGAAATATCCTGATGGGAGGCAAGCATCCTGTTCGTATTCAGTCGATGACCAACACTTCGACGATGGATACGGAAGGTTGCATACAACAGTCTGTCCGTATCATTCGGGCAGGCGCCGACTTGGTGCGTTTGACGGCACAGGGCGTCCGCGAAGCCGAAAATCTGAAAAATATCGAAATCGGCTTGCATCAGGCAGGGTATCACACACCTTTGGTGGCAGACATTCATTTCAACCCCAAAGCAGCAGAAGTGGCGGCGCAGATGGTGGAAAAAGTACGCATCAATCCGGGCAATTTTGCCGACCCCGTCAAAACCTTCAAGACATTTGAATATACCGACGAAGAATATGCCTGCGAATTGGGAAAGATCAGGGAGCGGTTTGTCCCCCTTCTGAATATCTGCAAAGCGCATCGGACGGCTATCCGCATCGGCGTCAATCACGGCTCCCTGTCCGACCGGATCATGAGTCGCTATGGCGATACGCCGCAAGGTATGGTCGAATCCTGCTTGGAATTTTTGCGTATTTGCGTGGCGGAAAATTTCGCGGACGTGGTGATTTCCATCAAAGCCTCCAATACCTTCACGATGGTGCAAACGGTGCGTCTGCTCGTCCGAAAAATGGAAGAGGAACAGATGACATTTCCGCTGCATCTGGGCGTTACCGAAGCAGGCGAGGGCGAAGACGGACGCATCAAATCGGCGGTCGGCATCGGCGCCTTGCTCTATGAAGGCATCGGCGACACTATTCGCGTATCGTTGAGCGAAGATCCCGAACAGGAAATTCCGGTGGCAAAATTGTTAGTCGAATATGTGCAACGCTTTGCCGATCAAAATGCTGAAATAGCATTATTGTCGGAAAATACGCCTGCGCCGCCATCGTCCGACGAAACGCCTTGGGTGATTTCCGATCAAACGCAGCCTGCAAACTATCTGCCGTCGCCGACCGCCCAACCGGACATGTTTTTTACGCCTCATTCCGAACAGTTCCAAATCATAGACGCCAACTCGCCGGAATTGCCCGATACGTCTTCCCGCATCATTTTACTTCGCGCCAAAGACAACAATCCTTACCTGCAAAAAGCGGCAATATATGCTTTGCGACAAGCAGGCGTTAACAATCGTATTATTTTGTGGAATACTTACACCGACGCCGACCTCAGCGCCTTTCAAATCAAAGCGGCAGCCGATTGCGGATCTTTCTTTTTAGACCGTTTGGCGGATGGATTGATGCTGACGAATTCCAATTTTTCAGCAGAAACAGCGGACAAATGCAGTTTCGACATTTTGCAGGCAAGCAAACGACGCATCAGCAAAACAGAATATATTTCCTGCCCGAGCTGCGGGCGTACCCTGTTCAATTTGCAGGAGACCATCAAAAAAGTCAAAGCAGCGACAGCGCACCTGACCGGCTTGAAAATAGCTATTATGGGATGTATCGTCAACGGACCCGGCGAAATGGCAGACGCCGACTACGGCTATGTGGGCGCAGGTGCAGGGCGCATCAGCCTCTACAAAGGCAAATCATGCGTCTTGAAAAATATTCCCGAAGAAAACGCCGTCGTAGAATTGATCAAATTAATCGAACAGTTTTCGTAAAGGAATGTGTGTGAGTGAATATTCCTGAAAAAATCCTATTTAAAATGCATTTGCCGAGACTTATTCTTCACTTACTTGGAAATCTCGAAAATTTAAGCTAATTTTGCGCCCTGATTTTAAATCCGTATTTATGAGCAAAAAATTTGCTGAATATAATCAATTAGACTTGTCAGAAGTCAACCGCGAAGTGCTTGCCCGCTGGGAACGCGACGACGTGTTCCGCCGCAGTCTCGAAGAACGCGAAGACGCTCCGTCGTTTGTTTTTTACGAAGGTCCGCCCTCGGCAAACGGTATGCCGGGCATCCACCACGTCATCGCCCGCTCAATAAAAGATATTTTCTGTCGCTACAAGACTATGAAAGGCTTTCTGGTGGACAGAAAAGCCGGGTGGGACACTCACGGATTGCCCGTTGAGCTTGGAGTAGAGAAAAAACTCGGTATCACAAAGGAAGATATAGGCAAGAAAATTAGCGTTGAAGATTATAACAACGA
>JAISUM010000124.1 GCA_031272095.1 Candidatus Symbiothrix sp. | reverse complement strand
GAATAAAACGGGCTAAAGTTTGAAGTTGTTCGTATGTTGACATAAGTGAAATATTTTTTACAAAGATACTTCTTATTTTATTTTTTTCAAAAACATATTTTTACCGGTGAGCCGTTTTTGTGGTTAATTACTGACAAAAAGAAAAGCGGACTTACTAATCCGCTCTGTGGTTTTCGACGACCTTGTACCAAATAAGTAAGCCCGCGAAAAATCGCGAGCGTTAACTACTTATTCTTGGTTCTTAAAAGTGTCGAAATTTCAGAGCAAGAATGCGTTAAACGCCTTTTCCAATATGTCGAATAATATATTCCTTAATTTTATGTCATTTTTTATCTTTGTTTATTTTTTTACAATTGATGGCACAAAGATACAACTTATTTTTTAATTCTCAACTATTTTCTCAAAAAATTTGTCATTTGCCAAATCAACTATTTACATTGCAGGTAGAATTATCCTCTATTTTTTGCAAAATTGCGCAATTCCAAAAATAAAAAACCTTTCCAAATACTTTTCGATGAAAATATAAATATTTGATATTCAATATATTAGAAAAAATATGCGGCAAAAATAACTTTCTAAAAACAGTTTAGCGATTTTTCAATCATCTTTTGTGGTAGTTTTACATTGTCGTTAAACCCATTGCCAAACCTGAACTGACGACGGAGAGTGTCTCAAAATCATTGATGCACTCTCTATTTTTATGTTTTCTTTTTCAAACCTACGCTACACCATCTTGAATACTTATTAGCTCCAGCAAGATACTATCCGAAATAAAAATGCCTTGCTGTGTCAAACGCAAATGGTGGTCGGTGTGTTCTAAAAAATGATTTGTGATTTGTGATTGCGCTTGTTGCAGACAACGCTGTACCTGCTCGGCGCCGAAAAGTCGTTGCATCTCCTGCAAATCAATGCCCCGCATCGTGCGCAATCGCGTGATGATAAAATCGTTATAACGATCGGTCTCACTCAAAATTTCTCTTTGTACCGACTGATTCGAATAATCCAAACTTTTCATATTCCATTGCCGACTTTTTCCATCGAAAGAATGTGCCGACGCACCGATTCCCAAATAAGGCGTGCCGTTCCAGTAAGCCGAATTGTGGCGCGACTGATACCCGGCGCGGGCAAAATTTGAAATTTCGTAATGCTCGTATCCGGTATCCGACAACCGATGGATCAGGTGCTCAAACATCGCTAAACTCGTCTCTTCGGGCTGGGCTTGCCAACGTTTTTTTTGCATCAAACGCATCAGGGGCGTCCCTTCCTCGTAAGTCAAATGATATGCCGAAATGTGAGGGACGTCCAAAGCCAGCGCCTGCTCGATACTTTGCTTCCACGAGGGCAAGGTTTGCGGCGGCAATCCGTACATCAAATCTATGCTGATATTGCCGAAACCCTTCTGTTGGCACCGCTTTACGGCGCGGACGGCAGCGGCAGCATCGTGGCGACGACGCAGAAATTGCAATTCCCGATCGTGAAAACTTTGCACGCCCAAACTGATGCGATTGAATGGCAACATCCGCAAAGCGTCCAAATACGTTTCGGAGAGGTCATCGGGATTTGCCTCCAAAGTGATTTCCATGTCCGGCTGAAACGAAAATACCGACAAAGCGTCGAAGATTTTTTCAAAATCAGACGGCGATAACAAGGAAGGAGTGCCGCCGCCGAAATAAATAGTGCCGATTTTTTGTCCTTCGAGATAATTTTGTCGTTTGCTCAATTCTTGGCACATAGAATCAACGTAACTATCTTTTAATCTGACAGTTACAGACGAAAAAAAGTCGCAATAAATGCACCTTTGTTTGCAAAACGGGACATGAAAATATATGCCTGCCATAAAAAAATCTGAAATTTTTTGCAAAGATATGCCAAGTATTCCAATAAATTTACTACTTTTACAGCGCAAAATTAGAAAATAATTTCGTTAACATAATTATTACAGGTAAAAAACCATGAAAGTTTATCAAACAAATGAAATCAAGAACATCGCAATCATCGGTAGTTCTGGCGCTGGGAAAACCACTCTTGCAGAAGCTATGCTTTTCGAGAGTGGAGTTATAAAACGTAGAGGTTCCGTCGAAAACGGCAACACGGTAACCGACTATTTTCCGGTCGAAAAAGAGTATGGTTATTCTGTTTTTTCCACCATTTTCAGTGTAGAATGGAACGGAAAAAAGCTGAATTTTATTGATTGTCCGGGATCGGATGACTTTGTGAGCGGCGCTATTTCCGCTTTAAATGTTACCGACACGGCATTGATGGTCGTCAACGGTCAGTATGGCGTTGAAGTCGGCACAATCAATATGTTTCGCAACACGGAAAGCACCGGCAAACCGGTCATCTTCCTTGTCAATCAGTTAGATAAGGAACATGCCGACTACGACAATGTGCTGAATCAGCTGAAAGAACAGTACGGCAACAAGGTCGTACAAATCCAGTATCCGCTACAAACCGGACCGAATTTTCATCAGATGATTGACGTCTTGAAAATGAAACTCTATCAGTGGAAACCGGAAGGCGGCGTCCCCGAAATATTAGATATTCCGGCAGCCGAACTCGACAAAGCCACCGAATTACACAACACACTCATCGAATCGGCAGCCGAAAACGATGAAACGCTGATGGAAAAATTCTTCGATCAGGGAACGCTGACCGAAGACGAAATGCGCGAAGGTATCCGCAAAGGATTATTGGTGCGGGGTATGTTTCCCGTCTTATGCGCTTGCGGGAACAAAGACATGGCAGTCCGCCGCCTGATGGAATTTTTGGGAAACAATGTGCCGACCGTCGCCGAAATGCCTCCTTATAAAAATACGGAAGGCAAAGACGTCATCGCCGACGCCACCGCGCCCGCAAGTATGTTTATCTTCAAAACGACCGTCGAACCGCACATCGGACGTGTCTCCTATTTCAAAGTAATGTCGGGAAAAATCAAGTCGGGCGACGATTTGCTCAACGAAGATCGCGGCTCGAAAGAACGCATCTCGCAGCTGTTCGTCGTTGCCGGACAAAACCGCACGGAAATTCCCGAATTGCTCGCAGGCGACATCGGCGCTACCGTCAAACTGAAAGACGTCAATACAGGCAACACACTCAACGGCAAAGGCACAGACAACAAATTTGATTTTATCAAGTATCCGAACTCCAAATATCGCCGCGCCATCAAGTCGGTCAATGAAGCCGATTCTGAAAAAATGATGGAAATACTCGCCCGTATGCGTTCCGAAGACCCCACTTGGGTCGTCGAACAATCGAAAGAACTGAAACAAATCATCCTTTCGGGACAAGGCGAATTTCACCTGAAAACCCTGAAATGGCGCATCGAAAACAACGACAAACTGCCGATAGAATTTCTTGAGCCGAAAATTCCCTACCGCGAAACGATTACCAAATCGGCGCGGGCAGACTATCGCCACAAAAAACAATCCGGCGGCGCAGGTCAATTCGGAGAAGTGCATCTGATTGTTGAGCCTTATCAGGAAGGCATGCCGATGCCCGAAACCTACAAATTTGGCGGACAGGAATTTAAAATCCAAGCCCGCGACACGCAGGAAATTCCTTTGGAATGGGGGGGCAAATTGGTTTTTGTCAATTCGATTGTCGGAGGAGCTATCGACGCCCGTTTTTTGCCTGCAATATTGAAAGGCGTGATGGGACGCATGGAACAGGGACCGCTGACCGGCTCGTATGCCCGCGATGTGCGGGTGATTGTCTATGACGGCAAAATGCACCCGGTCGATTCCAACGAAATATCGTTTATGCTCGCCGGACGCAACGCTTTTTCGGAAGCTTTCCGCAATGCAGGACCCAAAATTCTCGAACCGATCTACGACGTCGAAGTAGCCTTGCCGAGCGAATATATGGGCGACGTGATGGGCGATTTGCAAGGTCGTCGCGCTATGATTATGGGGATGAGCAGCGAAAAAGGTTACGAAAAACTGATGGCAAAAGTGCCGTTGAAAGAAATGAGTAACTATTCGACCTCCTTGAGCAGCATCACCGGCGGACGCGCCTCGTTCACAATGAAATTTGCCGCTTACGAACTCGTTCCTGCCGACGTTCAGGATAAATTATTGAAAGAATACGAAGCACAATCAGAAGGGGATTAATCACACCCTACAACAGGAAGGAAAGGCGCAATGATAATAATGGCGCCTTTCTTTTTTTCTGTTTAGACAGTCCTTGTAAACACATTAAAATCACCGTCCAGACACAATAATCAAAAAAAATCATACAAAATCATAGTTCAGACAGAAAAAATGATTACCTTTGCCCCCGTCTAACACAAATTTGATTAAAAAAATACGCATAATGAATAAATGGACTGAATACAGCATCGAATATGCCAACCAGCGTTC
>JAISUM010000112.1 GCA_031272095.1 Candidatus Symbiothrix sp. | reverse complement strand
GGATATTCCGACATTGCCATCGGTACGGCGCGGCTTTTCGGTTTTAATTTGATGCGCAACTTCAATTTCCCGTATTTCAGTCGCGACATCGCCGAATTTTGGCGCAGGTGGCATATTTCGCTGACCACGTGGTTTCGCGATTACGTTTATATTCCGCTGGGAGGCAGTCGAGTAAGCAAGGCAAAAGTTATCAGAAATACTTTTGTAATCTTTTTGGTATCAGGATTTTGGCACGGCGCAAATTGGACTTTTATCGCTTGGGGCGCGTTTCACGCCTTCCTGTTTTTGCCTCTGATTTTGCTTGGAAAAAACCGGAAATACACCGATACGGTGGCGGAAAACCGGTTTTTGCCAAGTATTAAAGAACTGTTTCAGATGCTTTTAACATTTGCTCTGGTAGTTCTTGGCTGGGTATTTTTCAGGGCGGAAACGATTGGCGAGGCGGTGGAGTATTTGGGTAAAATTTGTAATAAAAGTTTGTTGAGTGTGCCGCTTTTGATTAACCGAAATTTTTATATTCCGATGTTTATCAATCTGGCGTTAATGCTGGCTGTAGAATGGTTACAACGGAATAAGCAGCACGGATTGCAAACGTTTAGATTACAGTGGAATAAATGGGTTAGACGTGTGGCCTATTTCATTCTCATCCTTGTTGTGTTGTACCACTATTTTATGTTATTGTCTAAAAATCAAACATTTATTTATTTTCAGTTCTGATCATGAAAAATTTTATTTTAAAAACATCGGTATTTTTGACTTTCGTGATAATGGCGATTGTTGCGACCGAACTTTATATCCGAACCATCCCCAATTCTTATTCAAAAAAGATGGATTATTTCAAAGCAAATATCAATGATATTCAGATACTTATATTAGGTCATTCACATGCCGAAGATGGCATTTCCGCCGGTATGTTCCGGTATCATTGCTTTAATATGGCGATGGGTGGGCAAGGATTGGCAATTGATGAATTTATCGTGGAAACATACATTGATGATTTGCCGTCTTTGAAATTTTTAATATATCCGCTTTCATACCATTCACTTATTGCACCGGAGGCTTATGGCGGCGATGATAGAATTACATATTTTAAAATTTATTATGGCTACAAGCAAGAGTTATTTTGCGAGAAAGATTATGAACTTTTGGCGAGAGGCATGGAAAAACTCAAAAGACATTGGAATCTAATACCTGAAAGGAAGAAAAACGATACGACTAACAATAATTATCAAAACTATGCAAAAGAGATTACTGATTGGTACAATAGTATGGAAATAGACAGTTTGAACAGAGACAGATTAGAGCATATAGTTCGCTTGTGTGCCGACAGAGATATTAAAGTGGTTTTGGTAACAATGCCAACGATGACGGACTATCAAAAACTGTTAGACAGCACCCGATTGAAGATGATGTATTCGGCGGCAAACTATCTGACTGACAAATATAATAACGTATCTTATTTTGATTTTTCAAATGATGTGATGTGTCAAGATACAGTTTATTTTCACGATGAATCTCATTTGAATCGAATTGGGGCGGATTTTTTTTCTCAAAAACTCGCCCAAGCCCTCGATTCTTTGGAAATATTGCCGTAAAACATAAAAATATTTTTATTTTATTTTGCAGTAACGAAATAATTTTCTTACCTTTGCAGCGCAAATAGAGTTTGTTAGGACAGATTTCATAAATTTTTTCGAGTATCTATTCGTTTTAGTTCATAAGCCTGCGATAATCCTCTCATTTGGTTAGTTATCAATTATTTAATTTATTATTAAAAGCATGAACATTTTCATTGCAGGCTTAAGTTTTAATATAAACGACGCCGAATTAGCGAATCTTTTTGAAGAGTACGGGCAAGTCAATTCTGCCCGAGTAATCACCGACCGAAACACCCGTCGTTCCAAAGGTTACGGTTTTGTAGAAATGGACGACGATGAAGCCGCTGCAAAGGCTATTGCGGAATTGAATGGCGTAGAATATGCCGGTCGCACTATTGCAGTGTCGGAAGCGCGTCCGCAAGAAGAACGTCCGCAACGTCGCGAATTTCGTCACGACAGACGTTACTGATCAAGCGAATAGCTTTACGGATGGAATCCAAGCCGAACCATTCGGCTTGAAGATTTTCCGGTGAATACCATAACACCTCTGCCGCATCGTCTGATGCACATAAGGCAGAGGTGTTTTGTATTTCTGTTTCATAAAACAAATCCAAGGTATGCACATTGAAATTGGAGTAGGTGTAGATGTTGGGCAAGGAGAACATATACCTTATTTTTTGCACTTGCAAACCCGTTTCTTCCCTGATTTCGCGCCGGATAGCCTGTTCGGCTGTTTCGTTGGCGTCCACAAATCCGCCGGGAAGATCCAAACTGCCTTTTGCCGGATCTTTTGCACGGCGAACAACTAACAATCGCCCGTCTTTGTCGTAAATGAATGCGGCAACGGCGGCGGAAATATTGAAATAATAAACAAATCCGCAGACGTCGCAACGCTTGGATTTTTCGTTATTGACAACGAATTTATCGGAACCGCACTTCGGGCAGTAGCGAAACGATTCGAATGGGTGCGGCATCTCGTTTCAAGCTTTTGTTTGCGTGTCGTTTGCCAAATGTACCGTCATCTGCGGGAAAGGAATGTCGATGCCTTTTTCAGTGAACGTCTTGTAAATCAGTTCGTTGATTTCGTAACAGACCGTCCAGTAGTCGGCGGTGGCAACCCATACGCGCACTTGAATATCGACCGAGCTTTCGTTCAGTGTTTTGAGGACGATACTTGGTTCGGGCGTGGTCAGAATACGTTTGTTATCGGCAAGAATCTTTGAGATAACCTGCTTGGCATAATCGAAATCGGTGCCGTAACCTACGCCGAATACCCATTCCAAACGGCGTGTTTTTTGTGTCGAATAGTTCACGATTGTATTGCCGCTCATTCCGCCATTGGGCATATAGACATTGCGATTGTCGGCGGTGGTCAGTACGGTGTTGAAGATCTGAATTTCCTTCACTGTGCCGCTTTGTCCTTGCGCATCGATCAGGTCGCCCACTTTATACGGACGAAACAGCAATATCATCACGCCTCCGGCAAAATTCTGCAAAGTGCCACTCAACGCCATACCCATAGCTACGCCTATCGACGCCAATAAAGCGATAAACGAACTGGTGTTGATGCCGACAATATTGATGATCATCATCAACAATGCCGCAGTCAGGATGATACTGATCAGACTTTTGAGAAAAGAGGCGACGGACGGGTCGAATTGGCGGGCGCTCATCAGGTTGCCCAGCAGCCTGTTAACATATTTGATGAGGATTCTTCCAAACCAGTAGAGCAGAATGCATATTGCTAACCTCCCACCGAATTTCAATGCCTCGTGCAAAAACGAATTGGCTAATTCCTGCCAGTTCAAATTCATTAAATTCAACTGTTCAAACGATTTCATTATTCTATTTTTATTTGGTTGTTACAATGCTTGCCGTATGTCTTCTTTCAGGTCTTCAACATTTTCCAAGCCGACGGACAGCCGCAACATATTGTTGGGAACATTGACCATCGCCTTCAATTCGGGACGCAAGGTGCCGTAGATGGTGGACGAAGGATGGATAATCAACGATTTGTTGTCGAACAGATTGGTCGCTCTCCTGATCAGTTTCAACCGGTTGAGGAACGCAAAACAGGCAGCCTGATCATCCAAACTGAAGGTCAGCATCGCACCCTGATATTTGCCGAACTGTTCGCGGGCAAGTGCATAAAACGGATTGTCGGGCAGTCCGGTATAATTGACTTCACGGATGCGCGGCAATGTTTTCAAGTATTCGGCAAGTTGCAGCGTAGCCTCCGAGCAGTGTTTGAACCTCAAGTCGAGCGTTTCCAAGCCCAGACTTTGCATATAAGCCGTTTGAGGAGACATATAAGCGCCCATATTCCGCGAAATTTCGCCTTTCAGTCTGGCGCTAAATGCTTTCTTTCCCAATCCTTTTGCTATCGTTCCCAAGACAGGAGACTTTGACCAGTCGAATGTTTGATGGTCTAATATCAAACCGCCGATACTTGTTGCGCCTCCCGAAATATATTTTGTCGAAGAGACGACTTCCAGATCAACGCCCAAACGTTTGGCGTTGAAACTGTCCCACGCGATCACGGTGGAATCGGCGACCAAAGGCACATTTTTGCTGTGCGCCAATGCAGATAAGGCTTTCAGGTCTGCTACTTCCAAATGCGGATTGGTGATGATTTCAACAAAGACGGCGCAAGTGTTCTCGTCGATATGTCGGGCGACGTCGTCCGGATCTAACATATCGCAAAAGCGGACTTCCACCCCGAAATTTTTCAAAGTTACATATAACAATGAAAAAGTATTGCCGAACAAGTGCGAAGTAGTTACGATGTTGGCGCCGCTGTGGGCAATCGTCATAAAAACATTGGAAATGGCAGCCATACCCGAAGATACGGCTAACACATCAGCTGCACCCGACGCCGCTTTGATATGTTCTTCAAACGCCTCTACGGTAGGATTGGATACGCGCGAATAGTAATGCTCGCCTGATTTGCCGAGAAAAGCATCTTCCATGATCTCCGCCGTATCAAATTCAAATGCCGCACTTGAATAGATCGGCATCGAAATCGAGCCATGTGTGTCTTTTCTGCGAAAACGTTGATTGATAATTTTACTTGAAATGTCGCTCATTAATTTATTATACATTAGATTCTACTGTTGCGATATTATGTTGGATTTCACCCAAAATAATTAACGCCTTTTCCAATATTGTAGAATCGTCTAACATGACGATGCCCCCGTCGGGACCTGCTTCGATATGGATACCGCTACCTGTACTTTGATTGACTCCGCCAAAATAGTTTCTGACGATTTCTACAGGCACGCCTAATTCCGCCGCAATTCTTGATGAACTGCCTGCAGGCAACTGATCTTTGATTCTACGCAATTCGTTGAATGTGATAGTCTTCATGATTGAAATGATTTAACTGTTAGTATTAATATTGTTGTTATAAAGATAACGCAAAATAAATTGATTTGTTGTTTGTCGTAGCTTTTCGGACTGCTTTTTTTGTCTTTTTCTGCGACAATACGTGTTCTCAATGCCTTGTCGGCAACAAAAACCGCATAACCGCAAAGACTTCCCAGCAAGGCGCCCGCAATCACGTCGGAAATAAAATGTACGCCCAAATAAATGCGCGAATAGGCATTCAGGAAGGCAAACATCAGGATGGTAGCCGTGAACAGGCGATTACGAAAGAGCAATGCGGTGAAAGTCGCCAATCCGAAAGCGTTGGCGGCGTGGCTCGACACGAATCCGTAAAGTCCGCCCCGTTTATTGCCGACAATATCAACAATGTCTTTGAAATCAGGGTGATGCGTTGGACGAAAACGATGAAACAGGGGCTTGCAAATGCCAGATGCAAGTTGGTCGCACAAGACAATCAACACGACGACCGAAATGACGACTAACAAAACCTCTTTCCAAGGACGCCTGTAGATCAGTACAAACAGCAAGGCTAAATAGAGTAGCGCCCAAGTCCATTTGTATGAGCATCCGTAAAAAAAACGGTCCCAAAATAGCGAGTCGCTTCCATTCAGCAACAGAAAGACATCGCGCTCCCAGATGAGTTCTTGTTCAAGCATAGGCGCAAAGGTAATATTTTCTTTTGTATGAAACAAATTTTTTGACTACTTTTGTGGCTTAAATTTTTGAATATAAATTTATGTGGCTTTATCTTTCTTTTCTTTCCGCTTTATTTTTAGGATTTTACGAAATTGCCAAAAAAGCATCGCTCGGAGGCAATGCCGTGATTCCGGTGCTGTTTCTGAACACGGTCTTCGGCTCGCTGATTTTTTTGCCGCCGGTGCTGCTTTCGTGGCTTTGCCCCGAATGGATGCAGCAAACGCCACTGTACGTCCCGCCTGCATCAGCACAGGTGCATCTGCTGATTTTTATCAAATCGCTGATTGTACTTTCCTCGTGGATTTTTAACTATTTTGCTACCAAACATTTACCTCTGACGCTGGCAGGTCCGATTAAGGCAACGCAGCCGGTGGCGGTTTTGCTGGGCGCGTTGCTGATTTTTGGCGAAAGGTTAAATCTGTTTCAATGGTTGGGCGTGCTGATGGCGATTTTGTCGTTTTTTCTGCTTTCGCTTACGGGCAAAAAAGAAGGCATCCGTTTTGCGCACAACAAATGGATACTGTTTTTGGTTCTCTCGGTGCTTACCGGTGCGGCAAGCGGGCTGTACGACAAATATTTGATGCGCTCGATGGATGTGATGACCGTGCAGTCGTGGTTCAATTTTTACCAGTTTGCCGTGATGTTGCCCGTGCTGATGATTTTGTGGTTTCCGCTGCGAAAACACACCACGCCCTTCCGCTGGACGTGGTATATTCCGCTGATTTCCATATTTTTAGCCATTGGCGACTATGTCTATTTCAGCGCACTGACCGATGCCGATTCGATGATTTCCATCGTTTCGATGATACGGCGCAGCAATGTGGTGGTCATCTTCCTTGCCGGCGCGTGGATTTACCGCGAAAAAAACCTGAAAAGCAAGGCATTTGATTTGCTGCTGGTGCTGCTTGGAATGCTGTTTTTGTACTGGGGAACGAAATGATGTTAGTGGTCAGTGGTTAGTGATTAGTGGTTAGTGATTATTTGCACATTTGCGCAATATTTCGTACCTTTGCCGTTGTTTAATAAATCATCAAAAAACAACACAATATTATGGTCAAAAATAAAGCTTTATTAGTAATTTTGGATGGTTGGGGAATAGGCGACCATACCAAACGAGACGTTATCTCGGAAATGCAACTTCCTTATTGGAACTATCTGTTGAAAACATATCCCAATTCGCAACTGCAAGCTTCCGGCGAAAGCGTTGGCTTGCCAGATGGTCAAATGGGTAATTCCGAAGTAGGACATCTCAACATCGGCGCAGGGCGCGTGGTCTATCAGGATCTGGTGAAAATCAATATCGCCTGCCGCAACAATACAATCGTGGACAATCCGGCTGTCAAACAGGCTTATACCTACGCAAAACAGACAGGAAAAAAAATACATTTGATGGGCTTGGTCTCCGACGGCGGCGTGCACAGTTCACTCGAACATCTGTTCAAACTGACCGACGTTGCCAAAGCTTATGGCGTCGATAAGACTTATGTTCATTGTTTTATGGACGGACGCGACACCGACCCGAAAAGCGGCGCAGGATTTATCGCCGACCTGCAAGCACATTTAAAAACAGCAACCGGAAAAATCGCCTCCATCGTCGGACGCTATTACGCGATGGACAGAGACAAACGATGGGAACGAGTTCGTGAAGCTTACGATTTGTTGGTGAAAGGCATCGGAACACATTCCACCGATCCGGTAAAAGCTGTAGAACAGTCTTATGCAGAAGGAGTTACGGACGAATTTATCAAACCTGTCGTTTGCACCGAAAACGGCAAACCGATTGCTACAATAGAAGCAGGCGACGTAGTCATTTTCTTCAATTTCCGCAACGACCGCGCCAAAGAATTGACGATAGTCCTTTCGCAGCAAGATATGCCCGAACAGGGAATGACAACCATCCCCGATCTGCAATATTATACGATGACGCCCTACGATCCGACTTTCAAAAACGTCCATATCCTTTTTGATAAGGACAATGTCGAAAATACACTGGGCGAATATTTGGCAAGTCTGGGCTTGTCGCAACTGCATATCGCCGAAACGGAAAAATACGCGCATGTAACCTTCTTCTTCAATGGCGGTCGCGAAGCGCCCTACACAGGCGAAGAACGTATCCTCGTAGCGTCGCCCAAAGTAGCAACCTACGATTTGCAACCCGAAATGTCGGCGTATGAAGTCAAAGACAAGTTGGTGGCAGCTATCAACAGCCAAAAATTTGATTTTATCGTGGTCAATTATGCTAATGGCGATATGGTCGGACACACCGGCGTCTATCAGGCAATCGAAAAAGCGGTTACAGCCGTTGACGCATGCCTGAAAGCCACTATCGAAGCCGCCAAAAGCAATGGCTACGAAGCTATCATCATCGCCGATCATGGCAACGCCGATTATGCACTCAACGACGACGGAACACCCAACACCGCCCATTCGCTCAATCCGGTGCCGTTTATTTTCGTTTCCAACGATCAACAGGCACACACCGACAACGGCATTTTAGCCGATGTTGCACCGAGCATTCTGCATATTCTCGGACTGAAACAACCCCAAGAAATGACCGGAAAAAACTTAATACATCAGTAATTTATGGCAATCGAAATAAAAGAGCTGACCTCTCGTAAAGAAAATTATTCGCAGTGGTACAACGATTTGGTGATCAAAGCCGATTTGGCAGAAAACTCTGCCGTGCGTGGCTGTATGGTGATTAAACCCTACGGCTATGCAATTTGGGAACGAATTCAACGACAGTTGGACGATATGTTCAAAGCAACCGGACATGTGAATGCCTATTTTCCGCTGTTCATTCCAAAATCGTTTTTGAGCCGTGAAGCGAGCCATGTCGAAGGTTTTGCCAAAGAATGTGCGGTCGTAACGCATTATCGCTTGAAAAATTCGCCCAACGGACAAGGCGTTGTAGTCGATCCCGAAGCACGATTGGAAGAGGAACTGATTGTCCGTCCGACTTCGGAAACCATTATATGGAACACCTATAAAAATTGGATACAATCTCACCGCGATTTGCCGGTTTTGTGCAATCAGTGGGCGAATGTGGTGCGTTGGGAGATGCGGACACGCCTGTTTTTGCGCACCGCCGAATTTCTGTGGCAGGAAGGACACACAGCGCATGCCACCAAAGAAGAAGCCGTTGAAGAAGCCGTCAAAATGTTGAATGTCTATGCCGATTTTGCCGAAAAATATATGGCGTTACCGGTGGTCAAAGGCGTTAAAACAGCAAATGAACGTTTCGCAGGCGCAGTAGATACCTATTGCATCGAAGCCCTGATGCAAGACGGAAAAGCTTTGCAGGCAGGCACTTCGCACTTTTTGGGACAAAATTTCGCCAAGGCTTTCGATGTACAATTTTTAAATAAGGAAGGACAACGCGAATATGTCTGGGCAACGTCTTGGGGCGTTTCTACCCGTCTGATGGGCGCTCTGATTATGGCACACAGCGACGATAACGGTTTAGTTTTACCGCCGCGATTGGCGCCGTTTCAGGTAGTCATCGTGCCGATTTTCAAAAACGACGAACAGTTGGCGCTCATCCGCGAACAAGCCCGAAAAATTGTCGATGCCCTGGAGGCTTTGAATATCAGGGTGAAATTAGATGACAGCGACAATAAAAAACCCGGATGGAAATTTGCCGAATACGAATTGAAAGGCGTGCCGGTGCGTTTAGCTTTAGGCGCTCGCGATTTGGAAAACGGTACCATCGAAGTGGCGCGTCGCGATACGCTGACCAAAGAAACCTTGCCGGTCGAAAACATCGCGGCTCATGTGCAAACCTTGCTCGCCGATATTCAGGAAAATATCTATCAAAAAGCTTTGAATTTCCGCGCCGAAAATACCATTACGGTGGATTCTTACGACGAATTTAAAGAAAAAATAGAAGATGGCGGCTTTATTCTTGCCCATTGGGACGGCACACCGGAAACGGAAGATCGCATCAAAGAAGAAACCAAAGCGACCATCCGTTGTATCCCGCTCGCAGGCGACACCCCCCCCGGCAAATGTATGCTGACCGGCAAACCCTCCGCCCAACGAGTGATCTTCGCAAGGGCGTATTGACAGCAAAAAATCACAATAATAATGAAAGATTTTTCGACAAATTATTAGGAGGTATCAGAAATTATACCTACCTTTGCAACGTTTTAAAACATAAAAAAACATGAAACATATTCATTCTTACGCATCGTTTTTTGTGATTATTCTGCTTTTTGCTTGTTCAAATGAAAAAAAGAAAGCAGATAGCGATACTGCAAAAACACTTCAAATCGACCTCTCTACATCGTTGGGAGAAAAGACTAATATTCAAGATATTGCGTCCGAACTGACAGTGTTAACATTGGAATAATCCGAAAAAGACCCAATAGGAGTCATCGATAAAATAACAATCACCAATAATCGTATTTATATATTGGACATAACCCGCGCGAAATCTTTATTTATCTATGACCGAGAAGGGCGCCTGAAAAAAGTAATTAACAAACTTGGCAACGGACCGGGTGAATTTGTTAAACCTCAAGATTTTGATATTCAACAAGGAACCGGCAATATCATTATTTTAGATGGCGACCAACGTAAATTTATCACCTATTCCAAAGATGGTGATTTCATATCCGAAATAAGCAAAAAAAATGTTTCTATTAATAGTTTTCTGACCTTGAATGATGACAAAATCATTATAGATAAAGGAAATACTACCTCTAACGATAATGGAGATTATATAAATTTCATCAATTTTAAAGGAGAAGAAATAGCAAGTTTTTTGCCTGTTCCGAAATATTTAAAGAATATTACCATCTCTCCTCAAAACCCCTTACAAAGATTAGAAGATACCGTTCTTTATATGCCTTCTGTACATAATTGCCTGTATCAAATTTATGATAATCAGGTTCAATTAAAATACACTTTCGATTTTGGTGATTTGTGGCCCGGCAAACAATATCTGCATGACCATCAGGACAAACATCCTTTGCAAATTGCGCAAGGATTGGTTCAGAATTATATAGCTTTTTTGAATTATATAGAAAATGAAACCTTGTTATTTTTAAATTTTTATTATAAAGACAAGCAATATTATTATTATTTTAATAAACAATCAGAAAAAACTTTGCTCTTTCATTCCACTGAACGAATAAATTTGGCGCCCATTGCCACCGTAAAAAATGACTTTGTTTACGTTGTTTATATGGACGACGCCAATCCCAAATTGGTATTTTATAGCGTTAAACTCTAAAATCCACTATATGATGCAAGGCACGGATTGCAAATCTGCGCCAGCGAGGGAGGTTAGTGATTAGTGATTGGTGATTAATTTTACAGAATTAACATATTGGAAATCAGACATTTTGTAAATTATGCGATATGATTAAACCCTTATTCTCAAAGAATCCCTTAGTAGCCAAGAAAAAACACCCCCACCCGCTGCCCCTTATTCCATTATTTTCACACTTTAATAAGGGAATAAGGGCAAAAAAACATCGGACATTCACCCCAAGCTACTAAGGGAACCTGCGAGAATAAGGGATTGACAGCAAAAAAC